>JBIOJK010000066.1:0-18863 GCA_044450765.1 Myxococcota bacterium | reverse complement strand
GTGCAGCAACACGGGATTGCGGACGTGCGGGATCGCGATGCCGTCGCCGACCGCCGTCGAGCCCAGGTTCTCGCGCGCGAGCAGCACCTCGTAGAGAAACTCGCGGTCTACCCGTTCCGGGAGATCCAGAACCCGCACGACCTCGTGCAGAACGGTCTCGCGGTCGGCGCCGCCCTTCAGGAAGTGGACGCCGCCTGCAGTGAGCGCGCTCTCCAAGCTGGGAAGCGGCGTCTCGTCGTCTTGGGTCTCGGGAAACAATTCAGCCGAGACACGCACGCCCTGAGCCGTCGCCCACTCCAGAAGTTCGGCGCGATTGAAGCGGTGCTGGCCGTGCACGCGGTGAACCGGAAGGCCCCGCTCGTCGATCCAGCGGTAGATCGTCTTCTCGGGAACGCCGAGCAGTCGCGCGGCGTCCCGGACCGTGATCTTCACCCCCACTACGCGCACCCCGCCCGCAAAGTCCGTCGGCGCGACGGTTGTTTAGAGCGGGCGCCGAAGGCTGTCAACTGAGCACGCCGGACTTAGCGCTGACTCACTGTCCGGGCAGCTTGATGCCCTGTTTCTCGAACTCCTTCGCGATCGCGCCGCCGTACTCGGCCAGGAGATCTCCGCGCGCCTTCTGGGTCGCCTCGATCGTGGCAATTCGCCCCGCGTTGCGGTCCTGGAACCGCGGCATCACGTAGCGCGAGAAGAGCTCGTAACTCTTTCTCGTGTGGTCCCACGACGCCCAGTTGTGGGCGAGCTGCAGGAACGCGCCGAAGCCCCCCGACTCCTGCTCCAGGCGTTCGAGCTGCTCGATCGCGTCGTCGGGAGTCCCGATCACCGCGAAGCGCTGCGCGATCATCTTCTCGATCACCTCGTCGACCGAGCCCTCCATGCCGAGCGGCAGGGACGCGACCTCGCGGAAGTAGAAGAGCCAGTCACCCAGCCCGAAGCGCACGTTCGCGCGCGCCTGCTCGCGCGTCTCGGCGATGTGCATCGGGCCGACCAGCCGCCAGCGCGAGCGCTCGGGCGTGAAGCCGTTCGCCTTACACGAGTCGGTGTAGACCTGCCAGTTCATGCCGAGCATGCTGAAGCCCTCGAAGCTGGTCGCGCCGAGCGACAGGAGCCCGGCGCCGTGCTTGCCGGCGATGCGCGCGCCGGCGGGCGAGATCTGCGACGCGACCGCGTACTCCAGGTTCCGACTCCACGGCCGCAGCTGCAGCCGCGCGTCGACTAGCCGGAACCAGCTCCCCTCGTGAGTCACCGTCTCGCCGCGCAGCAGGCGCAGGATCACGCCGAGCCCCTCGTCGAGCATGTCGCGCTGCTTCGACGCCTCGAGCCCGAGCATGCGCGCGTCCGACTGCAGGGCGCCCGGCCCCGAGCCGAACATGACGCGCCCGCGCGTCATGTGGTCGAGCTGCACGATGCGCTCCGCGATCATGAACGGGTGGTGATACGGCACCGAGATCACGCCGGTGCCGAGCCGGATGTGCTTCGTGTGCTGCGACGCGATCGCGAGAAAGATCTCGGGCGAGGCGATCAGCTCGTAGCCCGCGGAGTGGTGCTCGCCGATCCAGGCCTCGTCGAAGCGGAGCTCATCGAGCCACTTCACGAGCTCGAGGTCGCGGTCCAGGCACGCCGTCGGATCTTCCCGCACGGGGTGGAACGGCGCGAGAAAGATCCCGAAGCGAAGCGGCGGATGGCTCATCGCGGTGCTCCTCGAGCGCCGACACGGCGCAAGCGCATCGTGCCACAGCCGCTGCGGGGGGCGCGCTCGGCCGCCGCTGCGGTTCTCGACTATGCTGCCCCCGTGAAGCTCGCCAAGCCGCGCATCGACGTCGGTCTCTACACCAACAAGCGCGACGAGATGCTCGCGTTCTGGCGGGACGAGATCGGGCTGCCCTACGAGGAGCTGCTTCCGATGGGCGGCGGAGTGCAGCAGCACCGGCTCGGCTTGCTCGGCTCGGTGCTGAAGATCAATCACTCGCGCGAGCCGCTGCCGGACGAGCCGCGCGCCGGCTACCGGGAGCTCGCGATCGCGCGGCCGGGGCTGCGCGCGCGCCACGAGCTCGTCGACCCCGACGGAAATCGCGTCGCGCTGGTGCCGGAGCAGAACGAGTCCGTGTCGCGCATCGCGCTGACGCTCGGCGTCCGCGATCCCGCTGCCTTCCGCGGGTTCTATGGCGGCGCGCTGGAGCTCGAGCCGGCCGGCGAGAACGCCTTCCGCTGCGGCGACTCACTGCTGCGCTTCGCGGCCGCCGCCGACGCAAAGCCGGTCGGGCGAATGACCGGGTCCGGCTACCGCTACTTCACGATCCAGGTCGGCGACGTGAACGCCGAGCACGCGGGCATTGTCGCCCGCGGGGGCGCCGAAGGCAGGCCGCCGATCACGCTGGGCAAGGTCGCGCGCATCTCGTTCGTGCGCGATCCAGACGGCAACTGGATCGAGATCTCGCAGCGCGCGTCTCTCACGGGACCTCTCCCGCCGTGAGCGCGGCGCTCGACTGGTTCGGCTGCGCCACCTTCCGGCTCACCGTCGGCGAGCTGGTGATCTTTCTCGACGCCTATCTCGACCGCGTCCCTTCCGCGCCGCAAATCGGCTTGCGCCCCGAGGACGTCGAGCGCGCCGACTGGATCGTGGTGGGTCACTCGCACTTCGACCACCTGTACGGCGCGGAGCGGATCGCCAAGCGCACCGGCGCGCGAATCGTCGGCTCGCACGAGACGGTCCGGGTCATGGAAGCGCAGGGCGTCCCCGTCGCGCAGATGATTCCGGTCGCGGGCGGGGAGCGGCTGCGGCTCTCCGCCGACGTCACCGTCGACGTGTATCCGAGCCAACACTCCTGCGTGTGGTCGCAGACCGCGGCGGCCGCCAGCGACGAGGTCTGCATCGGAGACCTGGGACTCACTTGGCAGGAGCAGCAGGAGCGCTTCCGCGCGCTCGGCGCGCACTTCGGGACGCTCGGCCCGGACGTGATCGCGCACCTTCGCGCCAGCGCGCAGGGACCGCGCGGCGACGGGGGCGCGCTGGTGTATCACTTCGACACGCCGGAGGGCTCGCTCTTCTATCAGGACACCTCGGGTCACTGGAGCGGAATCCTGCACGACCTGCGGCCCGACGTCGCGATCCTGGCGGCGGCAGGGCGGGGCAACGTCGACGGGGAGCCGATCCAGGGGTCGCTCGCGCAGTTCGTCGCGCGCCAGGTCGACCTGCTGCGCCCGCGGCGCGTGTTTCTCGGTCACCACGACGACTGGCTGCCGGGCTTCTCGCGCGCGATCGATGTGAAGCCGATCCGCGAAGCGGTCGCGCGCTTGCGCCCCGGAACCGAGCTCGTCGAGACGGGCTACGGCGCCGCCTACCCGCTGTTCGGCGGCATCGGCCGCTAGCCGCTCTCAGTCGCTGCCATAGGTCGCGGGGTCCAGCGCGAAGGCGAGCCCGTCCAGCGGCTCGCCCGAGGCGCGCCGCGCAGCGTTCTTGCGCGCGATCTCCCGGTAGAGCCGCAGCGCCGCGCGCTCGTCGAGCTCGCGAGTCTCTCGCCCGAGGTGCTCGCGCAGGAGATCGCAGCGCAGAGCGCGCACCGTCGGCGCGTGCCAGAACGACGCGTTCAGCTCGGTGTCTCCGAAGAAGGAGCGATTCCCGATGTTCGCCGAGCCGATCGTGCACCAGACGTCGTCGACGAGCGCGATCTTCGCGTGAACGTACACGTTCTGGTAGTCGCCCGGCGCGGAGTTCGCCGCGATGCCCGCCAGCGCGAAGTGCTCGAAATCGCCGAGTCGGGCGAGTGACTCGAAGAACGCGTCGCTCGCGGGATTCCGCCGGGCCGCGGCCATCTCGTCGTTGGGATCCGCCGGCACCAGCACGACCACCTCGACGCCGCGCTCGAGCGCGCCGCGCAGGGCGTCCACGATCTGCGCGGCGCCGATCGCCTGGTCCTCGATGTAGATCGAACGCCGGGCGCCCTCGATCGCGCGCAGATACTGCGCCAGGATCGAGTGCTCGCCGTCGCCGATCGCGAACGCCGCGGCCTCGGGCGCAGCGGTTCCGTCGAGATAGCGGCCGGCGCGCACGGTGCGCTGAATCTGCACCGGCACCGAGCCGGCGCGCGCGGAGAGCGTGCGCGGGAACTCGAGCAGAGTCTGGCTTCGCGCGTCGGGCCACAGGCCGTCGGCGAGCTCGCGGTCGCTCGCCTCGTTCCAGCGCTGCGCGAAGTTGTGCTGGACGTCGGTCGCAGCGGGGCCGCGCACCTCGACGTAGACGTCATGAGTGCTGCCGCCCGCGCGCGGGGCATGGCCCGGCGCCACGACCGAGCTCTGGTTCAAGTTGATGCCGCCGACGAACGCAACTTCGCCCGGCTGTCCCGCATCCACGAGCCAGCTCTTCTGGTGCTGACAGTAGCGCCCGTGCGCGCGATCCCAGCGCGCCAGGAAGCGCGAGCGGCGGCTGCGGAGATACTCGCGGTCGGCCTCTGTCCCCGCAAAGTGCACCCCTGGATCCATCGCCGCGAGTTGGGGATGGCGCCAGAAGTTCACGCGAACGTCGAGGCCGCGCGCGTGCGCGCGGTCGAGCACGTCGAACAGGCTGCCGTGCCCGTCGGGCATGGCGAACTCCATTTCGTGGAAGGCGACCGTCAGCCAGACGCTGCTGCGCGCCGCCGCGACCGCGGCGCAGATCCGCGTGAATGCGGGCCCGCCGTCGACCAGGGGACGGACCGCGTTGCCGCCGCGAAGCGGGTAGGAGCCCGAGCTCACGAACGGAAGGTGATCGCCGTCTCGCTCCACGGAGTCAGGATACCACGCGCTACACTCGGCCCCAGCTCACGGCGAAGGAGAGCGAAATGAAGCGAACCGCAGCCGCACTCGCACTGTGTCTGGCCGCGCTCGCGAGCCGTGCGCTCGCGCAGCAGGCCAAGTCCGAGGTGCAGACGCAGGAGTCACAGAGCGCGATGACTCCGCTGCAGGCGCTCGAGCGGCTGCAGCAGGGGAACGCGCGCTTCGCGGCGAACGCGACGAAGCCGCGCGACTGGTCCGCCAAGGTCTCGGCGACCGCCGCCGGGCAGTTCCCGTTCGCGGCGGTTCTCGCGTGCATGGACTCGCGAGCGCCGATCGAGATCGTGTTCGACCAGGGGATCGGCGACGTCTTCGGCGTGCGGGTCGCGGGCAACGTCGTGAACGACGACGAGCTCGGCAGCCTCGAGTACGCGGCCCACGTGGGCTCGAAGCTGATCGTCGTGCTCGGCCACACGCGCTGCGGCGCGGTGAAGGGAGCGCTCGAGGGCGTCGAGCTGGGCAACCTGACCGGGCTCCTGCAGAAGATCCACCCGGCGATCGACGCGGCGAAGTGCACCGACGCGAAGAGCGACGCCTGCGTCGACTCGGTCGCGGAGCAGAACGTGCGCCACTCACTGGCCGAGATTCGCGCGCGCAGCCCCTATCTCGCCAAAGCGCTCGGCGCGGGGAAGATCGCCCTCGCCGGCGCCATCTACGACGTCGCGAGCGGGAAAGTGACGTTCCTCAAGCCCTAGTTCGCCGGCTTGATCTCGAGCTGCTTCTTCAAGTGCTCCTCGCGCTTGGCGCGCGCGCGCTCGGCGAGCTCGGTCTCGATCGCGCGAACCTCGAGCAGCTTGCGCAGCCGCTCGAGCTTCTCGGGGTCGGGCGGCGTCTTCTCGAAGTTGATCCAGCGCGTGATGGACGCCTCGGTGCCGCCTTGCGAGGTCGCTACGAAGCGCAGCTCGTTGCGACCGGGCTGCAGCGGCGCAAAGCCGTCGAAGCTGCCGTCCGGGAACAGGCGCATCGCGCGGCCGGCTTCGCCGGTGGTCGTGTTCTCGAGGCTCACCTTCGCGATGCTCGTCCACGACAGATAGGGCACGAACTCGACGATGTCCGCGGGTGAGTCGAGCACGAGCAGCTCGCCGCCGTTCGCGCGCACGATCTCGTCGAAGCGATCGCGCGCGATCGCGGCGGTCGGCCCGAGCGCGTACGCGTAGATGCGGGCGTGCGCGAGCGCCGCGTTGTGCGCCGCGTGCACGGAGATGCGCTGTGCGGCGCCCGGCGGCTCGGGCGGCGACGTCGGCACGCCGTCGGACAGCAGCAGGATCTCGCGCTGGCGGGTCACGCCCGGCTCGGGCGGCGCCGACTCGAACACGTCGATCGCCGTCTCGAGCGCGGCGTACATGTTGGTGCCGTTCTCGTTCGGCCACGGCGGCAGGGCGTCGAGCGCGGCGAGCAGCTGGGCGCGCGAGCTGCCGAGCGGAGCCTCGACCTTGGTGTTGCCGCCGAAGCTGAGGATCGCCATGCGCGTGTTGTCGGCGTCGAGCCGCTCGACGAGCCGGCGCGCCGCGAGCGTCTCGGCCGAGACGATCGTGTCGCCGAAATCGGAGGTCCACAGGACCCACTCGTCCGGAGGGTCGCCGGGGTACTGCTTGCCGATGATTCCGTCCCCGTCCACGTCGACTCCGCTCGCGCGGAACGTGCTCGCCGAGCGGTCCAGCACGATCACGACGTCGTGCTTGCCGCGCAGGCCGGTGCCCGCCCAGCCGCGCACCTCGGTGAGCGCGATCGGCTCGCTGAGCGAGTCGCCCGAGTGCGGCGTGTCGACCTCCAGGTAGACGCGCTCCGCGCGCGCGACCGGGGCCGCGAGCGCAGCACCCAGCAGTGCGAGTAAGATCCCAGGCGAGAGGCGACCCACGCGCCGGAGGATCCCCGTGAAGTTCACTTGGTTCAACCTGATGCCCTGGCCGCACCTGCCCGAGGACTTCCGGCAGACGCATCGCTCGGTTTGGGTCGACATCGACAGCAATCTCTACGACCCGGTGGTGGGCAACCGGGTTTACCACGAGTACATGGATCAACTCGAATACGCCGACAGCTTGGGCTTCGACGGCATCGGCGTGAACGAACATCACCAAAATGCGTATGGGCTGATGCCTTCGCCGAACATCATCGCGGCTGGCCTTGCGCGGCGGACCTCGCGCGCGGCGATCGCGGTGATCGGGAACTCGATCGCGCTCTACAACCCGCCGATCCGGGTCGCAGAAGAGTTCGCGATGCTCGACGTGATCTCCGGCGGGCGGCTGGTCGCCGGCTTTCCGGTCGGCACCCCGATGGACACGAACTTCTGCTACGGGCAAATCCCCGCGTTGACTCGCGACAAGTACTACGAGGCTCACGAGCTGATCATGCGCGCCTGGGCCGAGCGCGAGCCGTTCGCGTTCGACGGCAAGTACAACCAGCTGCGCTACGTGAACTGCTGGCCGCGCCCGATCCAGAAGCCGCACCCGCCGATCTACATCCCGGGCGGCGGCTCGATCGAGACCTGGGACTTCTGCATCGAGCACGACTACAACTATTCGTATCTCAGCTACGCCGGCTACAAGGCCGGCAAGGCGCTGCTCGACGGCTACTGGGAGCGGGTCGCGGCGCTGGGCAAGGACGAGTCACCCTACCGCGCCGCGTTCGCGCAGGTCATCTGCGTGGCCGACACCGATGCCGAGGCGGAGAAGCTCTACGCCGAGCACGTGCTCTACTTCTACAACCGCTGCCTGCACGTGTATCTCGGCTTCGCGGATCCGCCGGGCTACCGCACCATCAAGACGATTCAGTCGGGCAAGCTGAATCAGTTCCGCGCCGAGAACCAGCGGCTGTTCACGTCTCTGACCTGGAAGGATCTCGTGGACGGCGGCTACGTGATCGCGGGCTCGCCCGCGACCGTGCGCGAGCGCATGGAGCACATGATCAAGGACCTGCGCCTGGGCGCGCTGTTCCTGCTG
Organism: Myxococcota bacterium; assembly: GCA_044450765.1. Lineage (GTDB taxonomy): Bacteria > Myxococcota_A > UBA9160 > SZUA-336 > SZUA-336 > VGRW01. The sequence continues at coordinate 11,115 of JBIOJK010000066.1, read as the reverse complement.
TTCCAGATCGGGAACATGCCCGATGACAAGGTGCGCAACTCGACGAAGCTGTTCGCCGAGCGCGTGATGCCGCAGCTGCGCGACCTGTGGCCCGAGTGGAAGGACGACGACCGCTTCTGGATCAAGCCGCTCGAGTCACGCGTGCGGCCCGAGCTGCCGCGGAGCGCGCGCTGATGCGCGAGCTGCGGATCGAGACGAAGCGCGGCTTGAAGTCGCGCGTGCTCGAGGCCGGGCAGGGCGCGCCGGTCGTGTTCTTCCACGGCGCGGGCGGGCTGTTCAAGGACGAGCCCCTGCTCGAGCGCTTGTCGGCGCGCTTCCACGTGTTCGCGCCCGAGTGGCCGGGCTACGGCGCCGAGGGCGGCGAGGAGAAGCTCGAGGACATGCTCGACTTCGCCCTGCACGGCTGGGACGTGGTCGACGCGCTCGGGCTCGACGCGCGGCCGCACCTGATCGGTCACTCGATGGGCGGCATGATCGCCTCCGAGATGGCGTGCATCGCGAACCGCGCGCTCGCCAAGCTGGTGCTCGTCGCGCCGGTCGGGATCTGGATCGACTCACTGCCCGTGCCGGACATCTTCTCGATGCTGCCCTTCGAGCTCGTCGGGGCCCTGTTCGCGGACCCGAAGAACGGCGAGAAGTTCCTCACCGGCGGCATCGACTTCTCGAACCCGGACGCGCTGCAGCAGTTCCTGGTCGGGAACGCGCGCCGGCTGGGCACTGCGGGCAAGATCCTGTTCCCGATTCCGAACCGGCGCGTCTCGAAGCGGCTGTACCGACTCGGCGCGCCGACGCTGCTCGTCTGGGGCAGCGCCGACCGACTCATCCCGCTGCCGTACGCCGAGCGCTGGCAGCAGCTCGTCCCGCACGCGCGGCTCGCCGTGATCGACGGCGGGGGCCACATGGTCCCGTATGAGCAGCCGGACGCGGTCGCAGGCGAGATCGACCGCTTCCTCGCGAGCCCGTGAACGCGGTCGCTCGGACGCGCAGCGGCCGAGTCGAGGGCGGACTCTCGCGCAGCGGGCTCGTGTTCCGAGGCATCCCGTACGCCCCGGCGCCGGTCGGCGAGCTGCGCTTCCGTGCGCCCGAGCGCCTCGCTCCATGGCGCGAGATTCGGGTCGCGACTCACTTCGCGCCGAGCGCGCCGCAGGCGGGTGCGGTGAACTGGCTCGTGCGCCGGTTCATCGGCGCGGCCGCCGGCTCGCAGAGCGAGGACTGTCTCGCCTTGAACGTCTGGACCCCGGCGCTCGATGGCCGGCGCCGAGCGGTGCTGGTCTTCGTGCACGGCGGCGCGTTTCTGATGGGCTCGGGCAGCACGCCGCTCTACAGCGGCTCGCGCCTCTCCCAGCGCGGCGACGTGGTGGTGGTGACGCTCAACTACCGGCTCGGCGCGCTGGGCGCGCTCGCACTCCGCGAGGTGTTCTCCGCAGCGAGGGACACGCCGTCGAACCCGGGCCTTCTCGATCAGCTCGCCGCGCTGCGCTGGGTGAGAGAGAACATCGACGCCTTCGGCGGCGATCCGGACCAGGTGACCGTGTTCGGCGAGTCGGCAGGCGCGATGAGTCTGGGCGCGTTGCTCGGCGCACCGCGCGCCCGCGGTCTCTTTCGGCGCGCGATCCTGCAGAGCGGCGCGGCTCACAACGTCTCGAGCCCGGCTCTGGCGCGCGGCGTCGCGGAGCAGTTTCTCGCGCGCCTCGGCCCGGCAGGGCGCCGGCTCGAGACATTGCGCGCGGCGCCGCTCGGCGAGATCTTGCGCGCGCAGGCCGAGACGAGCGTCGCGCTGGCGCTCGAGCTGGGTGGGCTCGCGTTTCAGCCCGCCGTCGACGGCGATCTGCTGCCCGAGCCGCCGCTCGCCGCGCTCGCGCGCGGCGCGAGCTCCGAGGTCGCGCTGCTCGCGGGCACGAACGCGGAGGAGTGGAAGCTGTTCATGCTCGGGGACCTGCGCGCGCGGCGCATGGGCGAAGCCGCGCTGCGCCGCCGCTTCGCACGCGCGCTCGGCCCGAGCGAGGTCGAGCGCGCCTGCGCCGCCTATGCGCGCGCGCCCGGAGCGCGCACGCCCGGCGCGCCGCACGAGCGCTGGTCCGCCTTCCAATCCGACCGCGTGTTCCACTGGCCCGCGGCGCGCCTGCTCGACCTGCATGCGGCTCACTCGCGCGACACTTATGCGTACCGCTTCGACTGGGCGCCGCCGATCGTCGGCGGGCGCGTCGGCGCCTGCCACGGCATCGAGCTGCCGTTCGTGTTCGGCACGATCCTCGCGCCCTGGCTGCGGCCGTGGCTCGGCGCGGCTCCGGGCGCGCGCAAGCTGTCGCACCGCGTGCAGGAGGCGTGGCTCGCCTTCGCGAAGACCGGCCACCCGGGTCACTCGGGCCTGCCGTATTGGCCGCCATATGACACCGAAAAGCGTCAGGCGATGCAGCTCGCCCGGCGCTGCAGCGCGGCGCCGGACTACGGCCGCGACGCGCTGCGCTTCTGGCAGCCCGAGAACTGACTTTACGGGGGCCCCGCGCTTCCCATAAGCTAGGCGGGCCATGCGCGAGTCACTGACGCCGAGTGAAGACGGCCAGCCTCGCCGCGCCTTCGAAGCGGCCGCCGGCGTGCTGCTCGACGCGATCGACACGATCGCGCTGGTGCTCGACCCCGCGGGCCGCATCGTGCTCGCGAACCGAGCCTGCGAGGCCGTGCTCGGCCTGCCGGCCGCCGAGATGCTCGGCCGCACGCCGCTCGAGCTCGGCTTCGCGCCGCGCGAGGCGTGCCCCGACGAGGCGGCGGGTGACGTGCAGGTGCAGACACCGGCCGGCGAGGTCCGCCTGATCGCATGGTCGAGCCGGGTGCTCTTCGAGCCCGACGGAAGCGTGCGCTGCGTCGTGGCGACCGGCAGCGACGTGACCGACGCGCGCGCGACGGAGCGCCGCTTGCGCGAGAGCGAGCGCCGCTTCCGCGAGCTCGCCGAGAACGTGAACGATCTGGTCGCGGAGATCACGCTCGACGCCGAGTTCGCGTACGTGAATCCGCGCTTCGAAGCCGTCTTGGGCTGGGCCCCGGACGCGTGCATCGGTCACTCGATCTACGAGTACGTGCACCCCGCCGATCACGACCGCGTGCGCCAGGCGATGACCGAATTCGATCGGCCGGGTGTCTCGCGCCAGACGACCCTGCGCGTGCAACAGCTGGCGGGCGGCTATCGCCCGCTCGAGTCGGTCGCGCGCACGTTCATCGCCCCGGACGGCCAGCTGCGCCTCGCCGTCATCCTGCGCGACGTGTCCGAACGCGCAGCGGCGGAGACCGAGCTGCGCCGGATCGATCGGCTGGCCACGCTCGGCACCTTCGCGGCCGGCGTCGCGCACGAGATCAACAACCCGGTCGCCGCGATCCTGCTCGCGGCCGAGGTCTCGCTCGAGCGGCCGCGCCCGGAGAGCGACTCAGTCGAGGTTCGCACGCTGCAGCGGATCGCGGACCACGCGCGGCGCTGCGGCGCGATCGTCCGTTCCATGCTCGACTTCGCGGCGCAGGGACGCCGAGAGCGGCGCCTGCACGACGTGAGTGACTTGGTCGCGCGCGCGGTCGCGCTGGTCGACGGCTACGCGCGCGAGCGCGGCGCCACCGTGAAGCTGCACGGCGAGCGCGATCTGCCGCGCATTCGCGCCAACGGCGTCGAGATCGAGCAGGTGTTCGTGAACCTGTTGCGCAACGCGCTCGAGTCGCGCAGCTCGGGGGTCTCGATCGAAATCAGGGTGGCGGCGCTCGCCGGCCGCGTGCGAGTCATGGTCTGCGACGACGGCGACGGCGTTCCGGCCGATGCGCGCGCGCAGATCTTCGAGCCGTTCTATTCCACGAAGCGGTCCAAGGGCGGCACCGGGCTCGGGCTCGCGATCGCGCGCCGCATCGCGGTGGACCACGGGGGCGAGATCCGGATCGAGGATCCGCCCGGCTCCGGCACTTGCTTCGCAGTCGAGCTTCCGATCGCACGAGCCAACTCGTGGCGAACGTCCTGATCGCGGAAGACGAGACCGAGCTGGCGGAGACACTCGCCGAGGTCCTGGGCGCAGCCGGCCACGCCGTCCGCAGCTCCGCGAGCCGCGAGGGCGCGCTGCGCACCGCGCGCGGGTTCGCCGTCGACCTGCTGATCTCGGACTGGGCGCTCGGCGGCTCGCAGGAGGGCGCGCTCCTGGTCGAGAGACTGCGCGCCGAGCGGCCGGCGCTGCGCGCGATCGTGATGACCGGCTATCCGTCGGCGCGGCTGCGGAGCTGGGTCGAGTCGGACGACGCACTGGGCGTGCTCGAGAAGCCGTTCTCGCTCTCGGAGTTTCGCGCGCTGGTCGCGCGCCTGCTGGGAGTCACAGCGCCGGCTTGAGATTCCAGATCGCGGTCGCGTACTCGCGCACGGCGCGGTCGCTCGAGAAATAGCCCATGCGCGAGACGTTCAGAACGGCGCGGCGATCCCAGGCGTCGCGCGACCGCCAGTCGTGCGCGACCCGCTCCTGCGCCTCGCCGTACGAGAGGAAGTCCGCGAGCACGAACCAGCGGTCGCTGGACTCGAGCGCGTCGAGCAGCGGCGCGAAGCGGTGCGGCTCTTCGGGCGAGAAGCGCCCGGAGCGCAGCGCCGCGAGCACCCGCGCGATGCGCGGCACCGAGGCGCAGAGCGCCCTCGGGTCGTAGCGCCCGCTCTCGCGCAGCGCCGCGACTTCCTCGGCGCGCAGACCGAAGATGTACATGTTCTCCGCGCCGACTCTCTCGCGCATCTCGATCGTCGCGCCGTCGAGCGTGCCGATCGTGAGGGCGCCGTTCAGCGCGAGCTTCATGTTTCCGGTGCCCGAGGCCTCCTGGCCGGCGGTCGAGATCTGCTCGGAGAGGTCCGCCGCTGGAATGATCTTCTCTGCCATCGACACGCGGTAGTCGGGCACGAACGCGACGCGCAGCCGCCCGCGCGTGCGCGGGTCGTGATTCACCACCTGCGCCACGTCGTTGATCAGGCGGATCACGAGCTTCGCGGCGAAATACTCGGGCGCGGCCTTGCCGCCGAAGATGCAGGCCCGCGCGGCGGTCGGCTCGCGGCCGTCGTCGGCGATCTCGAGATACATCTCGACGATGCGCAGCGCGGCCAGGAGCTGGCGTTTGTACTCGTGCATGCGCTTCACCTGCACGTCGAACAGCGTGTCGGGATCCAGCCGAACTCCCGTGCTCTGTGCGATCACGGCGCAGAGGCGCGCCTTGTTCGCGCGCTTCACGTCGCGGAAGGCGCGCCGGAACTCGGGATCCTCGGCGTGCGGCTCGAGCTCGCGCAGCGCCTCAAGGTCGCGCTTCCACGCCTCGCCGATCCGCGACTCGATCAGGTCCGCGAGTCCGCGGTTCGCCTTCATGAGCCAGCGGCGCGGAGAGATTCCGTTCGTCTTGTTCTGGAAGCGCCCGGGCCAGAGCTCTGCGAAGTCCGGCACGAGGGCGGTCTTCACCAGCTCGGAGTGCAGCTTCGAGACGCCGTTCACCGCGTGACTGCCCACGATCGCGAGATGCGCCATGCGCACGTGCTGCTCGTTGCCCTCCTCGATGATCGACATGCGCCGCTGGCGCTCGACGTTGCCGGGCCAGCGCACGTCGACTTCGCCGAGAAAATGCGCGTTGATCCGCTCGATGATCTGCAGATGGCGCGGCGCCACGTGCGCGAGCAGCGGCTTGGGCCAGCGCTCGAGCGCCTCCGGCAGGAGCGTGTGATTCGTGAAGGAGAGGCTGCGCTGGGCCAGCTCGAACGCGCGCTCGAACGGAATGGCGTGGTCGTCGACGAAGATCCGCACCAGCTCCGCGATGGAGAGTGCGGGGTGCGTGTCGTTCAGCTGGATCGCGACCTTCTCCGGAAAGCCGTCGAAGCCGCGCCGCGTGGTGAGATAGCGCGCGACGATGTCGCGCAGCGCGCAGGCCACGAAGAAGTACTCCTGCAGCAGGCGCAGCTCCTTGCCGGCGCTGGTCGACTCGGGCGGGTAGAGCACCTTCGAGACGCGCTCCGACTCGAGCTTCTGCTCGAACGCGCGCTGGTAGTCGCCCTGGTGGAAGATGCCGATGTCGAACTCGTCCGACGCCAGCGCCGAGTACAGACGCAGCACGTTCACCGTGCGGCCGCCGTAGCTCACGATCGGCATGTCACTGGGCGCGCCGAGCAGGACGCGCTGGTGAGTCCAGCGCGTGCTGCGCAGGTCGTCGCCCGCGGCGACCTTCTCGATCGTTCCGTACACGGGAATGCGCAGGGTCTCGTCGCGCTTCGTGATCAGCCACGGAGAGCCCTGCGCGCGCCAGCTGTCCGGATGCTCGCGCTGCTCGCCGTTCTCGATCGCCTGGCGGAACAGCCCGTGCTCGTAGTTGATCCCGTAGCCGAAGCCCGGCATGTCCAGGCTGGCGAGCGAGTCGAGGTAGCAGGCGGCCAGTCGGCCGAGGCCGCCGTTGCCGAGCGCGGCGTCGGGCTCGAGCTCGCGCAGGGCCTCGAGGTCGACGCCGAGCGTCGCCAGGGTCGCGCGCACCGGCTCGAGCAGGCCGAGATTCAGCAGGTTGTTGCCGAGCGAGCGGCCGATCAGGAACTCGACCGACAGATAGTACAGGCGCTTCACGTCGGCGGTGCGGTAGCGCTCTTCGGTCACGAGCATCTGCTCGACGAGTGTCTCGCGCACCGCGAGCGAGACCGCGGTGAACAGATCGCGCGGCGATGCGTCCTGCCAGCGCTTCCCCAGGTTGTAGCGGAGGTTCCGCTGCACCGACGCAGCGAAGTCGGGAAGCGCCGCCTTCGTCTCGCTCATGTCCGATTTCCTTCGGGTTCGCGGCGGCCCTGCTTGACGCGCGCGGCGGCAGCTTCCACGAGAGTGCACAGCGCCGAATCCTCGCTGAGCTCCTCGACCTCGCGCTGCATGCGGCGCGACCAGCTGCGGTGGACGTCGACGGGAACGCCGGGCGTGTTCAGCGGCTCCCGTTCGCCCGCGAGGTCGTCGAGGCCGAGCGCCACCAGCCGCGACGGCGTTCGCGCGAGAAAGAGCTGGGCGGCGCGGGTGAGGGCGTCGGTGTCACCCGAGGCGTCGAGGTCGCCTTCCAGGCGCAGCCGCCGGGCGAGTGATTCGCGCTCGTTCGCGCGCTCCGCGCGGGCGCGCTCGAGCGCTTCGCCCGGCGCGAGCGCTCCGATCTCGGCGCGCAGCTCCAAGTCGCGGCCCTCGAGCCAGCCGCCGAGCGGCGGCAGGTCGTGAGTCACGACGAGAGACAAGGCGCGCTCCGGGTAGCTGGCGCTGGAGCGGAACTCGGCGCCGTCGCGTTCGAAGCAGAGCACGCGCATCGAGAGAACCCCCCAGGACTCCAGCTCGGGCGCGAGCTCCGCCGGAACCGTGCCGAGATCTTCTCCCACCGCGATCGAGCGCGCTCGCCGGCTCTCGAGCGCGAGCACTCCGAAGAGGTCCGCCGCGGGCTGGCCCACGTAGGTCCCCTCGCTGCCGGGACGGCCGGCCGGAATCCAGAACTGCCGCTGCAGGCCCATCACGTGATCGATCCGCAGCGCCCCCGAGCTGCGGAACGCGGAGCGCAGCAGGCGCCGCAGGAAGCGGTAGCCGTCGGCGCGCAGTCGCTGCGGGACGAGCGGCGGCAGACCCCAATTCTGGCCTGAGGCCGCGTACGCGTCGGGCGGCGCGCCGAGCGAGACGCCCTGGGCGAACAGCTCCCGACACATCCAAGTGTCGGCCGAGTCGGCCGCGCTGCCGATCGCCAGGTCCTTGCACAGACCGAGGCGCAGCCCCGCGCCGCGCGCCGCCTCCGCCGCGGAGTCGAGCTGTAGCTCGAGCTCCGACTGGAGCCAGCAGCGGAAGTCGATCTCGTCGGCGTTCAGCGCTGCGAACTCGCGCACCTCGGCCGAGCGCGGATCCCGCAGCTCCGCTGGCCAGCGGCGCCAGTCGAGCTCGCGCGTGGCCGCCTGCAGCACTTCGAACGCCGCGAAGTCGGCGAGCTCCGGTCCCGACTCACTGCGCAGGCGGGCGTGCGCGCGGCCGCGCGCGGTCTCGCCGTTGCGCTCCCGCGCGCAGAACGCGCGGTGCAGCTCGCGCAGCACCGGGATCTTCGCTGCGAGCACCGCCGCGTGGTCGAGCTCGCGCGCGGCGCGCAGCCGGGCGAGCGGCTGCTGCGCGGCGACCGCGCGCGCGATCGGCGCGTCGGCGAACTCCGGCACCGACTCGACGTCGAGATACAGCGGGTTCAAGAAGAAGCGAGACAGGGGGCTGTACGGCGCAATCGCGTCGCCGCGGTTCGCGAGCGCGTGCAGCGGATTCACGGCGACGAAGTCCGCGCCCAGGCCGCCCAGCCAGCCCGCCATGCGCGCGAGATCCGAGAGGTCGCCGAAGCCCCAGTTCACCCGACTCCGAACGGTGTAGAGGTTGGTCCAGACGCCGAGCGCACGTGCTGCGCCGAGCGCTTCGTCGGCGCGCCAGGCGGTGCGCGGGGCGACGATCAGGATCTGCCGCGCGCTGCTGCCCGCGAGCTCGACCCGGAGCTCGTGCACGCCTGCCTCCAAGTCCGCGGGGAGCGCGAGCTCGCCGCCCCGGATCGACACGGTCTGGCGCGTGCGCTCGCCCGACTCGCGGGCGATCTCGAGCGCCGCTTCAGCATCCGGGACGCGCGCACGCAGCGTCGGCGGCGCGCCCGGCTGCGCGCGCAGGACACGAACCGGGTCGAGCCACTGCTCCGCCTCGCGCGCCGCGAGCTCCGCGAGTCTCGCCTCTGCCTCCGCTTCGCTCGCGCAGGCGAAGCCCATCGCGGCGCACAGCGCTTCGCGCGTCGCGTCGCTGGTCGCGCGCTCCGTCCCCGCGATGTCGTGGTAGCGCGCGAACACGCCGAGGCGCTCCGCGAGCCGGCCGAGAGCCGGGCGGGGCGAGTCACTCATCGGCTCGACTCCGGCTCCGCGCCGAGCCAGAGACAAGCGTGGGCGGCGAGCCGCACGCGCGGCCCGCGAACCCGGCTCGGGGCCTCGCAGGCGCTGCCCAGCAGGCCGCGCCAGCGCGTGCCATCGGCGCTCGGCGGCAGGCGAAAGAGACATCCGCGCGCGCCCGCGTTCACGAGCAGGAGCTGGGGTCGCTCGCCCGCGAGAAAGATGCCGAGCGCGCGGCGCTCCGGGTCGCGCCAGTCTTCCGCGCTCATGGCCTGACCGTCCGCCCGCAGCCAGGTCACGTCGCCGCCCCCGTCGAAGAAACGCCCGCGCGCGAAGACGGGACTTGCGCGGCGCAGCTCGAACGCGCGCCGCACGAAGCGCGCGAAGGCGAGCTGGCGCGCGCCGAGTGACCAGTCGAGCCAGGTAAGTGGCCCGTCGTGGCAGTACGCGTTGTTGTTGCCGCCCTGAGTGCGCGACAGCTCGTCGCCGTGCGAGAGCATCGGCACGCCCAGCGAGAAGGCGAGCAGCGCGACCAGGTTCCGTTTCGCGCGCTCGCGCAGCCGCACGACGCGCGGGTCAGCGCTCGGGCCCTCGGCGCCCCAGCCGCTGCTCCAGTTCGCCTGGGCGCCGTCGCGGCCGTCCTCGCCGTTCGCCTCGTTGTGTTTCTGCGCGTGACTCACCAGGTCTTCGAGCGTGAAGCCGTCGTGACAGGTCACGAAGTTCACGCCTGCCTGCGGGCCGCGACCCGAGGCGCCGAACAGGTCTTCGGAGCCGGCGACGCGAGTCGCGAGCTCGGGCAGACTTCCCGGATCTCCGCGCCAGAAGCGGCGCGAGACGTCGCGGAAGCGGTCGTTCCACTCCGCAAACGGGCGCGGGAAGGCGCCGAGCTGGTAGCCGTCGGCGCGCGCGTCCCAGGGCTCCGCGACCAGCTTCACGCCGCCGAGCAGCGGATCGCTCGTGAGCTCGTCGAGGAAGCGCGCGTGCGGGTCGAACTCGCGCGGGTCGCGCGCGAGCGCGGGCGCGAGATCGAAACGGAAGCCGTCGACGTGAAACTCGTGCACCCAGTGGCGCAGGCTGTCGAGCACGAGCTCGCGCGTGCGGAGCTGGCGCAGGTCGAGCGTGTTGCCGCAGCCGGTCCAGTCCTCGTATTCGCCCGGCTGCCGGGGATCGAGGCGGTAGTAAGTGGCGTTGTCGACGCCGCGCAGCGAGTAGACCGGCCCGCGCGGCTCGCCTTCGGGGGTGTGATTGTAGACCACGTCGATCAGCACCTCGAAGCCGGCAGCGTGGAGTCTCTTCACCATCTCGCGAAACTCGGCGACCTGCTCGCCGCGATCTCCCGAGGCGAAGCGCGCGTCCGGCGCGAAGAAGGCGAGCGTGTTGTAGCCCCAGTAGTTCGCGAGGCCGAGCTTCGCCAGGTGCGCGTCGGGCGCGGTGTGCTGCACGGGCAGCAGCGAGAGCGTGGTGACTCCAAGCGCGCGCAGGTGCTCGAGCACCGCGGGCGCGCCGAGTCCGAGGAACCGGCCGCGCAGCGCCTCCGGAACGTCGGGGTGGCGCATTGTCATGCCCTTCACGTGCAGCTCGTAGAGCACCGTCCGGTCCCAGGGCACCGGCGGCGGGCGGTCGTCGCGCCAGTCACTGCTCGGGGCGACGACCAGCGCGCGCGGAACGTGCGACGCGCTGTCGAGCGCGTTGTCGCCGAGGAGTGACTCGTGCCAGTCGACCCGGCCACAGACGGCGCGCGCGTAAGGGTCGACGAGCAGCTTGTTCGCGTTGAAGCGGTGGCCGCTCTCGGGCGCCCAGGGTCCGTGCACTCGATAGCCGTAGGCCTGACCGGGACGCGCGTCGGGAAGCCGCGCGTGGAACACGCCGTCGCTGCGCCGCGCGAGCTCGATTCGCCTCGCCTCGCGCGGGGCGTCAGGGCTCTCGAAGAGGCACAGCTCGACCGCCTCCGCGTGCGCGGAGGCGAGCGCGAAGCGAGTGGCTTCGCCGTCCCACGTGGCACCCAGCGCAGCCGCCGCGGCCGGGGGCATCGCTCAGATGCGCGCGCGCGCTTCGCGCGCGACTTCGTCCAGCGCCGTCTCCCAGAGCGCCGCCGGCCGCGACCAAGAGACGTCGAGGCGCAGCAGCTCGCGCACCACCCGCTCCTGTCCGCGCTCCGCGATCAGCTCGGCCGCGCGCTCCGCCGCGCCGCAGATTCCGTCGGGAGTGAGTGGCGCGAACAGGACCCCGGTCTCGCCGTC
>JBIOJK010000065.1:0-19352 GCA_044450765.1 Myxococcota bacterium | reverse complement strand
GTGATCGAGGCGCCGTTCGGCGGGCTGAAGGAGAGCGGCGTGGGTCACGTACAGGGCCGCGAAGGCATCCGCGGCTACTGCCACGCGCAGCCGCTCATCCGAGATCGCTTCGGCGGGCGCCAGGCCGCGAGTCACTACCCGTACACGGCGAAGCGGGACGAGGGAATGAAGAAGCTGATCCGCTTCCTCTTCGGGACTCCGCTCGGTCGCTGGCTGTCTTGAACCAGCGCGCCCCCGCGCGTGAGCGCGGAGGCGCGGCATCGAGTCAGTCGCGGCGAGCTAGGAAGCGCGGCGGCGTAGACCCGCCAGAGCCGCCAGGCCGAAGCCCACGAGCACGAGCGCCGTCGGCTCCGGAACTCTCACCTGCTCGACCTGGAAGAAGCCCTTGGTCGCCACGCTGTCCCCGCCGGTCAGGCTGAACTGCCACTTGATGATGATGTTCCCACTCGCGGGGCCGAACGGCGCGCTCGGAATCGGTGTGCCCCAGGCCTGCTGCGAGAGTGTGCCGTAGATCCCAGGCCCGCCGTTCGCATTCAAGCCGGTCGGGCCGAAGAAGCCGAGACTCTGCGAGACGGCCAGGCTGTTCACGATTGCCTGGTAGAACGGATTCGAGCCGATGTTTCCCAGAGTCACGTCGCTGTTGCCGCTCGTGTCGGTGTAAGTGGTGCCCTTCAGCGGGTCCGCATCGCCGAAGTAGCCGCCCTGCACTGTGCTCGGCCCGATGTTCGCGATCGGCAGCGTGATGGTCATGACGAAATTCTGCGTGGAGGCAGACAGATTCGTCAGGGTGAACGTGCTGGTGATCTGAGGATCCTGGTTGACCGTGAGATCCCATACGCAGTTGAAGGTCGACGCGTAGCCGACGCTGTTACCGCTCAGTCCGAACGAGCCGTCAGGATTCGCGGTTCCTGCCTGCGAGACCTCGTAGTGCTCGTTGTAGATGCCTTCCGGGGTGAGCGAATCGATCGCGATGTCGATGACCGGCGCTGCGCCTGCCTGTGCGGCGAGGAGCGCGATCACCGATGCGACCGCTAGACGCGTCAGCGTCCCCCCGGCGTTCTTGAAGCCCATGGTCTCCCTCCAACTGACTCGCACAGTGATGCGTTTGCGCGACCGAGCGGCAGATGCGTCATCCACCCGTAGGCGGAATCCTACCAGAGCGAAAAGGCCGATAGGAAGCTCTTTTTTGCGCAAGAGCACAGAAAATCACCGCGGTTGTTATGGCGAACAGCGGGGCGAAAGCGGGCTCCGGGACGCTGACGACGAACTCGAACGGCACCATCACCGAGTCGCCGGCCGACAGCGAGAACGCGGGGAAGGCGACGCCGATCGAGGTCGAGACGCCGGGTCCGGCGTCATGCGGAATCGGCTCTCCGAATGCCTCGCGCGAGATCGTGCCGAACACCCCCGGTCCGCTGGTGTCGTCGATGCTGAAGTTGCCGAGGTCATGCACGCCCGAGCCGTCGATCTCGGCTCGGTAGAACGCGCTCGACGCGATGGCCACGTCGCCGTCGCTGTTCGCGTCGCTGTAAGTCGCGTCGCCGAAGAACCCGCCGATCTTCGTCGGCCCCGCGATCGGCAGCAGCCCGCTGAGCGAGGCCGCAACGCTGAAAGTCTGCGTCGAGCTCGAGAGATTCGTCAGCGTGAAGCTGCCGCTGATGGTGGGATCGGTCCTGAGCGACGCGTCGAACTCGATCGACACGACGTTTGCCACCGACCCCGAGACCCGGCCAGTGTACGAGCCGTCGGGATTCGCGGTGAGCGCCGGGGTCGAGTGCAAGGGAGCGCTGGAGCCCGCCGTGACGTCCACGCTGAACGACGGGGTCACGCCGACGGGGCCCGCGAAGGCGCCGCCGGCGGCGGCCACCGCGCTGAAAAGCACAGCCGCTTCAGCCAGTACGCCTCGCAGCTTCATTCCGGCAGAATAGCAAGGGAGCCGCACCTCGTGGGGGAAAAATCCCTAGCGAGAGGGGTCGAGCAGAATCTTCATGACCCCGTCACGGCGCGAGTCGAACAGCGCATAGGCCTCGGGGCCCTGCGAGAGCGGCATGCGGTGCGTGAACACCGCCTCCGGCCGCAGCCGGCCCGAGCGCACGAGCGGCACGAGGTCATCCCAGAGCTCGGGGACCGGGCAGATTCCGATCCGGAACGTCAGATCCTTCATCAGCGCGAGCAGCATGGGGAACGGGAACGCCATGTTCGTGCTCACCCCGATCACCGACACCACGCCGGCCACGCGCACCAGTTGGAGCGAGAGCGCGATCGTCTCGTCCGCGCCGACGGCCTCGATCACCGCGTCGACGCCGTATCCCGACGTCGCCTCGAGAATCTGCGCGAGCGGGTCGCCGGACGCGTCGACCGGGATCGCGCCCTTCGCGCGCGCCGCGGCGAGCCGCTCCGGCACCCGGTCGACGGCGAACACGCGTGCCGGGCCGAAGAGCTGCGCGCAGTCGAGCGCGCACTGACCCACCGGGCCCAGCCCGATCACGGCGACCGATTGGCCGGGTCGGATCTCGGCGTTCCGCGCGCCGTAGTAGCCGGTCGGCAGGATGTCGGTCAGCAGCACCGCCTGCTCGCGGCTGACTCCCTCGGGAACGCGCAAGAGCGCCGCGTCGGCGCCGGGCACCGCGACCGCCTCCGCCTGTCCGCCGGGGAGCTCGCGCGAGTTTCCGAAGACGCGCGTCGCATGGCGCTCGCAGCGAATCGGGTGACCGGCCGCGCAGGCGCGGCAGTCTCCGCAGCCGATCACGCCGGACACGAGCACGCGATCGCCGCTCGCGAAGCCGCGCACGTCGCGGCCCGTCTCGACGACCTCGCCGATGAACTCGTGGCCCAGCACGAAGCCGGGCGGAATCGGGAGTGACCCGTGATAGAGGTGCAGATCCGAGCCGCAGATCGCGGTGTGCTCGACGCGGACGATCGCGCCCCGCGAGTCCGGCGGCGTCGGATCCGGCAGTGACTCGAGCCTGACGTCGCCCTTGCCGTGGAAGACGAGCGCTCGATTCATCAGGCCGTGCCGGCCGCGAGATCTCCCGTCACTCCACCACAGGCGATGAGCCGCGCGCGCAAGCTCGCCGCGCGGCTGCGCCGACGCTCCCGGCGCGCGTCGGTGTCACACAGCCGGTCGAGCACTTCCTGCGCCCAGGCGATGTGTCTGCGCGACTTGCGCACGATCTCGTCGAGTATCTCGATCGTCGGCGCGTCCGCGATCTGATCCGTTTCGAGCATCGTGCGCTCGTACACGTCGACCAGGTGAGGCTTCAGAACGTCGAAGACGCCGACGAGCTTCTCGATCGTCTGGTCCGGCCGCTCCGGCTCGGTCACGGCCTGCACGAACTCCGCGAAGCCCGGGTTCGGCGACTCCGACGCCGAGACCGACTTGCGCCCACAACGCAGCTCGGGCAGGCGCTTGCCGAGCGCGTCCGCGGCCTGCGCGCACTCCCAAATGATCTTGCCGAGGCCCGTCTTCACCGGGATCTCGGGAATCGTCGCGACCCAGCCGCCCATCGCCATCATCATCCACTCCTCCGCGTAGCGGAAGTTGCGGACGCGGCGCGCCATCGACTCCACGTCGTAGCGGCCGTGCAGCTCGCGCAGGTCGGCCGGGACTTCGAACGCGGAGTAGGGCGCGAAGCTGGTGCGTTCGTCCTTGCCCGTTCCGGGGTAGAGACGTGTCTCGCTCATGCGCGCTTCTCCGCGGCGGCCTTGCGCGCCAGGTGCTTGATGCGCAGCGCCTCCGCCGCCTTGCGGAGTGTCTCGCGCGACGGCCCGCCGCTCGAGATCTGCGTGAGCTCGTCGAGCTCCTGCTCCGTGAAGCCGGCCTCGATGCGGTCTTCGCGCGCGATCCGGATCGCGGCGTCCTCGCGGTCCGAGCGCGAGCCGCCGAAGCTGAACTGCTTGTCGACCTGGCGCCGGAACGCCTGCGCCGCCTCGAAGCGCGCGGGGTCGTTCTTGGTGAACTCCTTCACCCACTCACTCCCGAAGCGCACGTGAGTCAGCTCGTCGGCGAGCACGTAGTCGACCGCCTGCTGCATCTTCTCGTCGCCGGACTGCACGGCGAACCGGATCATGTCGCGGAATACGTCGCAGGCCAGCCCCTCGAGGCCGCGGTTCACGCCGGCGACCCGCAGCGCGGGATCGTCGGAGCAGGCGCACTCGAACAGGAAGCTCGACTCGGGGAACATTCCGACGCTGCCGCCGCAGTGCACGAGCAGCTTCTCGTAGATCTGCACGTGGCGCGCCTCGTCCCAGCACTGGCGTGCCATGTTCATCTTGAACTCCCAGGGCGCGTCGGGGAAGTCCCAGAGGGAGCGGCCCGCGCCCTCGAGCGCCTGTAACTCGCCGACGAAGATGCCGTGCATGCGCAGCAGCAGGCGAGTCACCACGGCGGGGTCGTCGGGGCGCAGCGGCTCGTTCAGGGTCACCAGCCCGAACGCCGGCCCGTACTCTTCGTAGAGCGGCTCGGCGGCGGTCCCGCGCACGGAGACCTCGATGATCGGCGTCAGTCGATCGAACACCTCGACGACCTTGTCGACGTCGTCCGGCAGGCTCGAGAGCACCGTCGCCGCGACATTGTCCTGCCGAACGAATCGGCTGTCGCGAGCGAGCTCGTGGTGCGCGATGAAGCGTTTCATGGTCTCCCCCATCCGTAGCGCCCCGCCCTGGGGCGGCGCGCGTGGCTGCGTTCGAGGGAGAAGTCTCGCGCTCCGCCGACAGTCGCGTCAACGCGACGGCCGGCGGAGCGCGGATCAGCGGCAGCGGCCCGCGGGCCGCTCGGTCAGTATTTCCAGGCCGAGCCGTCGAAGCGGAAGATCTCCATCACTTCGACCTTCTCGACGACCTGTGGCGAGCTCTTCTTGGCGGTCTCGATCGAGTCGCCCGCCTTCTTGAAGTGCAGCTCGTTGTAGACCAGCGTGCCGACACCCGGAGCGCCCGGCTTCGCGCGCGACTGACAGCGCGTCGGCGCCTTGTCGTAGCCGGTGTACGTGCCCTCGACGTGACCGTTCATCGGCGAGTACTGAACTTTCTCCGCGTTCTGCTGCTCGCGCTGCGCGAGCTTGGACATCCACTCTGCGCAGAAGCTGTCGAAGCTCTGCGCGGCCTTGGCGGCCGGCGCCGCGAGCGCGATCGCGCCAGCGGCGAGTGCGAGAGCCGTGACCCGGAACCCTGCTTTGATCGACCGATTCAGCATCGCTCGATACCTCCCTGACCCTGCGAAAACTTGCCCCCCGCGCATGGACCGATCGGCAAATTCTCGCAGCGGTTGAAGGCGGAATCGGTGATCCGGCACGCAGGTGAATCATCTCGCGCGGCTTGCAAAAAGCGCAAATCCCGTCATGATGCGGCCGAGTCGGACCGACTTGCGTGCCAGATGCGTGGGTGCGCAAAACGATCTTGCGTATCGACTGCTTGTCCCGCTAAAGACCACGTCGATTTGTGGAGCGTTTTTGTCTGCGCGCACGGCCCCGACATCGACACTGCTGGAGGATCCCCGAATATGAAGCGACTCACGACTCTGGTGTCCGTCGGCATTCTCGCGCTCGGCTCCGGCTGCGCGACCATGCACGAAACGTTCGGCGCCGCGACGCCCTTGGTCTGCGCCGTGATCGGCGGCGGCCTCGGTGCGGTCGGCGGTGGCATCGCGTCGAACTGGCACCACGGGAATGACGACCGCGACAACCTCCGGGAAGCGGCGGCGATCGGCGGCGGCGTCGGCGCAGTCGGTGGCGCGCTGCTCTGCGCGCTGACGGCGCCAGAAGAAGTCAAGGCGGTACCGACGGTTCGCGCGACCGCGAACCCGAGCTCCGGGGCGCCGCCACTGGCCGTCGACCTGCGCTGCGTCGGAACCTCGGAAGCGGGCATCAAGACCTATGCGTGGGATTTTGGCGACGGCGGCAAGTCGACCGACCAGAACCCGCAGCACACCTACTCGAGCGCGGGTAACTACAGCGCGACCTGCAGCGCCACCGACAACAACAACATGACCGGCAGCGCGAGCGCGTCGGTCGCGGTCGCGGCTGCGGCGCCCACCAAGCGCACGATCGTTCTGCGCGGCATCAACTTCGACTTCGACAAGGCGAACATCAAGCCCGAGGCGGAGCCGGTGCTCGACGCGGCGGTGGAAGTGCTCAAGGAGAACCCAGACCTGCACGTGCGCGTCGGCGGTCACACCGACAGCGTCGGCGCCGAGGCCTACAACCAGGGCCTGTCGGAGCGCCGCGCGAAGTCGGTGCGCGACTATCTGGCGAAGCACGGGATCGACCCGTCGCGACTCACTGCGGTGGGCTTCGGCGAGTCACAGCCGGTGGCGGACAACAAGACGAAGGACGGCCGCGCCCAGAACCGGCGCGTCGCCCTCGACGTCCAGTAACCGGGAGCCGAGAGACAAGAAAAACCCCGGGACGTCGCCTTCGGGCGGCGTCCCGGGGTTTCCTCGTTCGTATCTCGAAGCGGCGCGCTCAGTAAGTCTTGGGAGCCGGCGCCGGCATCGCGTCCTTGGCCTGGCCCTCGGCGTCGCCCGCCGCTCCGGCCGCGTCCTTCGCCGCGTCGGCGGCACCCTCGGCCGCCTGTCCGTTCATCGCCGCGATCCGCGCCTTCGCGGTGTCGAGCGCTTCCTTCACCTTCTCGTTCGTCGCGTCCGCGCTGAGCGCAGCCGTGCAGGCCGGCACCGCCTGCTCGTAGCTGCCGGCGCCGACCAGGTCGAGACAGCTCGTCACGTCCGGATTCGCAGGCGCGGCGACGTCCGGCTTCTCGGCTGCGTCGGCCGCCGCGCTGCCCCCGGCAGCAGCTCCCGCCGAGCTTCCGCCAGCGGCTTTCGGTGCTTCCATTGAGCCCTCGTCTCGGCCGCCGCACGCGGACAGCCCGAGAACCGCGAACGCGATCACAACGCCTCGTCGCATGAGTCCCTCCAGACGCCCTGAGTAGTATTGGGCGCGATTGATCGTACACCCCGTCGGCGCGCCGCAATAGGGCGCGCGGGCGAGTGATCGCGCGAGCGAGTGATCGCCGTCACCGTTGCGCGCTCACCCAGGGCGGAGCCCGCGCACTCCGGTATCTTTCACCGCGATGTGGGGGAGCTGCGCGACTCGGCTCGCGGTCTGTGCTGCCGCGGCTTCGTCGCTGGCCGGCTGCGCCGCGCTGCCGTGGCCGAGCGGCGCGGATCGCGGCCTCGCGCCCCGCGCCGGCGCGGAGTTCGTCGATCTGCGCGGCGCGGTCCACGTACACACGCGCGTGTCGCACGACAGCAAGGGAGACATCGGCGAGATCGTCGACGCGGCGCACGGCGCGGGTCTCGCGTTCGTCGCGTTCACCGAGCATCCGTATCACGCGCGACTTCGGCCCGCGCGCGGCGTCGTCGAGGGTGTGATTCTGATTCCCGGCTGGGAGGTGCGCTGCGCCGGCGCTTCGATCCTGGCGCTGGGCGTCGAACGCGACGGGCTGCCGGAGGAGCCGCGCGAGCTCGTCGACGAGATTCACCGCCGCGGGGGCGCGGCGTTCGTGGCTCACTTCGAAGCTTCGCAGCTCGCCGATCCCGCGCGCTTCGCGGAGGCCGCGCCCGACGGGATCGAGATCGTGAACCTGCACGCCAGCGCGCTCGAGGTGCGCGCGCGACTCGCGCTCGGCGAGCTCTTTCTGCCTGCGCCCTGGGCGCTCGGTGTCTTGCTGCGCCCGCCGACGCAGAATCTCGAGCGCTTCGCGCAGCTCCACGGCGTGCACGCCCTGGTCGGCGGCGTCGACGCGCACGCGAAATTCCGCGTCCTCGGGCCGCTGGGCGGAACGCTCGACCGCTACCGCGACGTGTTTCGTCTGGTCACGACTCACGTCCTCGCGCGCCAGCGCAGCGAGAAGGGCGTGCTCGAGGCGCTGCGCGCGGGCCGGAGTTACGTCGCGTTCGAGGGAATCGCGCCGGTCGAACACTTCGCCGCCGAACGCGCCGCCGACGGCTACGCCGTGCGCGCGCCGGAAGCGGCGCGGCTCGAGCTCGTGTGCGCGGGCACCGTGGTCGACCGCGCGGAGTCCGCCGAAGCGGTGCTCCACGCGCCGCCCGACGCAGAACGGTGTCACGTCGAAGCGTGGCTCGGCTCGCGTCTCTGGGTGATCACGAGCCCGCTCGGCTGACCGGCGAGTGGCGGCCAATTCTGCTTTAATTGACCGCATGGCGAGCGCCCCGGCCGTGCTCCGGTTCGACGACCTCGACAAGTACCTGCTGCACAAGAACGGGAACTATCTGTACAAGGTTCCGTTCGAGGGACGCTGGGCCGTTCTGAAGCTGTACTACGGCAGCTTGTCGATGACTCGCTACGCGCTGAAGAGCGCGGGCAACCTGATGCTCGCGAATCAGACGGCGGTCATGCCCTGGTCGCGCAGGCGCACCGAGCTCGACTGCATCCGGCTGTGGCGCGAAGCCGGCTTTCGCGTCTTCGGCGTCTACGACGCCGTCGTCGAAGGACTGCCGCCCGACGGCCACGCGCTCTACGAGTTCGTCGACGCGCCTCGCTTCGTGCACTACTTCGCGGATCGCTCGCTGCCCCTCCCCGAGCGGCTCGCGACCTGGCGCCGCTTCCAGCCGGTCTGGCACCGCCGGCACCGCCTCGCCGTCGATCGCCGCGAGCCGCGCTTCGTGCACGAGAACGGCGACCTGAAGCACGTGATGATCGTCGGCGACGAGTTTCTCTTCTTCGACTTCGAGACCGTGTTCCGCGCGCGCGGCCGCGTGCGCGAAGTCGTCGCGCGCGAGATCCTCTGCTATCTGAAGTCACTCGCGCGAACCGTCGGCGACGAGTTCGACGCGTTTCTCGCAGAGACGGTCGCGTCGTATCCGGGTCGCGACTTGCTGGCCTACACGCACCAGTTCGCGTTCGCCGACCCGAATCCGCTGGTGCGCGCCGGGCGGCGCCTCGACCTCGCCTTCCGCGAGCGCGCGCAGAAGCCGTCGTCGAAGTACCGGATCGCCGCCCAGCTCGACGTCCTGATCGGGCGCGGATGAGCGCGGCGATCGGAGGCCGCGTCCGCGTCGGCGGGCTCGACGCCGTTCTGCTCGCGCGCTCCGCGCGCGGCGACGGCCGACACCGAGTGGTGTCGCTTCGGCTCGGCGGGCGGGACGTGGTGGTGAAGATCTACGGCCGCAAGCGGCCGCGCTTCGCCACCGCGATGCGCGAGTTCGGGCACCGCTTCCTGGTCGGCAAGACCGGGCTGGCTCCGAGCACGCGGCGAGACACCGAAGCGCGGCTGCTCGCGCTCTGGCGCGCTCACGGCTTCGCGGTTCCCGAGGCCCCGCCGCTCGAGCTTCCGGAGCCGATCGCGGAGCCCTACCTCGTGCTCGGGCGGGTCGAGGGCCCTACCGTCGACGCGCGCCTGCGCGATCCGGCGGCCCCGGCGGTCGCGCTCGAGGCGGGCATGGCCCGCTTCGGCGCGGAGTGGAGCCGCCGCCACGCGCTCGCGGAGCAGCTCGGCGAGCCGGGCCTCGTCCACGCGCATCCGGGCTTCACCCACCTGATCGACGGCGGAGGCGCCTGGACCACGTTCGACTTCGAGTACGCCTACACAGATGTGCGTCGTGTCGAGCAGCTCGTCGCGGTCGAGATCGCCGGGTTCGTCGCGTCGCTCTGCCGAGCGTCGGGCGCGCGCGCCGCGCCCCTGCTGCGCGCGCTCGTGGAGGGCTACACCGACCGCCGCCGCCTCGAGTGCGTAGTGGCGCAGGGCGCCGTCGGCCGCTTCCGCGCACTCGAGTCACTTGCCGGCGTGGCGCCGGTGCTGCGCCGCCGCGGGCCGCGGAAGCTGCGCGAGAGCGTCGCCGCGCTTGCGGCCGAGCTGGAGCGCGGGCGCTACGCCGCTCCCGGCGCGGCGACGGGTCGCCTGCGGCCCAGCGCGCCGTTCGGGTCGAGCCAGCGGTAGAGCCCGGGCAGCACCCAGAGCACGATCGGGCCCGAGAGCGCGAAGCCGCCGATCACGACGACCGCGAGCGGCTGCATCAGCTGCGACCCGCGCCCGAGCGCGAAGGCGAGCGGCGCCAGAGCAAAGACCGTCGCGAGCACGGTCATCGCCACCGGCCGCAGGCGCCGCTGCGAGGCCGCGAGCCACGCGTCGCCGGGCGAGATACCGCGCGCGAGCTGCAGCTGCGCTTCGTGGATGACGAAGATCGCGTTCTCGCCGGCGATGCCCACCATCATGATCGCGCCCACGTAGCTCGACACATTGAGCGTCATGCCCGCGAGCAGCAATGCGGTGAAGCAGCCCGGCAGCACTGCAAGCGCGCAGATCACCGTGACGACCGCGGCCCGCCAGTCTCCGAACTCGAACATCACGATGATCGCGACGAGCACCAGGCTCGCGAGCAGCACCAGCGACAGGTCGCGGAAGGAGCGCTCCTGCTGCTCGAACTGACCGCCGAAGACCACCGACACTCCCGGCGCGAGCTGCGCCTCCCGCTCGATTCGTTTCCCGATTTCGGCGATCGCGCCGCCGAGATCGCGCCCGGACAGCCGCGCAGTGACTGCCACGTAGGTCTTCAGGTTCTCGCGGTCGATCTCGGTCTCGGGCGCGCCGGTGGAGATGCTCGCGACGTCCCGCAGCCGCAGCAGCGCGCCGCCGGCACGGATTGGGAGGTCCTTGAGATCGCCGCCAGCGGCCTCCAGCACCCGCAGGTCGTAGATCCGGTCGCCGATGCGGATCGGCTCGAGCAGGGTTCCGAGGATCGCCGGCTCCACTTCGGCGTGAATCGCGGTCGCAGTGAGTCCGTAGCGAGCCGCCGCCTCGGGGTTCACGCGGATCTGCAGCGCCGGCCCCGCGACCACGACGCCGTCGAAGACGTCGTCGACGCCGCGCACGCTCGACAGAATCTCGGCGACTCTGCGCGCGCCCGACTCGAGCGCCGCGCGGTCGTTGCCGAGCAGCTTCACGTCGATCGGCTGCGGGACTCCGCCCGTGAGATCGCCGATCTCGTCCTCGACGAGCTGCCCGAAGTCCGTGTGAATCGCCGGCTCGGCGGCCGCGATGCGCGCGCGCAGATCGTCGATGACCTCGTCGCTGCCGCGGCGCTGCGAGCGCGGCTTCAAGTTGATGATGTAGTCGCCCCGGTTCGGCTCGGTGATGAAGAATCCCAGCTGCTCGCCGGTGCGGCGCGAGTAACCCGCCACGTCGGGCAGTGCGAGGATCAGCTTCTCCACCTGGCCGAGCATCTCGTTCGTGTCCGTGAGCGACGTTCCGGGCGGCGTCCAGTAGTCGAGGATGATCGAGCCCTCGTCCATCTCCGGCAGGAAGTCCGTGCCGAGGCCGCGGTACAGGAGATCGCCGGACGCGACCAGCACAAGCGTCGCCAGCGCGACCAGCGGGCCGTGACTCAGGCAGAACGCGGCGATCGAGTCGTGCACGCGGTAGGCAAATGACTGGTGGAGCTCGCGCTCAGAAGACGAGAAGCCGATCCGCTCGACCGCGAGCGGCACTGCGAGCGCGGCGACGGCGAACGACACGCCCAGCGCGAGCGCCATCGTGAGCGCGAGCGGCCGGAAGAACGCGCCGACGACCCCCGGCAGCAGCGCGAAGGGCAACAGGATCACCGTCGTCGACAGGCTGGAGCCCACGAGCGCGGGCAGCAGGCGCCGCAGGCCGGCGTCGCGCCTGTGCGCGAGCTCCTCCACGACCACGATCGCGTCGTCGGCGATCAGGCCCAGCGCCGCTGCAACACCGGCGAGTGTCATCAGGTTGATCGTTTCGCCCACCGCCGCGAGCCCCAGACCGACGATCGAGACCGTGATCGGGATCGCCGCGACGGCGATCAGAGTGAGGCCGACGCGGCGCAGGAAGACGAAGAGCACGAATGCGGCGAGAGTGACTCCGATCGCGATCGCGTCGCGGGCGCCGCGCACGGAGTCGGAGACGAAGCGGGCCTGGTCGTAGAAAGGGGTCCAGCGCGCGCCGGGCGGCAGCAGCTCGGGCTGGTCGCGCAGGAGCGCGTCGATGCCCTGTGCGATCGCGACGGTGTTCGCGGACGGCTGGCGAATCACGTTCAGGAGCACCGCGTCGCGCCCGTCCGCGGTCGTGCGGACATAGGAGACCTGATCGGCGACGCGCAGCTCGCCCAGCTCTGCGAGCGTCGCGGGTGGGCCGTTCGCGACCGGGACCGAGATCCGCGCCAGCGCGTCCATCCCGTCCACGCGTCCGTCGACCAGCGCGAGATACAGCTCGTGATTCTGTTCCGTGAGTCCCGCCGAGAGCTCCCGATTGCTGTCCGCGACGGCGCGCACGACGTCGGCGGCGCTGAGCGCGCGGCCCTGGAGCGCGAGCGGGTCCAGGCGGATCTGGAACTCGCGGCGTCGCCCGCCTTGAATCTGCACCTGAGACACTCCCGGGATCCGGATCAGCGCGGGCTTCAGCGTGTACTCCGCCAGCTCGCGGAGCTCCGCCTGCGAGAGCGAGTCAGAGGTGAGCGCATAGCCCTGGATCGGAAAGACGGAGGTGTTCATCCACTGCACGTCGATCCGCGTCTCGGCGGGCAGGTCGGGGCGGATGCGCTGTGTCTCCGCCTGCACCCGCAGCAGAGCCGCCTGCATGTCGGTTCCCCAGTCGAACGACGCGGAGATCTCCGAGCTGCCGCGCGACGTGGTCGAACGCACGAGCTCGATGCCGGGAACGCGCAGGATCGCCTCTTCCAGCGGGCGAGTCACCGTCGGCATCATGCGCGCGGCCGGCTCCTCGCCGGCGTCCGCGATCACCTTGACGATCGGAAACGTGACCGACGGGAAGATGGCCGACGGCAGGCCCGCAGCGGCGTAGGCCCCCGCGACCACGAGCAGCGCGAGCAGCGCGAAGACCGCGCTCGCGCGGCGCCGCGCGCCTTCCACCACCGCTAGGACTCCACCCGAACCCGAGCTCCCTCGGGCAGTCCGACCTGGCCCGAGACGACGACGCGCGCGCCGGCCTGCAGCGCCACTGACTCGACTTCGAGAAGCTCTCCGGCCGTCGCGCCGGGAGTCACCGGGATCCAGTGCGCGGTATTCTGGTCCACGACCGCCACGCGCGAAGCGCCGGTGATGTCGTCGCGCAACACCGCCGACTGCGGAACCAGCAGCACGTCGCGGCGCTCCGCGACCGTGATCCGCGCGGTGCCGAACAGTCCGACGTGCAGGTTGGCGGGGCCCGGCGCGAGGTCGATCCGCACCGAGGCGCTGAGATTCTCGGCCGATGCGGTCGGCAGCACGCCGTGCACCGAGCCCCCGAGCGGCTGCGGCTCGGACGCCATCTCGATGGCTGCCGCCGCGCCGGGCCGAATCTCGCGCAGGTCGCTCTGTCCGATCTGCGCCACGAACGCGAGCGACGAGGCGTCGGCGATCGTCGCGATCTCGTCGCCCTCGGAGACGAAGTCACCCGCGTTCGCGCGGTGCGAGAGCACGATGCCCGCCGCCGGCGCCCGCAGCACCTGCCGGACCAGCCCGGCTTGCGCCAGCTCGAGCGCCCGGCTCGCGTCGCGCTGCTCCGACTCGGAGCGCGCGGAGGAGAGCATCGCCTTGGCTCCCTGCAGCGCGGCGTGGCTGTTCTGCGAGACGACCGCCCCGATCGCGCCCCCGCTCGCGACGGCGTCGCCGTCCGCCACGTCGAGCGCCGCGAGCTGACCGGTGAAGGGCGCGCGGATCCGCAGCTCGCGCAGCGCCTGGATCCGCCCCGGCCCGGAGACCGTGACTGCCACGTCGCCGCGAGTGACTTCCGCGACTCGGACCGGCGTCGCCGAGGACGCGGCGTCGACCGGCGCGTCTTCCCCCGCCCCGGCGGAGCAGCCGATCAGCAGCGCGGCGCACAGCAGCGCGCGCTTCACGGCGAGCCCCAGCGAATCAGCTCCGCTTCGGACACGCGGTAGCGCAGCTCGGCGTCCGCGTGGGCGCGGTTCGCGTTCGTCCAGGCGTCGTACGCCTCGAGCACGTCCAGGGCCGTTCCCACGCCGCCGCGGTACAGACTCTCGGCCTGCAAGTAGGAGTCTCTCGCGGTGTCGATCGCGAGCGTGCGGGCCGCGACCTCGCGCTCGAGATTGCGCAGGCGCGCCGCGGCGAGCTGCCACTCGAGCCTGGCGGCGCGCTGAGTCGCGGTCACTTGCTGTCTCGCAGCCTTCTCCTCGAGGTTCGCCTGCGCGAGCCGGCTGCTGTAGACGCCGGCATCCCAGAGCGGCAGATTGAATTGCAGCAGGAACTCTCCGCCCCAGCCCTCGCCGTTGTTCAGCAGCGCCTCGCGCGAGTTGCCGATCACCGGCTGGGCCCCGCCGTTGGCCAGCACGGACACCGTCGGCCAGCGGTCGGCGCGCACGATCGTCACCGCGGCGCTGGCCGCCTGGGCGGACGCGTCGGCCTGAGTCACTTCGGGAGCGGACAGCCACGGCTCGTCCGGAGTGACTGACGGAGGAGCGGTCGGCGGCGGCGGCGGCTCGAGCTCGAGCGGCGCGTCGGGCGGCCGCCCCATCAGATCGTTCAGCTGGAGCTTCGCGTCGTCGAGACGGCGCTGCGCGTCGGCGATGTCCGCCTCCCCTTCGCCCAGGCGCACCAGAGTCTTCGAGCGGTCCGAGGCGATGCCTTGGCCGCTCGCGCGGCGCGCGTCGATGATCGACAGATAGGTGCGCAGCCGCTCCAGGCCGGCGCTTCGAAACGCGATCTCGCGCTCTGCTGCGAGAAACTCGGCGAAGCGCGCGCGCACTTGCAGGTCCACGTCGCGCTCGGCTTGGTGGGAGCGGGCGCGGGCGGCCGCGGCTGCGGCCAGGCTGCTGGTCACGCCCGCGCGCAGGCGGCCGCCGTCGAAGAGCGGCATCGACGCGACGAGCTGTGCGCGCGCGTCGCTGCTCGCGTACTTCTGAGGGGCGCCCGTGTGCACGTCGCCGTCGAACGCCAGCGACGGCAGCCGCCGGCCCTGCGCCTCGCCGACCGCGGCTTCGGCGCCCTCGGCGTCGAGACGTGCGACCGGCAGCACGGCGTTGGCGCGGCGCGCCTCGGCCAGCGCCTCGTCGAGCGTCACCCGCAGCTCGTCGGCGCTCGCTCGCGTGCCGACTCCCGCCAGGGTCAGCAGCGACAGCAATAGCCCGATCGTACTGCGATGCACGCGGCCTCCGCGCGACCGTCCGTCCTCGCCCGCCGGCTCGAGGTGTCCTGCCAAGGCCGCTATGACCCCGCCAGGGTAGGCCGCGCCCGTGCTGCTGAGAAGCCTCGGCGCTTCATGAACGATTCCTCATGCGGCGACGATCACACACAAGTGTGTCGAATGTCCGGACCAGTTCCGGAGCTGCCGGACTGCGCTCGGCCCGCATTGAGCCCTGGATGAGAAGTCGCTAGCCCTGGCCCTCCGCTGCCTCTGCGCCCGCGAGCGGCAGGCGCAGCGTGAAGCGCGCCCCGCCCGGCGAGGTCGCCGTGACGTCGCCGCCGAAGCTGCGCGCGATCGCGCGGGCGATCGGCAGACCGAGACCGGTGCCTGCGCCGCTGCCCGCCCGCTTGGAGTAGAATCGCTCGAAGACGCGCTCGAGCTCGTCCGCGGGCAGACCGCTTCCGCTGTCCGCGACCGCGAGCTCGGCGAAGCCGCCGCGCGCGCCGATCTCGACGCTGACTTTCCCGCCCCGCGGCGTGTGGCGCAGCGCGTTGTCGAGCAAGTTCAGGATCGCCTGGCGAACCTGAGTCGCGTCCGCGTCGATCGCCGCGCTCTCGCCACGACATTCGAGGGAGACCTCCTGCTCCTCCGCGATCACCTGCAGATGATCGACCAGCGGGCGCGCGAGCGCGAGCAAGTCGAGTTTCTCGCGCGGCAGCGATTCGCCCAGCCCGCTCTCGAGCTTCTCGAGAAGGAGCAGGCGGTTCACGAAGCGAGTCAGCTCGTCGACCTGGTCGATCGCCGTTTCGATGTGATCGCCCGCGCCGTCGGCCGATGTGGCGGCCTGGAGCTCCAGGTGACCGCGAATCGCGGTGAGCGGCGTGCGGAGCGCGTGGGCGGCGTCCGCGGTGAGTCGCCGCACGCGCAGCACCTCTTCGCGAATGCGGCGCAGGAGGTCGTTGAGGACGCCGGCGAGCCGGTCGATCTCGTCGCCCGAGCCGGTGCGCGGCAGCGTCCCGTCGGACAATCCGCCGAGCGCGCGCGCCTGCGCCGCGATGCGCGCGACCGGCAACAGGGCGCGCGCAGCGACCCAGTACGCCGCGAGCGCGCCGACCAGCGCGATCAGGACGAGTGATGTGACCAGGTTCTTGCGCAGATTGCGGTACCGCCGCTGCACCTCCTGCAGGTTCATGCCGACGCGCAAGTCCCACGGGCCGACCGAGGTCTCCATGGCGCGCACCAGAGTGCCGCCGGTGGGATTGCGCGGGAGCGGGAATTCCCACTGCACCGGCGCCCCGGCGCGCCCGACGGGGTGCACTCCCGGGAGGCCATCGTCCGGCACGTTCCGGCTGCGCGCGACCATGGCGCCGTCCGCGTCGCGCACCTCGATGAAGACTTCCTCGTCGTGCCGTGGCGGGTTCGACACCTGCGTGATCCACTCGTCGCGGTAGTCGGTGCCGACGACGACGCTGAGATCGTCCATGTAGTCCTTGAGGCGGTCGTCCGCTTCCTGGCGGAAGCTGTTCTCGAAGCGGCTCAGCACGTAGAAGATCTGAAGCGCGACGAGACTCACGACCACGGTGAACACCGCGAGCGCGATCCGGAGGCGAATGCTGCGGTTCACGGCGTCGCGGAGAGCATGTAGCCGACCCCACGGCGCGTGTGGATCAGCTTCTTCTCGAACGGCTCGTCGATCTTCCGCCGCAGATAGCGGATGTACACGTCGATCACGTTCGAGAAGCTGTCGAAGTTCATGTCCCACACGTGCTCGGAGATCATGGTGCGAGTGACCACCTCGCCCGCGTGCCGCGCGAGATACTCGAGCAGCGCGAACTCCTTCTGCGTGAGGTCGAGCTTCGAGCCCGCGCGCTCCGCTTTGCGGGCGAGCAGGTCCACGCGCAGATCGCCCACCTCGAGCAAGCTGGGCCGCGCGGTTCCCCGGCGCAGCAGCGCGCGCACGCGGGCGAGCAGCTCGGCGAACGCGAAGGGCTTGGGCAGGTAGTCGTCCGCGCCCGCGTCGAGTCCCCGCACCCGGTCGTCGATCTCGTCGCGCGCGGAGAGCACGAGCACGGGCGTCGCGCGCCCGGCCGCGCGCAGCTCGCGCAGCACGGACAGGCCGTCGCGCTTGGGCAGCATCAGGTCGAGCACGATCACGTCGTACGGATTCACGACCGCCAGCCGCAGGCCGTCTTCGCCGTCGGCTGCGCAGTCCACTGCGAACCCGGCCTCGCGCAGGCCCCGCTCGACGAAGCTCCGCACGCGGAGCTCGTCTTCGACCACGAGTACGCGCATCGCTGGCCAGCTTAGCCCGCAGGCCACTCGATTGCCGCGTCCACACTCGGCGGAATCTAATGGATACTGGTGCGATGGATGGGGAGGAGCAGCGGCCCGGACTGGTCGTGGCGCGCGTGCTTGTCGGCCTGGCCCTGGTGGCCGCGACGCTCTGGGTGCTGTGGCCTTTCATCATACCGGCGCTGTGGGCCGCGATCGCCGCCTACATGACCTGGCCGCTGTACGCGCGCGCGCGCTCCTTCACGCGGCGGCCGGCACTCACCGCGCTCGCGTGCAGCGTGTTCTTCGCGCTCGCAATCGCGATCCCGATCGGCTCGCTCTTGCTGGTGTTCGCGGGCGAGGCGGGCAGCGTCGCGAACCGGGTCCAGGAATGGGTCGCGAACGGCGCGCCGCTTCCCGATTGGGTGATGTCGACGCCCTGGCTCGCGACCCGCGTCCAGGAGCTGCGCGACAGCCCGCTGTTCGGCCCGGCGGCGGCGGGCGAGTGGGTCGCCCGCTACGGGCAGGTCGGATCACAGTACGCGGTCGCCCTGGGCGGCGGCATCGCGCGCAACGTGTTCGAGTTCGTGATCACGATGGTCGTGCTGTTCGCGCTCTATCTCGACGGCGAGCGCATCTCTGGGCATGTGCGGCGGCTCGCGCTGCTGCTCCTGCCGAGCAACGACCCGCAGCTCGTCGACAAGGTGGGGGCGATCGTGCAGGCCGTCGTCTTCGGACTGCTCGGGACGGCGCTCGCGCAGGGCGTGCTCGCGGGGATCGGCTTCTGGATCTTCGGGGTGCCCTCGGCGGTGTTCTTCGGCTTCGCCACTGCGCTGTTCTCACTCGTGCCCGCGGGGCCGGCGCTGATCTGGATCGGGGCGTGTATCTGGCTCTGGTCGCAGGGATCGGTCGGCGCGACCGTCGGCATGGCGCTCTGGGGCGCGCTGCTCGTGAGCTCGATCGACAACGTGTTGCGGCCGCTCTTGATCAGCGGCCCGACACAGATCCCGTTCATGCTGGTGTTCTTCGGCGTGCTCGGCGGGCTCGCGAGCTGGGGGCTGCTGGGCATGTTCGTCGGGCCGGTGCTTCTCGCGGTCGGGTTCGGCCTGCTCGCCGAGTTCCCGACGCGCTACCGCACGAGCGGCGGCGCCGAACGCAGCTCTGTGTAGCCCGCGCTCAGCGCGCCTCGCCTTCGCCGTTCAGCCGATATGCGGCGTGGAGATACTGCTCGAGCATGCGGTCCGTGTTGAAGAACGAGCCGTTGATCGAGATCGTGCTGCGCATGACGCGGTGGAAGGCGTCGGGCGTCTTGTAGAAGCACGGCAGCACGACGTTCTCGAGCTTCTCGTAGAGAGCGCGCGCGTCGCTCGCGTCGTCTTCCGGCAGCGGCTTCTCGCGCGCGCACGGCTCCTCTCCGATCGACCAGCCGGTTTGGCCCTCCACGTGTCCCTCGATGAACCAGCCGTCGAGAACCGAGAGACTGGGCACGCCGTTGACGGCGGCCTTCATGCCGCTCGTGCCCGACGCCTCGAACGGCGGGAGCGGCGTGTTCAGCCAGACGTCGGAGCCCGCGCACAGGAGCCGCGCGAGACCCATGTCGTGGTTGGGCAGCCAGGCGACCGAGATCGAGCCGCGAAGCGCGTCGCGCATCGCGAGGACGGAGTGGATCAGCTCCTTCCCGTCGTGGTCCTGCGGGTGGGCCTTGCCCGCGAAGACCAGCTGGATCGGACCCCGCTCGGCGGACAGCTTGCGCAGCCGCTCGAGGTCGCGAAAGACGAGGTTCGCGCGCTTGTAGGCCGCGGCGCGGCGAGCGAAGCCGAGCGTGAAGAAATCCACATCGAACCCGGCGTTGGTCTCGCGGTTCACGTAGTCGACCAGCGCGTGCTTCCCCTCCAGGTGCGCCGTCCAGATCTCGTGACACGGAATGCGCACCGCGTAGCGGAGCGACAGTGAGTCGCGCCGCCAGTCGGGCAGCCACTTGTCGAACAGGGCCTGGAACGGGGGCGACGCCCAGGTGCGCACGTGCACGC
>JBIOJK010000064.1:0-20014 GCA_044450765.1 Myxococcota bacterium | reverse complement strand
CCCTCCGCCGCCGCCTCCGGTCGAGGAGAAGGTCGAAGCGAAGCCCGAGCCCGCGCCGGCTCCGGCGCCGAAGGCGCTCGCGGAGCGCCGCTCGCTCGACTTCGCGCCACAGGCGCAAGCGGTCGCGCCGCAGATCGTGAACCCGACGGTGATCCAGCAGGCCGCGCCCACGCTCGCGGCGCAGAAGATCCAGATGAACGCGGTCGCCGCGGTCGTCGCGCCGAAGGACATCTCGCACGCGACCGTCGTCGCCGAGCGCGCGGTCGCGATCGACTCAGTCGCCACCGCGCAGGTCGCCAAGGTCGACCTCGGCGCCGCGGCGGCTCCAGCGCTTCGGGGCCAAACCAACGCTGCGCTTCCCACCGGCGCATCGGCCGGGCCGCACCAGGTCGTCGCGCAGGGCAACACCGTCGGCACCGCATCCGCAGTCAACCTGGGCAGCGGATCGTCGGTGCGCGAGGGCATCGCGAGCAACCGCGACGTGGTCGGCTCACCGGACGGCGCGCCGCTCGCGAACGTGAACACGCGCGTCGGGCAGGGCTTCCTGCGCGGCGAGGGCGGGAACGGAACCGGCGGCGACGGCGGCGGCGACCTCAGTGACTGTCTCACTCGGCCCGAAGTGGTGAACTACGTCGAGCAGGTGCGCGTGCGCATGTATCAGCGCTGGACTCTGCCGCAGGACGTGCCCGCGGGTCAGAAGGTGCTGCTGAACTTCAAGCTCGACGCGAGTGGCTCGGTCATGGAGTCCTCGGTTCGCACGGCGAGCAGCGACCTGGTCGGGAACTCCGCGGTCGAGGCGCTGCGCGCGGCCGCGCCGTTCGCGGCGATGCCCGAACGCGTGCGCTGCCTGGCGCGCCGCAGCCTGACCGGCACGTTCACCGCCGTGAACTGAATGCGGCGGCTCCCCTTCCTTCTGTGCGCGCTCGCGGCGCTGGCCGCGCCCGGGCTGGCGCGCGCGCAGCAGACGCAGCCGTCGCAGACGCCGCCGAAGACGCCGCCGGGGAAGAGCCGCGTCGTGCTCGAATACGACGATCAGGAGCACCTCGTCCGCCGCAAGACCGACACCAACGGCGACGGCATCTTCGACGAGACGATCTACTACAAGAACGACGTCCCCGAGCGCGCCGAGAGCGACACGAACTACGACGGCAAGATCGACCTGTGGATCCGCTACGACGTGTCGGGCAAGGAGATCGCGCAGGAGCGCGACACGAACTTCGACGGCAAGGTCGACCGCTGGATCACGCTCGAGAACGGCCAGCCGAAGATCGAGCGCGACGACAAGAATTTCGACGGCAAGCCCGAGTCAGTCATCTATTTCGAGAACGGCCAGCGCACGCGCTCCGAGGAAGACACGAACGGCGACGGCAAGGTCGACCGCTGGGTGACTTACACGAACGGCAAGCCGTCGCGCGTCGAGTCCGACACCGACGGCGACGGCAAGGTCGACGTGCGCGCCGAGTTCGACGCCGACGGCAACAAGACCCTCGAGGTTCAGGACACGAACCGCGACGGCAAGTTCGACGTGACCATCCGCTACGAGAAGGGCGTGAAGGTCCGCGTCGAGGAAGACACGAACGGCGACGGTCAGCCCGACGTCGTGACGACCTATCAGGGCGACACGATCCTGCGCCGCGAGGCCGACACCGACGGCAACGGCTCGCTCGACACGGTGTCGACCTACGTGAACGGGAAGGAAGCGAAGCAGACGCGCGACCTGGACGGCGACGGCGCGCCGGACTTCGTCGCGACCTTCGACGCGCAGGGCGTGAAGGTGAAGGAAGAGACCTTCAAGAAGGGCTCGGCCACGCCCGCGACGGTGCGCACGTTCGCCAACGGCAAGCTCGTGCGCGAAGAGCAGGACACCAACGGCGACGGGAAGCTCGACCTCACCACCGACTACGTGGACGACAAGCCGACGAAGAGCGTCGCGGACACCAACTTCGACGGGAAGCCGGACACCACCGTCCTGTACAAGGACGGCAAGAAGGTCCGCCAGGAAGAGGACCGCAACGGCGACGGCAAGCCGGACGCGATCTACACCTTCGACGAGGACGGAAAGGTCACCTCCGAGAGCCTCGACGAAGACCACGACGGGCGCTTCGAGCGAGTCACTGAGTCGAAGGACGGCAAGCTCGTGCGCCGCACCGTCGACGCGAACGGCGACGGCAAGCCCGAGCGGCTCGAGATCTACGCCGAGGGCCGCCTGGTGCGCGTCGAGCTCGACGAGAACGGCGACGGCAAGACCGACCTGTGGAACTTCTTCGACCCGCAGGAGCGGCTCGAGAAGCAGGAGCAGGACGCGGACCACGACGGCAAGGTCGACACCTGGGTCGTGCTCGATCCCGCGACGGGCAAAGAGCTGCGCGTCCTCAAGGACACGAACGGCGACGGCAAGCCGGACACCTGGCGCACCAACGACCCGAACGGAGTCACCGTCAAGCTCGAAGAGGACACCGACTTCGACGGCCAGCCGGACCGAGTCACCGAGTTCGTCGACGGCAAGCCCGCGCGCTTCACGGTGGACAAGAACCACGACGGCAAGCCCGAGGCGCGCGGCGAGATCGGCCCCGACGGCCAGGTCGTGCGCGAAGAGCAGGACACGAACGGCGACGGCAAGTTCGACATGCGCGTCGAGTACGTGAACGGCCAGAAGGTGCGCGAGGAGCACGACAGCAAGGGGACGGGCCGCTTCGACGTCGTGACCACCTTCGAGAACGGCCAGCCCGTGCGGCAGGAGCAGGACAGCAAGGGCACGGGCAAGTTCGACTCGGTGATCGCCTTCAAGAACGGCCAGCAGGCGACGCAGGAGCGGGACACCAATGGCGACGGCAAGGTGGACCTGTGGGTCACCTTCGACGCGCAGGGCAAGGTCCAGCGCGAGGAGATCGACACGAACGGCGACGGGAAACCGGACGTCGTGAAGCTGTACCAGGCCGGCGAGCTCGGGCGCGAGGAGCAGGACCGCGACTTCAACGGCACGTACGAGCTCGTGATCTCGTACGTCGGCGGCAAGCCCGCTCACTCCGAGGCGGACACCGACGGCGACGGCAAGCCCGACGTCATCACCGAGTACACGAACGGCGTGAAGACGAGTCAGACTGAAGACACGAACCACGACGGCAAGCCGGACGTGCGCACCACGTTCAACGCGGACGGGACGCCGCAGCGCACCGAGTCGGACACCGACGGGGACGGCCGCTTCGAGACGGTGACTTACTTCGAGAACGGCCAGGTCGCGCGCACCGAGAAGGACACCAACGGCGACGGCAAGCCCGACGTCTTCGCCTGGTACTCGGGCGGCGCGATCGTCCGCCAGGAAGAGGACTCGAACTTCGACGGCGTGATCGACAAGCGCTCGTCGACCGGGAAGGGCGGCGCGCAGACCCAGGAGCTGGACGCGAACGGCGACGGCAAGATCGACACCTGGCTCACGCTCGACGCGGCCGGCAACGTGACTCAGAAGCAAGAAGACAAAGACGGCGACGGGAAGCCCGACGTCACCGTGCAGTACAAGGACGGCAAGCCCGTGCACCTGGAGCAGGTGAGCGGCGGCTGCACGGCGCTGATCCAGGACTTCGACTCCGCCGGCAACGTCGTGCGCGAGGAGAAGGACACCAACGGCGACTGCAAGATCGACACCTGGACCTATCTCGCGAACGGCGCGATCGTGAGACAGGGGCAGGACACCAAAGGCGCCGGCAAGCCCGACGTGCTCACGGTCTTCGGCGCGGACGGCAAGCCGTCCGAGCAGGAGCTGATTTCCGACCCGAAGCACCGCCGTCCCGACAAGCGCCTGTTTCTGGACGCGAGCGGTCAAGTCACGGCGCAGTGCGTGGACTCCCGAGGCAACGGCACGCTCGACGAGCGCGCGATCGTCGTGAACGGCGTCGTGAGCCAGGTGCTGATCGACACGAAGGGCAAAGGGCGGGTCGACCAGCGCGAGACCTACCAGGACGGCCAGCGGGTGATGCTCGAGGCCGACACCAACGGGGATCGCAAGGTCGACGTGATCCAGACCTTCGCGGGCGGCCAGCTCGTGCGCCAGGACGAAGACACGAACTTCGACGGCACGATCGACCGCAGCTTCGCGGGCGGCAAGCCCGCGCCGGCGCCCGAGAACCCCAAGATCGCGGGCGAGCCCCTCGGCTCACTCGACTGCGGCGCGTTCAGCGACTTCTGGACGACGAGCCGCTAGGGCTCCTAAGCTCTTCCCCCGCCCAGTGACTCGAGCGTGTTCGCGCGGCCGCCGAGCGTGTGCGCGATCCCGGAGAGCAGCGCGAACACGCGCGCGACCAGCACGAAGTCGCTCGGCACCTCGACGATCGGGTCCTTGCGGATCGACTCGAAGAGCTCGTCGGTGAGCTCCTCGGTGAGCTCCCCGCGCACGTTGCCGCGCGCCGCGGAGTTCATCATCTGCCGCGCGATCAGGCGGTAGGTCTCGGGGTCGCCCGTCTTCGTGCGGAAGCCGAGCTCCTTGAACGCGCGCACCATCGCGGACTCGTTCTCGGTCATCATCGAGAACATCAGCTCGAAGAGTCCGAGCCCGAAGCCCTTCGGCAGCTGCTTCGCGAGGCCGAAGTCCAGGATCACGAAGCGCGGCCCCGGCTGGATCAGCACGTTGCCCGGATGCGGGTCGGCGTGGAAGAAGCCCAGGCCCATGATCATCTGGTTCCACAGCGAAGTGAGTCCCTGCACGACGTCGACCGGGTCGATTCCCGCGGCGACGAGGGCCTCGCGGTCGTTGGCCTTGGTGCCCGAGACGAGCTGCATCGTGATCACCCGCTCGCTCGAGTGCGGGTAGTCGATCTCGGGCACGATCACGCGCGAGTCACGCTAGAAGAGCGCGCGGATGCGGTCGGCGTTCTCGACCTCGCGCCGGAAGTCGAGCTCGAGAGCCAGGTGAGTCTGCAGCTCGTCGAGCAGCGGCAGGAGCTGGAGCGGCTGCGGATCGAAGCGCTCGTAGATGCGGCAGATGCGCCGCAGCGCTGCGAGGTCGGTGCGCACGATGTGTTCGATGTCCGGGTACTGCACCTTCACCGCGACCTCGCGCCCGTCGAGCAGCCGCGCGCGGTGCACCTGCGCGAGCGACGCCGCCGCGAGCGGCACGGGATCGAAGCTCGAGAACACGGCGTCGAGCGGCTTCGCGAGCTCTCGCTCGACGACGGCGCGAATCACTTCGAACGCACGCGGCGGCACGCGGTCCTGCGCGCGCTGAAGGGTGCGCACGTACTCCGGCGGAAAGACGTCGGAACGCGTGCCGACCACCTGACACACTTTGAGCAAGAGCCCGCGCAGCCGCGTCGCGGTGCGGTAGATCTGCTCGGCGTTGCGCTGGTGGATCGCCGAGTAGTCGCGTGCGGCGGGATCGCGGCCGAGCGCCCGGTCCCACCAGAGCGGGATCTTCTCGCGCAGCCACACACACAGAGCCGTGTAGCCGATGCGCGAAGCGCGCTGAGCGCGCTCCAGCTCGACGCGGATTCGCCTCAAGACAGCAGTAGCTCGAGGCGTTCGTCGTCGCGCGCGGGGAAGACCCAGCCGGCGTCGAGACCCTCGAAGCGCCGCGCGAGAGCGGCGGCAGCCGGCTGGTCGCCGAGCGCCAGGTGAATGGCCCCCTGCACGTCGGCGCGCTCGCGCGCGGGCCGCGTCGTCGCGATCTGGTGCAGCTGTGTCTCGAGCATTCCGTCGACGACGAGCTGGCCGGAGATCTCGCGCGCGCCGTCCGCGGAGCGCAAGCTTCGCGCGCGAAGCTCGGAGAGCGCCGTGCGGAGATACTCGACGTGCGGGCTCTCGTCCGCCTGGATGCACGCGACGAGCGCGCTCGCTCGCTCCGGCTCGGCAGACACCTCCGGATCGCCGAGCAGCTGCTTCGCCCACTCGAACACGTCCTCGGCGAAGATCTCGACGATCATCACGTTCGCCATGAACGCGATCGCCTCCTCGAGCCGCGGCGACAGCTCGGGGAACAGCCGGCGCCGCTCGCCGCGACCGCCGCCCATCATCATCGCCAGCAGCACGTCGTCGGGGATCTCGGGCTTGGCCAGTCCCAGATCGCGCGCGGCCTCCCACATCTGCTTGTGCCCGCCCTGATCGCGCCAGCCCGCCTCGTCGCGCGCGTGCGCCTCGAACAGCCCGCCGTTCAGATGCGCGAGCGCGGTGCCGCCGAGATCGCCGACCACCTCGCGGGACAAATCCGGAAGCTGGAGGTCGCGGATCCGCGCGCCGAAGCCTTCGACGATCGAGATCAAGGTGAGCGAGCGCGTGATCGGATCGCGCACTCCCTCCTGAAGCAGCAGCTTGGCCTGCGGGTAGTTCGGGTAGTGGGGCGGCACGAACGCCCGCGGGACGTCGACGAGCGCGTGGCCGTCGGAGCGCAGGCGCGCCTGCCAGGCGCGGATCGCCGGCACCCGGTTCTCGGTCCGCGGGGACACGTATTTTCCGTTCGCGAACCCACCGTGGCAGCGGACGCCACCGGCGACGAGCGGCTCTTCGTACGGGGAATCGATCAGGAGCTCGTCGCGGGTCCACTCGAGCTTGCTCATTCCGGCAGTCTCGCGCGCATGCGGTCGCGACTCAAGCGAAGGGGCGCCCGGCCACAGCGGAATGCGTGTCGTGCCAAAACCTCACAGCTCTGTGGGGAATTCTTCCACAAATTGCTTCCCATTGAGCGATCGGTCGGGTTACTATGCGCAGCGCATCAATCGCGTCGACTTGGAGGGAGGCCGATGCTCAATCTCGCGAGGGGGTGGCGCGCCGGAGCTCTGGCGGCTGCGCTGGCATTTGCGCTGCCGGCCCAGGCAGCGCCGATTCTCTACCAGTACACGAGCGGCCAGGCGACCGTCACCGCGTCGTCCAGTACCGCTCCGCTGCCGGGCGGTCTCGGTCACGCGACGCTGACCCTGAACGGCGTCTTCGCCGACTTCGACCCCATCACCGGTCAGCTCACGGACTTCCAGTTCACCACGGCGCCGAATCAGTGGATCAACCTGAACACGGTCTACGGCGGATTCAATCAGGTGTGGGTGAACAGCGCCTCCGTGGTGCCGGGTACGGGTTACAACACGGACCCGACGCTCCCGGCGCCGGTCGAGATCAGTCCAGGTCACTGGCTCGTCAGCGTGAAGCCGGTCGACGTGCACGGCATCTACACCGGCAAGAACTCGATCACGAGCGTGAGCGCCGGACCCTTTCCGGTCAACTACACGAACGTGACCCCGCTGAACGCGACGATCGACGTGCTGGCCGGAACCTTCACCTTGCAGGGCATCACGCTCGGCGTGATTCCCGTGCCGGGCGAAGCCGACGTCACCGTCGGCGCGGTGCTGACTTTCCAAGGCGCGACCCCAGTTCCGGAGCCCGCGGCGCTCGGCCTGCTGGCGCTCGGCAGTCTGGCGCTCGCATTTGCGAGGAGCCGCGCGCGATGCGCATGACGAATCGGATTGCCTTCGTTCTCGGTTGCTGGCTGATCGCAACGTCGTCAGCGCTCGCGACCACGAGCTTGTACGTCTCGGGCGGCGGCCTGACGGCGCCCAACGCGAACTACGGCTGCCCGGCCGGCTCGGCGAACTGCCTCAGCTCACTCGACTTCGTGCTCGCCAGCCCGGCGCTCGCGACCGGGGCCATCGTCGTGAACGACCTCGGCACGATCGCGTCGATCAGCATGGACGTCGCCAGCGCGACGTTCTCGCCCGTCTACGGCGCGAGCGAGATCTTCACGAACGTGCACTACTCCGGAGACGTCAGCATCTTCTCTGTGTCGGGTACGATCAGTCAGTTGGGCGCGGGCACGGGCACCGTCTCCGGCCTGCTGAACGGCATCCCGTTCAGCACCTCGTCGGCGATCTACAACCTGACGTGCGCGCAGAGCGGCGGCTCGGGCCAGTGCGGAGTTGCCTACGGACCGCAGATCTTCACGGCCGACGGGCAGAACTGGCTGCACACGTTCGACGTGATCGTGTCGCCGAACCCGCTGCCGGAACCGTCGGCGCTCCTGCTCCTGCTGATCGGCGCGGCGGGACTCACTCTCCGCCGGCGGTGACGGCGCGTACAGCGGCGGCCCGGCAGCCGCCGTATTGTACGATCGCCGCATGCGGAAGCTGATCGCCGCTCTCGTGGCCGCCGGGTCGCTGTCCGCGGGGGCAGCTCGCGCGCAGAATCCGCTGCTCGAGCTCGTCACCTCGGCGGACTCGCCGTCGTACCTCGCCGATCCGGGCGACGGCCGGCTCTTCATCACGGAGCTCGGCGGGCGAATCCGGATCTACGCGAACGGAGCGCTCCAGGATCCGAACGACGCATTTCTCGACCTCTCCGGCGCCGTCGACTTCGGCCCCGCCGGCGAAGGCGGCCTGCACTCGCTGGCCTTCGATCCGGGCTTCGCGACGAATCACTTCGTCTATGTCGCCTACACCCGGACCGGTGCCGGCGGATCGCCGCTCGAGACAGTGATCGAACGCTACACCGCGAACGATCCGAACCATGCCGACGTCTCGAGCCACCACCTCGTGCTCACCCAGCAGTCGCCACCTGGCGCTGACTTCGGGAATCACAAGGGCGGGCAGCTGCAGTTCGGCCCCGACGGCTTCCTGTACTTCGCCTTCGGCGACGGCGGCAGCGGCGACGATCCGGGCTGCCGCTCGCAGAATCACGGGCTGCGGTTCGGGAAGATGCTGCGCATCGATCCCGGCGGCGATGACTTCCCGGGCGACCCGAACGAGAACTACGCGATCCCCGCCGGAAACCCGTTCTCGAGCGACCCCAACTACGCCCCCGAGATCTGGGCGCTGGGCCTGCGCAATCCCTACCGCTTCTCGTTCGACCGCGAGACCGGAGACCTGTGGATCGGCGACGTCGGCCAGAGCACGCGCGAAGAGATCGACATGGACCCGGCGCCGAATCGGGGCCGCGGCCTGAACTTCGGCTGGAAGGTCAAGGAGGGGACCACGTGTCACTTCTCCGATCCGAAGGCAGCAGGCTGTCCCGTCTATGTCGCCGGCTGCAGCGGCCCGGGGTACACCGATCCGGTCGACGACTACGGGCGCAGCGTCGGCAGCACCGTGATCGGCGGCTTCGTGTACCGCGGCGGCACTGCGGCCTGGCGCGGGAGATACATCTTCGCGGACCACGGCAGCAACCGGATCTTCGCGCTGATTCGCAGCGGCAATGACTGGCAGCGCGTCGTGATCTCCGACAACGACGTCTCCGGTCCCGCGTCGCTCGGCGAAGATCACGACGGCGAGCTCTACGTGCTGTCGCTCGACGACTCGCGAGTCTCTCGCTTGCGCTTCGACTTGATCGGGCAGACCAAGCCGCAGGTGAAGTGCATCGAGGCGCTCAACGCCGGCTTCATCAAGCTCGCCGATCAGCGCTCGTCGCAGATCCGCTCCTGCGTCGATCTCTTCGCGCGCGGCAAGCTGACCGGCGCGGTGCAGATGTGCATCGACGCTGATCCGAAGTCGAAGCTCGCGAAGATCGGCCTGAAGACCCAGCAGAACGACGCCGCGCTGTGCAGCGTGCCGCCCGACTTCGGCTACGCCGGAGCCGGAGCCGCGGCGGGGAATGCGGCCGCGCTCGCCGCGGACCTCGACCTCGCGCACGACGTTCTGGGTGACTCGCTCGACGCTGCGATCGCGCCCAAGGCATCCCAGCGCGACACCGCCGGGTGTCAGAAGTCCGTGCTGGCCGCGCTCGACGGCTGCCAGCGGACTCGCCGCGCAGAGTTCTTGCGCTGCAAGAAGGCGGGGCTCAAGGCGGAGAGCCTGCTCCAGAGCTCGGACCTCGCCGCTTGCCTGGACACGGACCCGAAGGCGAGGATCGCGAAGGCCTGCGATCCCGCGACCGGGAAGCTGGCCCTGAAGGCGATCGCGAAGTCGTGCACCGCGAAGAGCGTCGACCTGACCGCCGCATTTCCCGGCTGCACGGGGCTCGCCGGCCCGGCCGACGCCCCGGGATTGGCGAGCTGCCTCGCCGCGGCGGGAAGCTGCCGCACCTGCCAGCTCTTCAACGCGGCGGACGCGCTCGGGATCTCGGACTGCGGCGCCTGCGAGTGACTGCCGAGCTTCCGCTCGAGCCGCGCGCGCGCTTCGGCGTGATCACCGGGCTCCCGAGCCGCGACGCGGTGCGCGCGACGGTCGAGCTGGTCGAGGGACTCGGATTCGAGTCACTCTGGGTCGGCGACCACGTCGCGTTTCCGATTCCGATCCTCGACCCGCTGCTGCAGCTCGCGCAGGCGGCCGCGCACGCGCGCACACTGTCGCTCGGCACGGGGGTCTATCTGCTGCCGCTGCGCCACCCGGTTCTGGTCGCGAAGCAGGTGGCGACGCTCGATCTGCTCTGCGAGGGCCGACTGATCTTCGGCGTCGGGGTGGGCGGCGAGTTCCCGCGCGAGTACGAGGCGTGCGGCGTGCCGGTGCGCGAGCGGGGCGCGCGTCTCTCCGAGGCGATCCCGCTGCTGCGCCAGCTCTGGACCGGCGAGCCCGTCGCGAGCGCGAGTCGCCACTTCGCGTTCCCCGAGGTGCGCCTCCTGCCGCGACCGGCGCAGCCGGACGGGCCGCCGATCGTGTGCGGCGGCCGCAACCCCGCGGCGCTCGAGCGCATCGCGCGGATGGGCGACGGCTGGATCTCGTACGTCGTGACTCCCGAGATGTTTCGCGAGGGGCTCGAGCAGATCGCGCGCTCCGCTGAGTCCGCCGGTCGGCGACTCACTCGCTTCGAGAGCGCGCATCTGCTCTTTGCGCGCATCGACGACGACTACGAGCGCGCGCTCGACGTCGCGACCGCGCACCTCTCTCGCCGCTACGCGATGGACTTCCGCAAGGCCGCCGCGCGCTACGCTGCGCTCGGCCCGCCCGCCGACGTCGCGGCCAAGCTCGCGGCGTTCTCCGCGAGCGGCGTGCGCCACTTCGTGCTCGACTTCGTCGGTCCGCCGGCCGAGCGCGACGCGCAGCTCGAGCGCTTCGCGCGCGAGGTGCGCCCGCTGCTCGGCGCTTCGCCGTAGTGTGAGAGAATCGCGCTCGACCTCCGAGGAGAAGGCATGAGCGCCGACCGTCCCAGCCCGCGACTCGCCGCCACCGTGCTCTTGGTGCGAGATCGCCCCGGCGGTCTCGAAGTCTTCATGGTCGAGCGCCATCACCAGATCGACTTCGCGACCGGGGCGCTGGTGTTCCCGGGCGGCAAGGTGGAGGCGGCCGACGCGGATCCGCGCCTGCGGGCGCGCTGCGGCGAGTCACTCGAAGTGGACGACGCGGCGCGCGCGCTCAGAGTCGCGGCGATCCGCGAGACCTTCGAGGAGTGCGGCGTGCTGCTCGCCCGCGCGCGCGGCGCCGCGGAGCTGCTCGCGGCATCCGGCGTGGGCGCGCCCGGCGCGGATTTCGTTGCGGACGTCGAGCGCGCCGATCTGTTCCTCGCCTGCGATCGGCTGGTGCCGTTCGCGCACTGGATCACGCCCGCGGTCGTGCCCAAGCGCTTCGACACGCACTTCTTCCTGGCGGCCGCGCCCGATGATCAGCTCGCGCTGCACGACGGCCGCGAGTCCGTCGACTCACTCTGGATCTCGCCGCGCGCGGCGCTGCGCGAGGCCGAGGCGGGCCGGCGCACGATCATCTACCCGACCCTGATGAATCTCGTGCGCCTGGCCGAGTCACGCGACGTGGCGGCTGCACTGGCGCGCGCGCGCGCGCAGCCGATCGTCACGGTGCAGCCGGCGCTCGCGCGCCGCGCCGACGGCAAGCCCGAGCTCTCGATCCCGGCCGACGCCGGCTATCCGCCGCTGCCGCCCGAGCTCGCGCGCTTCGCTTCGCTGGAAGGCGCGCCGCGATGAGCGACGAGGGCGCGCTGCGCCGGAGCCTCGCGCGCTGGGAAGGGAGGGAAGTCTCGGGCGCCTGGCGGGCGAAGCGGCGGCTCGCGGCGGCGATGCGCGTCGTGATCTCGCGGCTGGTCGCGACCGCCGCGCCCGAGCCCGAGCTCAGCGCGGCGGCCGACTCACTCGAGCGCTACGCCGAGCGCCTCGCGACTCAGCCGCGCCCCAACCGCTACGAGGGCTGGTCGGAGACTTCGCCGGCGGGCGACGTCGGCGGCTTCTTCGATCACAGCCCGCTGATCGGGCTCTCGAATCCGCTGTCGCCGCCGATCGAGCTGCGCGCCGAGCCCGACCAGCGCAGCGTCGCCGGCCGCGCGATCTTCGGCTCCGCGTACGAGGGACCGCCGGGCTGCGTGCACGGCGGCTACGTCGCGGCTGCCTTCGACGAGGTGCTCGGCTTCGCGAACGCGCTCTCCGGCACGCCGGGCATGACCGGCACGCTCACCGTGCGCTACCGGCGCCCGACGCCACTGCACACCGAACTGCGCTTCGAGGCGAGATACGACCGCACGGAGGGCCGGAAGATCTTCACCTCGGGAAAGCTGTTCGCCGGCGAGTCACTCTGCGCAGAGGCCGAAGGGCTGTTCATCTCGGTCGGTAGCGAGCGCTTCCGCGCGCTGTTCGAGGAGCGCAAGCGGCGTGAGTCGAGCGGCGGCTAGCGCTTGAGGGCCGCAGCGCTGGCGGCGTCGCTGCTGCTGCTGCCGGTCGCGGCGCGCGCCGCGCAAACCGACCCGAACGACCTGGATCTCGCGCTGTACCGCGACGGCGGCAGCAGCCTCCGCCCGACCGTCAGCGCCGACTACGCGCTCTTCTTCGAGAGCAACGCCTATCTCGGGAAGGACGTCGCGGTCGTGGGCGCGCCCGTTGGAATCTGGCAGGAGTTCGCGCTCACCCCGGGGCTCGACGGCACGCTCGCGCTCGAGTCTGCCGGCTCGATCTTCGCGCGCGTGAGTGGAGCCGGAGCCATGACGCGCAGCGGCCTCGACGCCGCGGGCTCGAACCTCGAGGACCGCAACCCGGAGCGGTTCGCGCTGGAGGACGCCTACGTCGGCTGGAGGTCCGGCGATCTGCTCGAGTCACTTGGCAGGGACGCGCTCGAGATCTCGGTCGGCAAGCAGCCCTACGAGATCGGAACGGGGTTCCTGATGTGGACCGGCGCATCGAACGGCGGCAGCCGGGGCGCCTTCTGGCTCGGTCCGAGGCGGGCGTTCTACATGAGCGCGATCGCCAAGCTCGACAGCGGGCCGTGGACGGCCGAGCTCTTCTACCTGCGGCCGAACGACGAGTTCCGAGGCGGCACGGAGCTGGCCGGCGCGAACTTCGAGTACACCGCAGGGGACTTCGGAAAGCTCGGCGTCAGTTACTTCAACATCTACCACTCGAAGCAGGTCCAGCGCGACGGAATGAACGCGGTCGATTGGCGGCTCGACACCACGCCGCTGCCGTCCGCCCGTGCGTTCAGCCTGAACGGCGAGCTGGCGGTCGAAGTCAACGGCGCGACCGGCACCGGCTGGAGCTGGTGGCTCGAGCCGGGCTACGCGTTCGAGACCTGTCCAGGCGCGCCGTTCGCGAGCTACCGCTACTCGTACTTCAGCGGCGACCGGGCGAGCAGCGCCAACCGCTTCGAAGCTTTCGATCCGCTCTTCTACGGCGACAGTGACTGGAGCACCTGGTACATCGGCGAGATCATCGGCGAGTTCGTCACGGTGAATCGAAACGGGCGCGTTCACACCCTGCGGCTGCGCCTCGAGCCGACCGAGAGCCTGACGGTGAACTTGCTCTACAGCGACTACAGCCTCGACCAGCGCGCGACGGAGATCGTCGTTCGCGACCAGAACCCGCGCGCCGCCAACATAAGCGCGAAGCATCTGGGCCAGGAGTTCGACCTGATCTCGGACTGGAACGCGACCGGGCATCTGTCGTTCACGGTTTCCGCTGCCGCGTTCGACCCCGCGAGCGGCGCCCGCCAGTACGTCGGAACCACGAGTCATTCGTGGTGGACTCAGTTCATGCTCTCGGCGCATCTCGAGTTCGAGTGAATCAGCCGCCGAGCTGGATCGCGAGCGCGACGAGCGCGACGCCCGCCACCAGGAGGCCCGTCCCGACGAGCCAGGGATTCGCCGGCGTGTGGCGGGCCCAGCGATACCCGACCAGGAAGAGCAGGGCGAGCAAGAGAGCGTTCGAGACGCGCAGCGCGCGGCGGGCGTCCGCGATCAACAGAAACGGAATCGCCGCCGGGATGCTCGAGAGCACGACCAGCCAGAAGCTCGCCAGCGCACCCCAGAAGTCCGCCCGTCCGAGCCCCGCTCCGCCGCGCGCCGGGCGCGCGCGAACGTTGGCCGCGATGGCGCGATACAGCCGCTCGCGTTCCTCGGGCGTCGAGACCCCGAGCATCAGCTCGTCGAACTCGGAAGCGACGAGCGCGAGCGAGCTCGCCTCGTCCGGCGCGACCCGGATCGCGCGCCCGAGGCGCATCAGCCGGCCGCGCTCGAACAGCTGCCCGCCGAGATACATCGCGGCGTCGATGGTGCCCCACGCGACGTTGCAGCCGAGCGCGGCGATCAAGAGCTGCTGCGCCGCGGAGGCGTCGTCGGCGCGCACCA
This sequence comes from Myxococcota bacterium, assembly GCA_044450765.1. Taxonomy (GTDB): domain Bacteria; phylum Myxococcota_A; class UBA9160; order SZUA-336; family SZUA-336; genus VGRW01. The sequence goes on along the minus strand of JBIOJK010000064.1, from coordinate 5,557 downwards.
GGATGCCAGCGCCGAGCGTGAACGTCAGGGTCATGATCACGCCGAAGAGCACCTCGGACAGGCTCTCCGCGGGATCGAGATACTTGTCGATGAACGATTGCGCGAATCGCGACGTCACGGATGCTCCGCCAGAGCGACGAGATTACCGGTTCCCGCCCAGCGGGTGAAGTGCGCCGCGGGATGCTCAGGCCGTGAAGGGCGCGAGGCGCGCGGCGACGAGGGCGGCGCTCGCGCAGCGGCGCGCGGGGTCCTTCGCCATCATTTCGAGGATCAGCTCGGCGAAACCGTCGGGGATGCCCTCCGCGCGCGTGCGCGGGTCGGGCGGCGGCGAGTGGCGGTGGTGGTAGGTGACGTCGCCCTCGCGGAACGGGACCCCGCCGGTCACCAGCTCGAAGAAAGTGACTCCCAGCGCGTAGATGTCGGCGCGGGCGTCGACGGACTCGCCGAGTGCCTGCTCGGGCGCCATGTAGTACGGGGTGCCACCAATCAGTGTCGCCGAGCGGCGCACCTCTTCGACCATCTTGGCCAGGCCGAAGTCCATGATCTTCACGACCTTGCCGCGCGTGAAGAACAGGTTCGCCGTCTTGATGTCGCGGTGGACGATCCTCCGCTCGTGCGCGTAGTCGAGCCCCGCGCAGATCTGCACCCCGAGTCGCGCGCAGTCGCGCGCCGACAGCCGGCCGGCGCGGCGCAGGATCACGTGGAGCGGGTCGCCCTCGAGCAGCTCCATCGTGATGAAGAACGTCTGCTCCTCTTGATCGGCGTCGAAGAGGGTCACGATGTTCGGGTGATTCAGCGCCGCAGCGGCGCGCGCCTCGCGCAGGAACAGCTGGACGGCTGCCGGGTGGTCGCGCAGGTTCTCGGGCAAGCGCTTCAGCGCGACCTCGCGGCCGAGGCGCTTGTCGCGCGCGCGGAACACGACGCCCATCCCGCCGCGCCCGATCTGCTCGATGATCTCGTAGCGGCTCTCGGCCACGACCGGGACGGTCGCCGCCGTGACTCGTCCGCTGGCTTCGCGCGCCGCCGAGACGCGCTTGTGCACCGACTCGATCAGCGCCGAGATCTCGGGATAGGTCGGCTCGTCCTCGCGCAGCTTCTCGAGCACCTCGAGCGCGCGGCCCGGCTCGCCGCGGCGCTCGAGCAGCTCCGCGAGCCGCGCGCGCAGCGGAGGATCGATCGCGCCGGCGTCTTCGCGCTCGATCCGCTCCTCGAGCTTGCGCGCGGCCAGATCGCAGTGACCCTCGCTCTCGAGCGCGTCGGCGAGCAGGAGACATGCTTCGGAGTAGTTCGGGTCTCCCGGCAGCACCTGCTGCAGCAGCTTGATCGCGCGCGCCCGGTCGTCGTTCGCGCGCGCGAGAACCGCGGCCTGGAACGAGTCACCGCTCCGCTCGAGCACGCCGATCACGCGCTCGGTCTCGCCGGCCTCGCGGTAGCAGGCGAGCGCGCGCTCGTAGTCGGCGGCCGCCTCGTACGCCTTACCCGCGCGGATCGGGTCACCCGCGCGCTCGAACATCTCGGCCGAGCGCACGGGCTCGCCCGCCTTCTGGTACAGCCCCGCGGCGCGCGACCACTCGGAGAGCTCCTCGCGCAGCTTCGCCGCATCCGCGAAATACTCCGCGTACTCGTAGTGCTCCGCAGCGCGCCCTTTGTTGCCCTGCGCGACGTGCATGCGGCCGAGCAGGTAGTTCGAGAGCTTGTCCTGGCCCTCGCGCGCGAGCGCGCGCGCCGCGGCGGCGACGTCGCCCTGGAGATACGGAGTCACCGCGGGCGGACAGCCCTTGAACAGCACTCCTTCGGCGCGGCCGAGGTCGACGTCGATCGCGAGCGTCGCGTAGCCGTCGACCACGACCTCGCGCTCCGCGACCCGGTCTCCGCTGCCGAGCGCGACCAGATGCTTGCCGAGCGGCAGCCCGATCCGCGCCGACTGGCCGCGCAGGTGGCGGAAGGTGTCGGGTCGCCCGCCCACGGAGACCGCGCACTCTCGCACCGGCTGGCCGTCCCAGGCGACGCGGATCTCCACCGGACAGTGTCGCGGCTTCAAGTCGAACTCGACGCGCCGCGTGTCTCGGCTGCCGACCTGAACCTGCTGTGACTCGAACGGCTCCTCGAGGGCGCCGTCGCTGCTCGCGCCGTGAAGCTCGCCGTCGACCGTGACCCAGTAGCGGCCCGGAGCGACCCCGCGGAACTGCGTCTCGCGCGACACCAGGTGGTGGACCGTGCGCGAAGAGACCTTCGCGCGCGACGACTCGCGCTCTCCCGGCGCTGTGCGCTTGCGCCGCGGACGCCGGCGCGTCAGCGCGACCGTGAAGCTGCCGCGCAGATCGTCGGGATACGCGATCACGACCACCAGGTCGCCGTGTCCGCGCGCCGTGCGCGCCGCCACCAGCAGCAGGCCGAGCGCGCAGAGTCCCGCCACGAGCCAGCGGCTCCCCTGCGGACTCGACGCGAATACGCGCAGTCGGCTCGCCCGCGCCTGCCACTCGGGACCGAGTGAGTGGTAGGTCTGATCGAGCGCCGACTCGATGCGCGGCGCCCAGCGGTCCCAGCTGGCCACCAGCTCGCGGCGCGCGTTGGGCGGAACCAGCCGGTCGAGGTCGCCGAACGACGGCGGCTCGGCGGACTCGGCCGGCGCTTCGGGCTGGGCCGAGTCGCGCGTCGCGCGGGCTTCCGCCTCGCGCGCGAACCGGCGCCGCATGCGCTCGCGGAAGCGGAAGCGATCGCCGCGCGCGTGCTCCCCCTGATCGCCGTCTGAGTCGAGCTGGTTCCAGCTGTGCGCCGGAGCTTCCTGCTCGGGAGCGGAGCTCTCGCTTGGCTCCGAATCCGCGCGCGGATCGAACGTCGGCTGCACCGCGAAGCTGCCCGCCCGCGCCGCGTGCACGGCGCACAGCAGCGCCGCGGCGAGCAGAATCGCGGTCGCGTTTGCGAGGCTCGAGATACGCATCGGGTCGGCGAAACTCTTCGGTGTCGCGGGCCTTTCGGTTGAGCCGCCAGGTGCCCACGTCCGCCAGCCTCGCCTAGCGGGGGCCGGCCGAGATAGCATCGGGCCGAGAGAGCGGTGACGATGCGCGCCGGGACGTTTCTGACCGAGGAGATCGAACGCGGACCCGCGGGCCCGAAGGTCGGCGCGTTCTTCGACGTCGACGGCACGCTGCTCTCGGGCTTCTCGGGCCTGGCGTTCTGGCGCGATCGCCTCCTGTCGGGTCAGATCAGCGTCGCGGATCTGTCCGAGAACGTGCTCGCCTGGGTCGGCTTCCAGCGCGGACAGGTCGGCTTCTCGGGAATTCTCGCCACCTGGTCGGGCATGCTGCGGGGGACCCCGGAGCAGGAGCTCGTCGACACCGGCGAGCGGCTGTTCAACTCGGAGCTCGCGGCGCTGGTCTTCCCGGAGTCACGTGCGCTGGTCGCGGCGCACTTGCGGCGCGGGCACACGGTGGCGATCGTCTCGGCTGCGACGCGCTATCAGGTCGAGCCGCTCGCGCGCGACCTCGGGATCGAGCGCGTGCTGTGCACGCGGCTCGAGGTCGAGGACGGTCGCTTCACCGGCAGCTTCATCCGGCCTGCGTGCTGGGGCGAGGGCAAGGCCGAGGCGGTGCGCGCGCTCGCAGCGGAAGAGGGACTCGATCTCGCGCAGAGTTACTTCTACAGCGACGCGGCCGAGGATCTTCCGCTCTTCGAGATCGTCGGCCGCGCCCGTCCGACGAATCCCGACAAGCGACTCACTCGCATCGCCGAGCGCCGAGCCTGGCCGGTCCGCCGCTTCGCGAGCCGTGGCCGCCCGAGCTTCGCGGACGTGGTGCGCACCGCGCTGGCGACGGCGTCGAGCGGCCTCGCGCTCGCGCTCGGTGTCCCGCTCGCGCTGGTGACTGGCCGGCCGAAGGCGGCCTTCGACTTCGCGCTCGGCGCGTGGGGCGACCTGGGCACCGCGCTGGCGGGCATCGACCTGCGCGTGCGCGGCGAGGAGCACCTGTGGTCGTCGCGACCGGCCGTGTTCATCTTCAATCACCAGAGCTCGCTCGACGTGCTGCTGCTCTGCAAGATCCTGCGCCGCGACTTCGTCGGCGTCGCGAAGCAGGAGCTGCGGCGCATCCCGCTGCTCGGCGAGCTCGCGGCGCTGCTCGGCACCGTGTTCATCGACCGCGCGAACTCCGGCGCCGCGATTCGCGCGCTGCAGCCGGCGGTCGACGCGCTGCGCTCGGGCGTCTCGCTCGCGATCGCGCCGGAGGGCACGCGCGCGCCGACGCCGCGGCTCGGCCGCTTCAAGAAGGGCGCGTTCCACATGGCCATGCAGGCGCGCGTGCCGATCGTGCCGATCGTGATCCGCAACGCGCTCGACGCGCTGCCGAAGAGCGGCCTGGTGATCCGGCCCGCCACCGTCGAGGTGGTCGTGCTGCCGCCGATCTCGACGCGCGACTGGACGCGCGAGTCACTCGACGCGCACATCGAGGACGTGCGCCAGCTGTACGAAGAGGTCCTCGCGAGCTAGCCTGCGCCCCGTGAGCGCCGAGCCCGAATTCGAGACACTTCACCCGGCGGGCGGCGTGCCGATCAAGGCCTGGGTGCGCGGCGTGCCCTTCGAGGACGCGGCGCGGCGCCAGCTCGAGAACGTCGCGCGGCTGCCGTTCGTGCACCACTTCGTGGCGGCCATGCCGGACGTGCACTTCGGCCGCGGCGCGACGATCGGCTCGGTGATCCCGTTCCGCGGCGCGATCGTGCCCGCCGCCGTCGGCGTCGACATCGGCTGCGGGATGCTGGCGGCGCGGACGAGTCTTTCCTCGTCGGATCTCCCCGACTCGCTCGGCGGCGTGCGCCGCGCGATCGAGCGCGCGGTGCCGCACGGCCGGACGCCGGGACGCGGCCGCGACGCGGGCGCCTGGCGCACGCCGCCGCCGGAGGTCGACACCGCCTGGTGTAAGCTCGAGCCGCGCTTTCGGCGGCTCGTCGAGCGCCACCGGGGCTTGGAAAAGGCGAACCACCGCGTGCACCTCGGCACGCTCGGCACGGGCAATCACTTCATCGAGGTCTGCCTGGACGAGTCGGAGCGCGTCTGGATCGTGCTGCACTCGGGCTCGCGCGGCGTCGGGAATCGCATCGGCACTCACTTCATCGAGCTCGCCAAGCGGGACCTGCGCCGCGAGCTCGCGAACCTGCCCGACGCCGACCTCGCGTACCTCCGCGAAGGCAGCGCGAGCTTCGACGACTACCTCGAGGCGGTGGCCTGGGCGCAGGACTTCGCGCAGGAGAACCGCGCGCAGATGATGCGGGCGATCGCCGCGGCGCTGCGCGCGCTGCCCGGGCTGCCGCCATTCGAGGCGCGCCTCGAGGCGGTGGACTGCCATCACAACTACGTGTCGCGCGAGCGCCACTTCGGCGCCGACGTGCTGCTGACGCGGAAGGGCGCGCTGCGCGCGCGGGCCGGCGAGCTCGGCATCATTCCCGGCAGCATGGGCGCGCGCTCGTACATCGTGCGCGGCAAGGGCAGCGCGGAGAGCTTCGAGAGCTGCAGCCACGGCGCGGGCCGCGCCATGTCGCGCGGCGAAGCGCGCCGCCGCTTCACCGT
>JBIOJK010000063.1:0-20364 GCA_044450765.1 Myxococcota bacterium | reverse complement strand
TCAGGGCAGCGAGAGCTGGTCCGGAGTCACGGCGGGCAGAGAGCAGGTTCGCCCGCGGCAGACGTAGGCGGTGGGTGCCCCGTCGCGGGGCTCGCGCCCGAGCAGCCAGTCACTCGCCAGCCAGGCAGGCGGCGAATCGGGGTCGACGACGACGACCGCGTCCTCCGGGCCGAGCAGCGTGCGCGCGCGCGCGGCGAGCGCCTGGGTGCGCGGGTCGCCGGTGGCGCCGAGCACGATCGCGACACCGAGCTGTGTCGCTCGCAACGCCGCCGCGCGCACGAGCGTCGGCAGGTGGAGCGGGGCGCGGCTGGCGACCGGCCCCTCGCGCTCGATCACCGCGTCGGCGACCTCGGCGAAGTCCGCGCGGCCGGTCAGCTCCGCCAGGCGCACGAGCGCGAGCACCCCGAGGCCCGCTGCGGCCGGGGTCGCCCCGTCCGAGTCACTCGCCGGGCGAAGCACGAGCGTCGCGTCGCTGTCGGGCGTGAAGAAGAGCTCCCGGCTGCGCGGCTCGAAGAAGCGCGCGCGGAGCTCGGCGCCGACGACGAGCGCCGACTCGAGATAGCGGTCGCCCGCGCCGGCGCGGTGCAGATCGAGCAGCGCGCCCAGCAGCGCCGCATGGTCGTCGAGAAAGGCCGGGATCTTCGCCTCGCCCGCCTCGTAGATCCGCAGCAGACCGCGCCCGCCGTCGGACAGCTTCGCCAGCGCGAAGTCCGCTGCGCGCGCCGCTGACGCGACCCAGTCCGGTCGCGCGAAGCAGGAGCCCGCGAGCGCGAGACCCGAGATCGCGTAGCCGATCCACGAGCAGACATTCTTCTGGTCCGTCGCCGGCGCCACGCGACTCGCGCGCGCGCGGAACAGGCGCTCCCTCGCCTCCTCGAACCTCGGCCGCTCGCCGGCGAGGCCGTGAGACAGAACGCTCTTGCCCGAGTGCTCGAAATTTCCACCCGATTCGACGCCGTACGCGCTCGCGAACTCGTCGCCGAGCTCCGGCCCCAGCACCCCGCGGATCTCGTCGGGGCTCCAGACGAAGAAGCGGCCCTCCTCGCCCTCGCTGTCCGCGTCCTGACTCGCGTAGAAGCCGCCGGCGGGGTCGCGCATCTCGCGCTCGAGCCAGGCGACGGTCTCCTCGACCGGCCAGCGCAGCGCCGCATTGCCCGTCTGCCGGAAGGCCTCGGCGTACACGCGCAGGAGCTGGCCGTTGTCGTAGAGCATCTTCTCGAAGTGCGGGACGAGCCACAGCTCGTCGGTCGAGTAGCGGTGAAAGCCCCCGCCGAGCTGATCGAAGATGCCGCCGCGCGCCATCTTCTCGAGCGTGAAGACCACGTGCTCGAGCGCGTCCCCGCGCGCGACAGCGAGGTGCGACGCGGCGAGCACCGCTTCCAGGTTCGTCGCGGTCGGGAACTTCGGCGCGGCGCCGAAGCCGCCGTGGCGCCGGTCAGCGCGCGCCATCATCTGGCGCACGAGCAGCGAGAGTGACTCGCTGCCGAGCGGGTCCGACGCCGTGACCTCCGGCCGCGCGCCGAGCGCGGCGAGCACCTCGGCGGCGGCCTTGTCGACCTCGCCGCGCTGCTCGCGCCAGGCGCGGGCGACGGAGAGCACGACCTCCGCGAAGCTCGGCCGGTTGTGCATGCGCCGCGGCGGGAAGTAGGTGCCGCCCATGAACGGCCGCCCGTCGGGGGTGCAGAACATGTTGAGCGGCCAGCCGCCCGACCCGGTCATGCGCTGCACCGCCTCCATGTAAATCTGGTCGACGTCGGGCCGCTCCTCGCGGTCGACTTTGATCGCAATCAGCGAGTCACTCATCAGCCGCGCGACGTTCGGATCCTCGAACGACTCGCGCTCCATCACATGACACCAGTGACACGACGAGTAGCCGATCGAGACCAGCACCGGCTTGTTCTCGCGCCGCGCGCGCTCCCACGCCTCGTCGCCCCACGGATGCCAGTCGACCGGGTTGTGCGCGTGCTGGCGCAGATAGGCGCTCGTCTCGCCCGCCAGCCGATTGGCCATCAGAGAGTCCCTGCGGAGCGCATGGGCACCCGACCCATGCGCTAGATGAACTCGGGCGGGCGCGCAGCCTCGATCCAGTCCGGATAGCTCCGGTACGCCACCTTCTCCTGCCGCGCGCGCACGCGCTTCAGCAGCGCCTCGCGCGCCTGCTGCGTCAGCGGGGCTTGCGCGCGCACGTCGCCGGCGAGCTTCAGATATTCGTCGCGCACGTGCTGGCCCACCTGTCTCGCGTGCTTGCGCGAGTCGACGATGTTTCCCTTGCCGGTCACGACGTTCCCGGCCGAGAACAGGGTCGGGAAGTCGGGCAGCCGGCCGAGATCCCAGTCGCTGTACGCGTACAGCTCGCCCTTCTGCGGCACGCCTTCCAGCGGCTCGGGAATGCTCCCGATCGAGCTGATGACCTGCGAGCCGCGAACCTCCTCGGTCTCGGTCGTCGTCACCAGCTTGCCGCCTTCCAGCGCGGTGACCGCGAAGCGCATTCCGACCACGCGCTCGCGCTCGATCAAGAGCGCCAGCGGCGCGCGCAGCGGGCGCACCGCGAACAGATACTTCGAGACCGCCTTCTCGAGCATGTGCGCGCGCGTCTTCTCGATCTTCGCGCGCACCTTCTCGTTCGCGTCGTCCGGCAGCGAGACGAGCGGCATGTCCTCGACGCGGCGCCGGTAGAACAGAGTCGCGCCCTTGAAGCCGAGCCCTCGCCAGGTGAGTCCGTGCGCGCCGAGCGTCTTCGGAATGCCCTGGACTTCGAGCTCCTCGAGGTCTTCCGCGACGCCCTTCGCGCGCAGCGCGCCGCTCGCGAGCTCGAGGTTGATCGCCTTCACGACGTCGATCGACGCGAGCCCGCCGCCCACCACGATCGTGTCGTCGAGCGCCTGGAAGACGGGACCGCGATAGCCCGCCTCGTGTCGGTGGTTGAACCACTGAATGAACGGGTTCTGGTACACGAGACCCTTCCCGACGTACTTCTCCGCGTCGGGCACCGCCAGCGGGCGATCGCGCCACGCGCCGTTCGCCAGCACGACCGAGTGAAAGCCCCAGAGCTCGCACAGCTCGCGCAGCGAAACGTCGCGACCCACCTTGGTGTTGGGCACGAAGTGCACCTGCGGCTGGCCGAGCTTCGCGTCGATCGTCGCGTACTCCTTCGCGCGCAACCCGACGTGCCAGCGCGGCAGTCCGTCCTCGACCTTCCCGTACGGCCGCGCGTTCTGCTCGAACACGACGGTGAGAATTCCACGCTTGGCAAAGATGTCGGCGGCCTCTGCTCCCGCGGTGGCAGCGCCGATGACCGCGATCGCGAACGACTCATCCGACATCGCCGCGATTCTATCGAACCCCCGCGCGCGCCGCGGACCTGCGCCGGGCCTTTGACAGCAGCGTCGCCGCTGATACGCTCCGCGCCCGTGAAAAGCGCCTCGCGCTCTTCGCCTCGCGGCCGAGTGGCTGCCGTCTTCTTCGACTTCGGCGGAACACTGTTCAGCTACCGCCGCGTGGGCGGCGGAACCGGTCGACTGATCGGCGACGCCGTCGAGCGACTGCGCGTCGCCGCGCAGCCGGCGCAGATCGGCGTCGCCTACCGCGACGCGACGCGCGCCGCCTACGAGGCGCTCCAGGCGCAGCCCTACTACTTGCACCGCGACTTGTTCGAAGACACCTGGCGGCGCTTCGCGCTCGGTCTCGGCGCCGAGCCGGCGCGCGACTGGCTCGACTGGCTGATCGCGCGACAGCGCGAGATCGTCACGGAGTCGTTCGAGCTGCGCGAGGACTGTGTCGCCACGCTCGGCGCGCTGCGCGCCGCCGGGCTGCACGTGGCGATCGTCTCGAACATCGACGACGACTACCTCGAGCCGATGATCGCGCGCGCCGGCCTCGCCGACCTGCTGCACGACTGGACCAGCTCCGAGGAAGCCGCCTCGTGCAAGCCGGACGGCGGGATCTACCGCTTCGCTTGCGTGAAGGCGCGCTGTGCGCCCGAACAGGTCCTCTTCGTCGGCGACTCACCCGAGCAGGACATCGCCGGCGCGCGCTCGCAGGGCATGACGACCGCGCTGATCCGCGAGCCCGAAGCGCCGCCGCCCGGAAGTGGCGTGGGAGCGGCCGGCGAACCGCACCACGAGATCGCCGCACTCGCCGAAGTGCTCCCGCTGGCGCTCGAGTGACGCAAGTTTTTCGGGGATCCGCTCGACCTGTAGGTGCAGTGGAGATAACATGCGCGCCGACTCGCGCACTGACGTGCGCGACCGCCGCGGTTCTTTCACGGGAGTGATCGATCGATGCGTGCCTGGACCGTTCGTGAAGCTGCCGAGCTCTACGGGATTCCATACTGGGGCGGCGACTACTTCTCAGTGAGTGCCGAAGGCGACATGCTGGTGCACCCGAGTGGACCGGGCACCGCGACGGTGAATCTGCGCGCCGTCGTCGAGGAATTGCGCGGGCGCGGCCTGCGGACGCCGCTGGTGATTCGCTTCTCCGACATCCTCGCGAGCCGCGTGAGACACATCTCCGACGCGTTCGCGCGCGCGATCCGCGACTACGACTACAAGGGCCGCTACCGCGGCGTGTACCCGATCAAGGTCAACCAGCAGCGGCAGGTGGTGGAGGAGCTCGTGAACTACGGGCGGCCCCATCACCTGGGGCTCGAGGTCGGCTCGAAGCCGGAGCTGCTGGTCGGGCTGGCGCTCCTGAACACACCGGACGCGCTGATCATCTGCAACGGCTACAAGGACCGCGCGTACATGGAGCTCGCGCTGCTCGCGCAGCGCCTCGGCCGCTACGTCGTGATCGTGATCGACCGGCCGAACGAGCTCGAGACCCTGATCAAGGCGAGCCGCGAGCTCGGCATCCGCCCGCACATCGGCCTGCGCGCGCGGCTCGCGACGCGCGGCGCGGGCAAGTGGGCCGAGTCGTCCGGCGACCGCTCCAAGTTCGGGCTCTCCGCGGAGGAGCTGGTGTCGGTCGTGAACCGCCTGCGGCACGACGACATGCTCGACTGTCTCGAGATGCTCCACTTCCACAACGGCTCGCAGATCACCGCGATCCGCGCACACAAGGACGCGTTCCGCGAGGCGAGCCACATCTACACCGAGCTGCATGCGCTGGGCGCGCCGATGCGGCTGCTCGACGTCGGCGGCGGGCTGGGCATCGACTACGACGGCTCGCAGACGAACTTCCACTCGTCGATGAACTACACCACGCAGGAGTACGCGTACGACGTCGTGTCCGCGATCCGCGACATCTGCGACGAGAAGGGCGTGCCGCACCCGGACATCGTGACCGAGGCCGGCCGCGCGCTGGTGTCACACGCGTCGGTGTTGGTTTTCGACGTGCTGGGCGTCGACGGCGTGCGCACCGCCTCCCAGCCGCAGGCGCCGGGCGCAGAAGATCCGAAGGTGATCCAGCAGCTCCACGAAGTCTGGAGCTCGATCTCCGCGCGCAACGTGCTGGAGTCCTACAACGACGCGCTGCAGCTGAAGGAAGAGGCGACCACCGCGTTCTCGCTCGGCTACCTCGACCTGCAGACGCGCGCGCGCATGGAGGAGCTCTTCTGGGCGTGTTGCGAGAAGATCATGCGCATCGTGCGCGACCTCGAGTACGTGCCCGAGGACCTGCAGCGGCTCGAGCGGCAGCTCGCGGACACCTACTACGGGAACTTCTCGGTGTTCCAGTCACTGCCCGATTCCTGGGCCATGAAGCAGCTCTTTCCCGTCGCTCCGATCCACCGCCTGGACGAGCCGCCCTCGCGGCGCGGCACATTCGCCGACCTGACCTGTGACTCGGACGGCAAGGTGAATCAGTTCATCGATCTGCGCGACGTGAAGACCGTCCTCGAGCTGCATCCGCCCAACGGCCGCGCCTACTACATGGGCGTGTTCCTGGTCGGCGCCTACCAGGAGACCCTCGGCGAGATGCACAACCTGTTCGGCGACACCGACGCGGCCCACGTCAAGATCTACGAGGACGGCGGCTACACCGTCGAGCAGGTCGTCGAGGGCGACTCCGTCGAGCAGGTCGTTCAGTATCTCGGCTACGACCGCCGCCAGCTGTCCGAGCAGGTGCGCCTGGCCGCCGAGGCAGCCATGCGCGAAGGGCGGCTCACGATCGAGGAGTCGGCCCTGCTGCGCCGGCGCTTCGAGCAGGGCATGAGCGGCTACACCTATCTCGAGCAGGAGAGCTAGCCGGGATGGACATCCACGGCGCCGGCGCCGTCGTGACCGGCGGCGCGTCCGGTCTGGGCGGCGCCACCGCGCGCGACTTGCTCGCCGCCGGCGCGCGCGTCGCGATCCTCGATCTGCCGCGCTCGAACGGCGCCGAGACCGCCCGCGTGCTCGGCCGGGGCGCGATCTTCTGCGCCTGCGACGTGACCAAGGCGGATCAGGTGGAGGCCGCGATCGACCGCGCCATTGCCGAGTTCGGCTCGATCCGCATCGCAGTGAACTGCGCGGGCATCGGCTGGGCGCAGCGCACCGTGACCAAGGACGGGCCGCACGGCCTCGAGCCCTTCCAGAAGGTTCTCGAGGTGAATGTGGTCGGCACGTTCAACGCGATCCGCTTCGAAGCGGATCGCATGAGCAAGAACGCGGCGGACGCCGACGGAGAGCGCGGAGTCATCGTGAACACCGCCTCGGTCGCCGCGTACGACGGACAAATCGGCCAGGTCGCGTACGCGGCGTCGAAGGGCGCGGTCGTCGCGATGACGCTTCCGGTCGCGCGCGACTTGGCGTCGCTCGGCATCCGCGTGGTCACGATCGCGCCGGGGCTGTTCGACACGCCGCTGCTCGCGGGTCTGCCCGAGCCCGCGCGCCAGGCGCTGGCCGCCAACATTCCGTTCCCGAAGCGGCTCGGGCGCCCGGTCGAGTACGCGCACCTGGCGCGCTCGATCATCGAGAACGGCATGCTGAACGGCGAAGTGATTCGCCTGGACGGCGCGATCCGAATGCCGCCGAAGGGCTGAAGCGGCTCGCGCGTCAGCGAGCGGCCTTTCGGACCACGTCCACGAGCACGCGCCGGCCCGCGTCGTAGCTGTAGCGCTCGATCAGCCGCTCCCGCGCCGCCGCGCCGAGCCGCCGCCGCAGATCCACATCGCGCGCGAGGCGCACCAGAGCGGCCGCGAGCGCGGCGCGATCACCGGGCGGCACACAGATTCCGACTCCGTCCAGAATTTCGGGAATGTCGTTGATGCTGCTGGCGACGATCGGCCTCGCCATCGACATGGCGTCGAACAGCTTCGCCGGGATCTGTCCCCAAGCGGTCGGCATCTCCAGGCTCGGGACCGCGAGCACGTCCGTCAGCGCGAGGTGATCGCGAAGCGCGTCGATCGGAAACGGCGGCAGGATCCGGAGCGCATCCTCGGAGAGCGTCTTGCGCGCGTACGCGACGTCGGGGTCGCCGCCGTCGTGAATGCCCATCAGCGCGAGTCCGAGCGGTGGTGCGCTGCGATTCGCGCTGGCGACGGCGTCGACGAGCACTCCGATTCCCTTGTGCGGCCGTGGCGTTCCGACGAAGCCGACCCACAGGCGTTCGGCGGGCAGCGGCTTCAGCTCGCGCGACGGTGAGAGCGACGGATCGAGCTCGTTCGGATCGCGCACGTGGTACAAGAGCTCGCCGCCGAAGCGCTCCTGGAGCCAGCGATTCGAGACTGTGACGGCGCCTCGCCGCCGCGCGTACTCCTCGAGCAGCCGCGTGAAGACGAATCCGTTCAGGCCTCCCCTGCGCGCGTAGCTGCGCAGCCGCGCGACTCGCTGCTGAGTCGGCGTCGGCTGCTCGCGGGTCTGGTCGCGCTGTACGAAGGCGGCTTGCCAGTCATCGATGTCCACCGTCATCCCGCGCGCCCCGACCCGCGCGAGGAGCGCCAAGCCGAGGCTGCGCGCCACTGGCTTGGACACGATCACGAAATCGTCGCCCACCACGTCGCGCAGCCAAGATGCCCCGTCCAGGGCGTGGAAGAGCCCGGGGCGGGTGCGGAACCCGCGAATCGGGATCTGGGCCCCGGCGGCGGGAGCCCACAGGCTCTCCGCCTGCTGAATGCCGACGATCTGAACCCGCGTCTCGCTGCGCAGCAGATCGGCGAGCAACAGGGCGCGGCCCAGCGGGTTGTCGCTGACGTTCGGCGAGATGATCGAAATGGGCGGGAGCGATGCCATCCGAGCGCTTCTTGCGGCCCCCCTGGGTTGGCTAGTCTACGAGCGCACCATCAGGACCGCCGCGAGCGCCTCCTGATTCACCCATTTCTCACGGCGACTTACGGCCTCACTCAGAAAATGCAGCGAGGGCGCGCGCATGTTGAACGTCCGGTCGGAATCGGGTGCGAGATGATCGCGGACTCGGACCCCTTCGTCTTGCCGTGACGATGAACTTCGCCCGCAACGCGTCTTCGACGGCGCTGACTCAGGTCGCCCGCACGATTCTCGGCTTGGGCCTCGCGGTGGTGCTGGCGCGCTGGCTGTCGGAGGCCGACCGCGGCAGCTACGCGGTGGTCGCGACCCTCGCGATGGTCGGCGATCAGCTGAGTCAGCTGGGCATGCGCCTCTCGGTGATCTACCGCATGTCTCGCGAGGGAGCGTCGCGCGCGCGCGCGGTCGGCGCGGCGCTGCAGTGGACGCTGCTGGCGTTCAGCTGCGTGACCATCTTTGCGCTGCTGTTCTCGGGCTGGCTGCGCGAGCACGTGCTGCTGGGCGCGGAGCCCGCGCTGCTCTACCTGGCGCTCGCGCTCGCGGCCGCGGACCTGTTCTCGGGCTTCGGCGATTCGGTGGCGCGCGGGATCGACCGCTTCGACCTGCGCAACGCCAATCAGATCTCGATCGCGGTCGTGTCACTCGCTGCGACCTGGACGGCGCTGGTCGTGTTCCAGACCGGCCTGCTCGGCGCGTTGCTCTGGGCCGCGACGGCGCGCATCGCGCTGGTCTTCCTGTTCGGCTGGCTCACGCTCCGGCAGAGCGGGCTCGACCTCGCGATCGACCGGCGGGAGCTCGGCGAGTCACTTCGCTTCGGCGTGAATGGTCACTTGCTCGCGCTGCTCGGTCGCCTGCACGAGCGGGTCGACGTGATGCTGATGGCCGCGCTGCACGTCGACCCGGCGCAGATCGCCGTCTACGCCGTCGCGGTCGGCGTGATCGACCGGCTGCGCGTGGTACCCGAGTCGATCAGCGCAGCACTGCTGCCGAAACTCACGACCCTGACTTCGGCCGAGACCGGGCGCTACACCGCGCGAGTCACTCGCAATCTCGTGCTCTGGGTCTGTCTCTCGGGTCTGGCGCTCGGAGTGTCGGCCCCGATCCTGGTTCCCGTCCTGTTCGGCAGGCCGTACGCCGCCTCGGTGCTCCCGCTCCTGGTACTGCTGCCGGCGACGGCGCTGGTCACTCTGCGCGCGATGGTGACGAACTACTTCATCGCGATGGGCAGGCCGGGCTTCAACGCGCGGGTGCAGGTGATCGCGGTCGCCGTGAACGTGGCGGCGAATCTGTGGGCGATTCCGCGCTTCGGAATCCTCGGCGCCGCGTTCGCGAGTCTCTTGTCCTACAGCGTCGAGACTTGGGCGGTGGTCCTGATGTTTCAGCGCGAGACGGGCTGCGGCTTCGGCGAGATGCTCCTGGTGCGGCGCGCGGATCTCGAGTCGTACCTCGGGCGCGCGCGCCGGCTGCGCGAGCGACTCGGCGGCGCATGAGCCGCGAGGAGCTCGCGCCCGAGATCCCGATCGCCGTCCTGGCGAGCGCGGTCTGGGATACACCGAATCCGGTCAACTGCCACCAGATCGCGCGCAGGCTCGCGGCGTGCGGGCACCGCGTGCTGTTCGTCGATTCGAGCGGTATCCGCGCGCCCGCGCTGCTCGGCTCGGCGCACGACCGGCGGCGCGTGCTCGCGCGCGTCGCGCGCGGCGCCGGCGGCGTGCGCCGCGTCGCGCCGAACCTCGAAGTGCTCTCGCCGCTCACACTGCCCGCCGGCTGGCCGGAGCCGCTGCGCTCGCTCTCGCAGTCACTCTACGCGCGCGCCGTGCGCCGCGCCGCACGCGCGAGCGGACTCACCCGGCCGATCGTGTGGGCGATGCTGCCGACCCAGCTCGCCGCTGCGCGCGCGCTCGAGCCGCGACTCATCGCCTACCACGCCGTGGACGACTACGCGGCGAATCCCGGGGTCGACGCGGCCTGGCTGCGGGCGCAGGAGCGGCAGATGCTCGGCGCCGCGGACCTGGTCTTTGCCGCGAGCCCGCAGCTCGCCGAGCGCCTGCGCGAGGAGCGGCCCGAGGTCGCGCTGCTCGCGAACGTCGCCGACGTCGACCTCTTCGCGCGCGCGGTGACCGAGACTCACGCGGAGCCGGCGCTGTTCGCGGGCCGGCGCCGCCCGCGCGCGGTGTATGTCGGCAACCTGGCCGGGTATCGCTTCGACTTCGAGCTCCTGCGAGCCGCGGCGCGCGCGCTGCCCGCGCTCGACTTCGCGCTGATCGGGCCGATCGGGCTGGGCGACGCGAGCGCTCCCCAAGCCGCCCGCGCGCTGGCCCGCGAGCCCAACGTGGTCTTTCTCGGCCCGCTGCCGCAGGCGGATCTACCGGCGCTGCTCGCCCACTGCGACGTGGCGCTGCTGCCGCTGCTCGAGAACCCCCACACGATCTCGTGTATGCCGCTGAAGCTCTGGGAGTATCTCGCCGCCGGCCTGCCGGTGGTCGCGCGCGATCTGCCGAACCTGCGCGGGCTCGCCGACCAGAGCGCGATTCGGCTGTACGCGGGCGAGCGCGACTTCGCGGCGGCGGTCCGCCAGGCGCTGGCCGGATCCGCGGGCGATCGGGCCGCGCGACTCGCGCTCGCGCGCGGGCACGACTGGCGCGCGCGCATCGCCGAGATCCGCAGCCGGCTCGCCGCCGCGCTCGCCGCGAGCCCCTGAGCGCCCCTCCGCTGCGCTCCGAGGCGGCCGCAGGACGCGCGCTGGCGCCGCGGCGACAGCGAGATCCCTCATCGGGATTATTTTTTGTTAAGCTTGGTATCGGGAGTAGGGTCCGTTGGGGGAGCCGATTCGCTTTGCATTCCTCGTCTATCTGGGGCGATCAGGCTCCACCTTGCTCGCGCGCCAGCTCGACTCCATCTCACGGGATCTGCTCGTCACTCCGGAGCTGAACTTCATCGTGACTGCCGCGCTCGCGGGCGATGCCGCGATCCGCGCGCTCAGCCCCGCGGAGCTGGTCCGCTTCGTGCGCCGCGATCTCCAGATCGCGAACCTCGACCTGCCGATCGCCGAGCTCGACGCGTGCGTGCGTGCCTGCGCGGGGCAAGGCGTGCGCGCCCTGGCCGAGTGTCTGGTGCGGGCACACGCCGACCGGCGCGGGCGCTCGCCGAGCGTGGTCGTGGTGAAGAAGTCGGTCGCCCACCTCGGCGCCGACCCACTGCTCGAAGTGTTTCCCGAGGCCGTCTTCGTCCACATCCGGCGCGACGGGCGCGCCGTGGTCAACTCGCTGATCCACACCGAGAGCGTGTACGACCCCGGGCACCTGCTCGGCCGCGGCGACCCGGTGCACGCGGCGAAGCTCTGGGTTCGCCAGCTGCGCAGCATCGAGGACGTCGGGCGCCGGCATCCCGGGCGAGTGCTCGAAGTCGAGTACGAGTCACTGCTGCGCTCGCCCGGCACCGTGCTCGAGTCGCTCCGCGCCGATCTCGCGGCGCGCATCGGCGTCGAGCTGCGCGACGCGCGCTCCGAGAGTGGCTTCGTCGTGCCGGAGCGCGAGCGCACCTTGCACCGCCTGGTGTCACAGGCGCCGGTCGAGGAGCGGGCCGACCGCTGGCGTGACGAGCTCGGGCGCGCGAACGGGATCGCCGTCGAGGCGATCCAGCGCGACTGGCTGCGCCGCTGCGGCTACACGGAACACTTCCTCGCCGGCAAGAGCGCGGCCGCGATCGCGCGCGTGCGGGCGCAGCTCTACGCGCGCCATCTCGGGCTGACCTCCCGGCACCTGCTCTGGCGCGGAGCAACTCTGCTGCGCCTGCTCTTCAGCGATCCCGGCCTCGCGGTCGCGCGCACGCGCGAGGCGATCTTCCAGCGCTACGGCGCGCCGCGCTAGCCGCGCAGCTCGAAGACGAACGCCTCGTGGCGCCCGAGCGCCTCGTGGCGGACCAGCGCGAGCGCATCTGGGGAGCCATGATTGAGTCGCAACAACTCGTCGCGCTCGTGCTCGTCGACCACGACGTAGCGCACGCGCTCGCGGTGCAGATACTCGAGCAGGACGTCCGGGTGCGGCGCGCGGCGCAGGTCGACGAAGCGCGCGTGCGCGTAGTAGCCGACGCGCTGCTTGACCGCGGCGACGGCCTCGCCGCCCCTCAGCCCGCCGTCGGAGAGAATCCAGGCGGCCGCGCGCCGCTCGGGCAGAGCGTCGAGCCGATCCGGGCGAAGTGACTTGCCCAGGCCGAGCGCCGCGACCAGCGCGAGCGGCAGCGCGAGCCGGAGCGCTGGGCGAGCGGCGAGTGCGGGGACGCGGCCGAGCCCGTCGGCGAGCGCGAGCACCCCGACGCCGGCGTAGCCCAGGAAGAGACTCGCCGGCGGCAGCACGTGTCTCCGGCTCAGGTAGTCGGAGGTCGCCGCGAGCCCGAAGAACACGACCCCGTACACGATCGCGTAGGCCGCGAAGAAGTAGCCGCGCCGGGCCGGCGCGCCGCGCGCCGCCCACAGGCCGAGCGCGAGCAGGAAGAGCCCCTCGGGCCGCAGCGCCTTGAAGATCTCGCGCAGCAAGAGACCCGCCGCGAAGGTCAGCGTCGCCGCGCCGGCCGGCGCGGGCGCGTTGCGGAACGGGTGCACCCCGCGCGGCAGCGGCTGGAGCTCCGGATGCGCCGCGAGCAGCGGATCGACCTTCGGCGCGGCAGCGTCGCGCGCGTCCGAGACGCCCAGCATGTGAGTCACCGACTTCTTGCCGGTCAGGGTGAGCTCGCCCGCGTGAATCGACAGGTACGTCACGTAGGGCGACATCACGAGCGCCGCGCCGGCGCAGAGCGGAGCCGCGCTGCGCAGCGCTTGTGACACCGTCCAGTGTCGGCGGGCGAGCTCGAAGCCGGCCAGCCCGACCCCCGCGACGACGGTGCCGAAGCCCTCGGGCCGGGCCAGGTACGCCGCGCCTGCCGCCAGCCCGGCGGCGAGCGCGCTGCCGGCGCTCTCGCGCTGCACCGCGCGCAGCAGCAGCGCGGCGCTGGCGAGGAAGAGCGCGAGATAGAGGGGATCGCTCTGCGCGTCCGTGATCTCGATCGCGACCGGCTGCACGGCGAGCAGGAAGGCGCCGACCGCGGCTACCCGCCGATCGAAGCCCTCGCGCAAGAGCGCGTAGAGCGCTGCGACCGCGAGCGCGCCGCCCGCGATCGAGATCGCGACCGCCGCACTCTCCCAGTCCGAGGTGAGGAGATGCGCGGCGGCGATCGCGGACGGGTAGAGCGGGTGGTACTTGTGACTCAGCGCCGCACGCCAGTCACCCGCCGAGATCTGCTGCGCGAGCCGAATGAACTCCGGCCCGTCGTTCATCATGACGGCGGTCTGCGCGGTGCGCACCACGCGCACGAGCAGCGCCAGCAGCACGAGCGCCGCCGGCGTGATCCACTCGCGGCGTGTCGCGGTCGCCGTCAAAGCGAGGCGCAAGGTAGTGGACCTGCGTCACAGAATATAGGCTTCGGCTCGCGCAGGATTGGATACGATCGGCGCCGAATGCAGAGCGGATACACGTTCCGGCCGCTCAAGGAAGGGGATGAAGCCGCGGAGGCGGCGGCGCACGCGTTCGCCCGCGAGTCGATCTTCGAGCGAGTGTGGCTCCACGCCGCGCTCGAGGTCCCCGTGCTGCGCGCGCGGGCCGAGCCACTCGCGGCGTTTCACGAGGGGCGCATCGTGGGCCTCGCGGCTTCGGTCGAGGGGCTGTTCCCATTTCGCGTCGCGGCGATCGACGCCGCGCTGCCGGGAGTCGCGGGCGACCTCTTGGCGCGCATCGAGCCGCCGTTCGTCTGCCGCGTCCCGATGCGACTCGCGCGCGAGCTGGCGCGCGCCGGCGCGCGCCCGATCCGGGTCGAGAGACAGATGGTGCGCTTCGCTCCGACGGCCGCCCGTCCGCCGCTCGACCCGCAGCTCGAGCGGCTCTCCGACGCGCGCGAGCTCGCGCACTTCTGCGGGCCGTCGTTCGCGCCGCTCGAGCTCGAGCTCGCGCCCTTCTTCGGCGTCCGCGACGCGTTCGGTGATCTCGCGGCCGTCGCGGGCGCGCGCTTCCTGAGCGAGCGCATCGCGCTGATCGGTCACCTCGAGACGCGCGAGGACTGCCGCCGCCAGGGCTACGCGCGCTCTCTGGCTGCCACGCTCGCGTGCAGTCTCGAGACACCGCAGCGGCGGGTCGTGGTGCACATCGACGAGGGCGAGCGCTCGGCCGTGCATCTCTTCGCGGAGCTCGGCTTCCGCGGCGCGCACGACTTCAGCGTGTTCGCGCGCTGACTCACCCGCTATCGTAGCAGCGCGGGGAGGGAAGCGTGCACGAGGGCAGTCGCCGCGCGATCGTCGCGGCGTTCTCGGCGAACCTGGGTATCGCGCTCGCGAAGTTCGCGGCCTTCGCGTTCACCGGCGCGGCCTCGATGCTCGCCGAGGCCGTCCACTCGGTCGCGGACTCCGGCAACCAGGCGCTGCTGTTTCTCGGCAGCGCGCGCTCGCGGCGCGCGCCGACCGAGGAGCACCCGTTCGGCTACGGCCGCGAGCGCTACTTCTGGGCCTTCGTGATCGCGCTGGTGCTGTTCTCGCTGGGGTCGCTATTCGCGATCGCGGAGGGGATCGGCAAGATCCGCCGCCCGCACGAGCTCGAGAGCCCGATCTGGGCGATCGCGGTGCTCGCCGTCTCGATCGCGCTGGAGACCGGCTCGTTCGTGACCGCGCAGCGCGAGGCGAACCGCGTGCGGCGCGGTGAGTCGTGGCTCGCATTCATCCGACACACGAAGAGCCCCGAGCTCCCGGTGGTGCTGCTCGAGGACATGGGCGCGCTGCTGGGACTCTCGATCGCCGCGCTCGGGATCGGCCTCGCGATCTGGACCGGCGACACGCGCTTCGACGCCGCGGGCTCCGTCGCGATCGGGATCCTGCTCGGCGCGATCGCGCTCGTGCTCGCGGTCGAGATGAAGAGCCTCCTGATCGGCGAAGCCGCCTCGCCCGCGGACGTCGGCAAGATCCGCGTCGCGATGGAGTCCGCGCCGCACGTCGCGCGCATCATTCACCTGCGCACGTTGCACCTGGGGCCCGACGACTTACTCGTCGCGAGCAAGCTCGCCTTCGACCCGCGGCTCGATTTCGCGTCGCTGGCGAAGGCGATCGACGAGACCGAGCGCCGCGTGCGCGCGGTCGTCCCGGCCGCGAGGTTGATCTTCCTCGAGCCGGACGTGGACCGTGGAGTCTCTACTCCTTCCACTCCAGCAGATCCTTGACCGTCTGCTGATCGAACTTGTACTTGAACGAGATGAACGGGCCCTGGCTGGTCCAGTCCTTCTGCGAGAAGTCACTGTCCTTGTAGCCGCTGAAGTTGTAACCCGCGGTCACCCACAGGTTCTTCGCGACGATGTAGCCGAGCGACGCGCTGAGGAGCTTGTCCGTCGTGCCCTCGGACCAAGAGTGGCGCATGCCGACGCGGCCGCCGATGTCGAAGCCGCCCCAGATGTCGCGCCGCAGCTCGACGCCGGCGACGTCGGTGTAGCCGTGCAGGTTGTCCTTGTCGATCGACTCGAGCAGATACTTGGCACCGTACTGGAACGAGATCTGGGTCGCGCGGTCGAGCTTCACGTTCAGGTTCGCGTTGTTGACGATGCGGTTCGAGAGACTCCCGAACACGTCGCCGTTCAGCTGCTCGCGCAGGAACTCGGTCGAGTCGAGCAGGATGTAGCGGCTGCCGACCGGGCGATACACCGCCGAGAAGCGCAGCCGGCCGAGCGACTGCATGCCGTAGAGCGAAGACAGCGCACTGCTGCCCGAGCCGGTCGAGCCGGTGCTCGAGTCGAACGACGACGAGTACGTCGGCGTGGCGCCGAGCGGCTGCGGGGAGCCGTTCATGTTGAAGAACTCCGCGCGCAGCGCGACCCCGACGCCGTCGCCGAGCTGGCGGTAGGCGCCGCCAGTGACTCCCCACTTGTCGGCCGAGCTGCCCTGGCGCGTTTCAACGCGCAGGTTCGCCGCCCAGAGGTCCTGCGCGTAAGTCGTGCCGAGCGACACCGACGTGAAGTCGTCGCCGGACGGGTCGCCGGTGAGGCCGTTCGCGACCGGCTGCTTGTCCGCGAACGGCGAGATCTCGCCCGCGGGCACGTTCTGACCCTTCAGCGTGACCGAGTTGTCCACTCCGACGTCGAAGCTCCACGCGTCGGTGAGCTGGAACGTCTGCAGCGCGCCGATGGTCGTGAACAGGCGCTGCGCGTCCTGCTCCGCGCGCTGGCCGATCGAGGCGCTCACTTGACCGCCTTGCCATGGGCTGGTGCGCAGACCGATGCGCGTCGAGGTCGTGTCGCGCGCGTTTGCGAGCGCGAGCTCTTCCTCGGCGAACAGCGTCAGGTCGGGCAGCAGCTGGTAGTCCGCCCCGACCAGGAAGCGCGTCGGGAACTCGAGGCTGTCGCCGCTGCCGCCGACGGTCACCTCCGTGTCGCCGCGCAGCTTCAGGCGGTTGCCGAAGGTGGTCCAGCTCGCGCCGCCCAGGAGCTGGGGCGCGGCCGCCTCGTTGCCGTCGGACAGGTGGTCCTGCGCCCAGCGGAATCCGCCGTAGCTGGCGAACGGGCCCTCGTGGTTCTCGGCGCGGGTCTCGAACAGGTCGCGCGTCGCGCTCGAGCTGAGATCGCTCTCGCGGAAGGCCTGGCCGGTGAGACGCCAGTCGTCGCTCAGCTGATAGCGCGCGTCGACGCCCATCTTGCGCGTCGCGGTCTCGCTCGCCGACTGCTGGCCGATGCCGAAGCCCGCCTGCTGCTCGCGGTAGTACGCGCGCGTGTCGAGGCCGGCGTCGCGGCGACTCAGCTCCGCGAGCCACGCGCCGCCGTTGCCGCTCGCGTTCGGGTCGAGCAAGCTCGAGTGAGTCGCGGCGTACTCTCCGCGGAAGCGCGTCGCGTCGTCGAGGTCGACGCGCAGGTCGCCGCCGTACAGGTCCGAGTTGCGGCCGACGGTGCCCTCGTGCAAGACCGTGCTGCCGAGCTCGACGCTGTTGTCGAGCAGCTTCACCGCGCCGCGGCCGCCACCGGAGATCTTCTGGTCGTTCGAGTCGTCGGCTTCGTACTCGACCACGATGAACAGCGGGTCGAAGCCGTCGCCGTGACTCGGGATCGGTTGCTTGAAGAAGATGGTGCCCGCCTGATAGTCGATGTTGTAGTCGATGTAGCGCGACTGCGGCTGCGAGCTCAGCACGTCTTGTGACTGGAAGCGGTCGCGCGTGTCGAGCCGGACCTTCTCGCTGTTCACGACGATCGAGCGGCGCGAGAGCTGATACAGGCCCGACGTGCCGTTGCCGCGAATCTCGTCGCGCACGAACGCCTGGTTCGTGTCGGTGCCGAACCCCGAGAACGAGAAGTGATCGCCCTCGTACTCGCTGTGCAGGCCGTTCAAGCTGCGGTTGTAGCGCGAGAGCTCGGTCGTGGTGAGGCCCGTGGTGTAGTCGCCGAAGAGCGCGACGAACTGCTTGCGCTCGAGCTTCAAGTACAGCGGCCGCTGGCTCGGCGTCTCGGTGTGCTGCTGGCTCGAGTCACCGTACAGCGTGTAGTACTGATTCGGGTCGATGCCGCCGTCGAGCGCCTTGCGGAACAGCGCGTCCGACTCGCTCTGCTCGCGCTGTGAGTCGTAGCCGGCCGTGAGGAGATACTCGCCCAGCACGCGGCCCTTCGCGAAGAACGAGGTGCCGCGATCGAGCGAGAAGCCGTCGCTGGGCTGGCCCTCGGCGAGGCCCTCCATGTGCTGCGAGACGTCCGCGTGCGCCAGCGTGCCGCCGGTCAGGCCGACCAGCACCCAGTCGCGCGCCTCGGCCTCGAGCCAGGGGTTCAGCTCCTTCTTGTGCTGGCCCGCGAGCATGAAGCGGAGCGTCATCTTTCCGGAGACGGTCGTCGGCGAGAGCTGGATCTTGGCGATGCCGCCGGGGCCGATGCGGTAAGACGGCGCCTCGGGCGCGAGCCCGGCCTGGCGGCGCAGCTCGCGCACGCTCGGGTCGAGCTTCGGCTCGTACGGCGGGTCGATCTCGTAGTTGCCGGTCGCCCCCTCGCGCACGGGCTTCCCGTCCTTGTCGGTGAAGCGCACGGCGACGATCGGCGTCGTGCGGCCGTCGGCGGTGAGCACGCACTGGTCCGGCGCGAGCTCCGCCTTGAACGGCGGGCCCGAGTAGTGAATCAGTCGCTCGATCGACGCGATCACGTGGCCGTCGGGGTCGAGCTCCTTTGCCACGAAGCGATTGTCGCCGTCGGCCAAGCCGACGCCGCGCCAGCGCGACAGGGCGACCGTGCCGTCGCCGTTCTTGAACGAGCCTTCGAAGTTGAACTTCGAGACGGGCTGGTCGTTCTGCCACAGCTCGACGACGGCCGCCGGTGAGTGCTTGATGGCGATGTGCACGCTCGCGATCGGCGGCGCGAATCCCTCCTCGGGGGACAGCCACTCGAAGCCGGGGGTCGCGTGCTCGAGCCACTCCTTGTTGTAGACGGCCGGCTTCGGCGGCTCCGGCGGAATCATGTCGGGCGCCGCCCAGGTCTCGCCGGGGCGCAGACCGAGTGTCTCGCTGACCTGCATGCCGCTGCCCGCGCTCGACTCACCATCCAGCAGGTTCAGCGCGATCGGCGTCTTGCCGGCGCTCTCGTTCGGCGTCTCGAAGAGCACGACGGACTTGGTCTCGAGCTTCGCCGCCGGCGCCGCCCCAGTGCGCGCGTCGAGCGTGAGCTCCATCGACCAGTCGTCCGGGGTCTCCGCGCCGAGGTGGTACGTGAGCGCGTTGCCGTCGACCTGCGGGTCGGCGTACGGCTCGCCGCGGTTCTTCGTGCTGCCGGGCACGTACTCGACGCCGTCGGGCAGCATCACGACCGCGCGCGCGTTGCGCACGGCGACGCCGTTGCCGTTCAGCGCGAGCTGGTAGTGAATCAGGTCGTCGGCGCGCTGACTCTCGAGCCGCTGGTTCAGCGCGCCCTGGCGCTGCGGCCGCGGCTGCACGCGGAAGTCGTTGCGCCACAGGGTGCCGCCCTGCAGGTCTGCGAACTGCGAGAACGGCCGACCCGCGAACAGGTGACCCTCTTGGCCGGGGCAGGGCAGCGGCTCCAGCCAGCCGGGCAGGCTGGCCACGTCGAGCTGCACGACGTGCGTGCCCGGGCGCACTCCCTCGAAGTGGTAGAAGCCGTTCGAGTCGGTGACCGAGTAGGTGCCGTCCTCGAGATAGATGCGCGCGCCCGCGATCGCCTCGCCGCCGAAGTCGTCGTCGCTGCACTTGCCCTTCGACACCCGGCCGAGAATGAACGACTTGGTGCCGAGCAGCTCCTGGTCGACGCGCACCGTCGCGATGGCGCTGGCCGTGCGCGTGCCGCCGATCTCGGCGCCGGTCGCCTTGGTGCGGTTCGGGCCGATCGCCGCGCCCGTGACCACCGCGGCGGTGAACCGGATGTGTGTCGCCTGGGGCAGCGCGCTCACCGGCAGCGTCCAGGTCAGTGTGCGTCCGTCGGGCGAGAGGGTCGGATCCGGCTGCACCCTGTCGTCGATGCGCGTGCTGCCCTTCGTGTAGCGGAAGCCGACCGGAGACCCGATCGTGACCGTCATGCCGCCCGGCGCGCCCCCGGCGCCGGGGTTCGCGACGCGCACGTCGAACTGCAGGTGATCGCCGATCGAGACCACGTCGCGACTCGGCTGGATCGAGATGAAGCTCGCGCCCCCGGCGCCCGTGTCGAGCGGCACGTCGAGTGCGAAGGTCGGGCCTGCGGTCACCGTGAACGCCACGCCGCGGGATCCCACCGACAGCGTGAAGGGCGCGCCCGGCAGGGTCTGCAGGGTCGCGTCCGGCACGACGGACGGGAAGACATAAGTCCCGGGCGGAGTGACTTGCAGGTGATAGGTACCCGCCGGAACGACCGGGAAGCGGAAGCCGCCCGGACCGAAGGTGTAAGCCGTGCCGCCGCCATCGGTGACCGTCCCGCCGCTGGGGACCGTCGCTGGGAAGGTGCTCGTGCCGTCGTCGCCGCGGATCGTGGTCGCCGGAAGACCGGTAGCATTGTCGATCAGAGTGACTTGCGCGGCCGTGACCGGACCGCCGGTCGTCGCGTCGAAGACGCGGCTCTCGGGGTCGATCAGCGCGCTGTCGGTGGAAGTGTCCGCGGCGTTCGAGGGATCGGTGTAGCTCCCGCCGACGGTCTGGCCGCGCGGCGCGGCGAGCACGCAGTTGTTGGCGGGCGCCGG
>JBIOJK010000062.1:0-20862 GCA_044450765.1 Myxococcota bacterium | reverse complement strand
GGAGTACGGGTTCTCGAAGCGCGCGACCGGCGCGTCCTGGATGCCCCAGAAGCCCGACAGCGAGAACGCGATCGACGGCTCCGGCGTGCGGAACTCGAGGCGAAGTCCGGGCTCGGTGTTCGCGAACGTCCACTTGCGCTCCTCGACCCGGGCGCCGGAGATGTTCAGGAGTCCGTGGGCGTTGAAGTCCGCGCGCGCTTCGCAGGCCGCCGTGAAGGCCCAGAAGTCGCCGCACTGGCCAACCTGGACCGGCATGAATTTGTCGAAGACCCAGACGAACTCGAGTGACACGTCTTCGAGGCCACCGACGTTTCCGAAGCTCTGGACCACGTCCGCGGACAGCGTCGGGATGCGGCGGTCTTCGAGCGACGGATAGACGTTGTGAGTTCCGAAGTCGATCGGATTCACGATGTCCTGCAGCCGGAAGGCGTCGGTCTTGCCCCAGACGATCTGCTGCTTGCCCACGCGGATCTGGGTGTCTCCCATCTTCCCCGAGAAGAAGATCTCGCGCGCCCAACACCAGGGATGCGCTTGGTCGAAGCAGTGGGTCTTGGTCTGTCCCTCGGTCTGGTTCAGCCCGACGGGCAGCTGCTGCTCCGCCGAGAGGCGGTCGCCGATCACGTAGCCCAAGTAGGTGCTCGCACTCGCGGGATTTCCGAACGAGTGGAGCGGAGTCAGCGGTCCCCTGCTGGCGAGCGAGAGGGAGTGCAGGAACGCGTTCGTGGCCGGGGTCAGGCCGAGGCTCGAGTAGATCTTCTGCGCCCCCTGGAATGCGCTGTCGGACGCTCCGCCGCCTACCTTGCCCTGCCCCCCGGCGCTCTGGGAGCGCGTCGGCGCGACCAGGATGCCGAAGAAGATCGTGTCGTCGATGACCATCGCCGGTTCGTTCTTGCCCGTGAACAGCCAGCCGGTGTCCTGGTTCACGTCGCAATAGGCGCCCTTGATGCAGCTGCCGTGACCCGGGAACTTTACTCCGTTCATCGCGTTCTTCGCGTTGATCGCGAGCTGAGTCACCGGGAAGTTCCCAGCCGCGAAGTCCTTCAACAGACTGACCGGGTGCGCGCCTTGGCGCTCGGCGCCGAACATCTTCGGATACACGTCGTACACCGCGTCGTAGGTCGGCGTGATGACGGTGTGGAGAGCCAGCGCCTCGCTCTCGCCCTTGATGAAGTTCACGTCGGTGTTCAGCTGGATCTGGTTCCACCACTGATCCATCTGAAAACCGTTGGCGAGACTCGGAGAGTTGAAATACACGGTCGAGCTCGCCGCTCCGTGAAACTCGACGTTCTCTGACCACCAATCCGCGCGCGCACCGTGCGAGACACAGAGCGCGAACAGCACCCCCAATACCGAAGCCGTTGCACTCCGAGCAAGGACACTCGCAGCGCGATCCCCCTTGGCCACCCTCTCGGCCATCGCTCCCTCCTCCTTCGCAGCCGGCCTGCGCTGACTGCTACTAGACAACCTTACGGAATATTTCGCAACGAATCTGCGCCTTCATTGCGCATGCGCCTCGAGTGGCGGGAACGCATATGACTCGAGCGTCTGCTCCGCCATGCGCGTTCCACCCTCGCGCTCGTTCTTCGTGACGCTGCGCAGCAATCCGACCCCCCGGGCATACCAGTCCTGGTAAGCGATCAGCGGCCGGTCTGCGTCGATCGACGGATCCCAGTACTCGCTCTCGACCAGGATCACGTCGCTGAAGGTTCCCGCGGGCACGGTCACTGCATCGGCGCGTTTGGTGCGCCCGGTCCACTTGATCCGCCCGCCGCCGCCCTCGGGCTGCTGCATCAGCCGTGTCTCGTTTGTCCACTCCGAGCCCGGAGTCGCGCCGAGTGGAATCACCCGCGTCGGATCCTCGGCCCCCAACATCTTGAGGTGGTCGGCCGTGGTGTAGTCCAATCCCGAGTAGCGGCAGAGGAAGCCGTCGACCACCACGTACGCCGTGGGACCCACCGGCGCCATGCCGAAGCTCTGCCCGACGGTGCGCTCGTCCATGACGAAGGGGGCCGTCGCGAGGCCGTCGACGCTGAGCTCACCCTTGGCCAGGACCTCGATCTCGGTCGAAGTCACGACGAGATCGAGCTTGTAGGTCCAGTGCGCGCCCTTCACCAGCGGGAAGAAGTCGGCGGCGGCGGCGCCGGACGCGCGCGCCTGGGGAGCGCCGCTCCGACACGCCGCGTCACAGAGGCCGACTGCGAGGAGCAGCGCGACACCGAGCGCCTTCTGGTTCCGGGCGGCTCGGGATCGGATGCTCATCTCCGCTGGCCTCCTACGCCGGACTCGAGCCCGCGGTCGCGAAGTCGGGTCGGAAGTACACGGTCAGGGCCGGGACGAGGAGCATCGCGCCGATCATGTTCCCGGTCAGCACGACGGACAGCAAGAGACTCATGTCGGCCGCGAAGCGCAAGCTCGAGATGAAATACCAGAAGATGATCCCGCCCACCAACGTGGACGCCGTGAAGAACACCGCCATGCCGGTGGTCTTGATCGCGATCCGGACCGCTTCGTCGACCGAGTGACCGCGCTGCCGCTCGTGCACCACGCGGTCCATGATGTACAGCGCGTAGTCGACACCGACGCCGACGCCGAGCGCCTGCACGGGCAGCGTGTTCACGTCGAAGCCGATGTGCGCGAAGTACATGTAGGCGAGTGACACGACCGACGCCGTGCCCAGCGACAGGATCATGTAGAGCGCGATCGCGGCTGAGCGATACGACACCCACACGATCAGGAACGTGGTGAGGAAGGACGCGATCAGCGTCGCGTTGTTGCTGCCCTCGACTTCGTCGTTGCTGGCAGCGAGCACGCCCATCAGACCGGACGCGAGCGCGAAGCTCGTGCCCTCGGCCCAGCGGCCCGACTCGCGCCGGATGTAGTCGTCGCCCTGGTACTTCACCCAGAGCTCGTAAGGCTCCCAGAAGCCGCGTTTGCGCACCTGGACCTGCGTCTGCTTCTCGTCGGACTTCCACTCGTAGACGACCCGGAAGTTGCGGCGGTCGAGCTTGGCGGCGTTGATCAGCGCGTAGGCGGTCGCAAGGTCGAAGCCCTCGACCTTCGCCAGCTGCTCGACGCTGGTCGACGCGATCTTGCCCACGCTGTCGTAGCCGGCGGCGACGAGTGTCTCGCGCAGCTCGCGAGTCATGCGCGGCAGCGTGAGGATGCGCGCCTTGGAGTCTTCGGGAGCCGGATCGGTGCGGCCCGGGCTCTCGACCGGCTGCTTCGCGTAGCTGCCGTCCGGGTTCTGCAGGTACACGCCGAGCGCGATCGGCCGCGGTGGGAGCAGCGGCCCGATCCACCAGAACACCGTGGCGACCCAATCGTCCTCGGGGACCTCCAGGCGCGCCTGGATCGCGCCGGTCGGCCGCTCGTGCAGATAGGTCTTCACGCGGTCGATCGCGGCGCGGATCGTGTCGCCCTTGTGGTCGCCGTAGAACACGCGCACCGCGGCGTTGCGCGCAACCTGATCGCGCACCGGATTCAGGACGCGCGGGTCGGGCGAGCCGGCCTCGTACAGATAGAGAAGACCCCCGATCTCCGGGGGCGTGTACGGCACGATCGACCAGCGCGGGTCGGACTGGTGGAACGTGCGGTTGATCGCCTTCATGTAGTCGACGATCGAGAGCGTGCCGCCGACCTTCTTGTCCTGCTCCATGTAGCGCTGGAAGGCCTCGATCTCGCGCATGACTTCGGGCCGGTGGATGCCGCCTTCCATCTCGGTCTCGACGACCACCGTGAGCTCGTCGGCGCCGTAGAACTTGCTGCTGATCACGGCGGCGGACTTGTTGAACTCACTGTCGGGCCAGAGAATCGGCGTGCCCGGGTGTGACTCGCCGACCGGGACCTTCGGCGCGAAGTACAGTGAGCCGACGACGATCGCGACCCAGATGCCGAGGATGACTCGCACCGAGCGCGCGGACGTCGCCATCCACGAGAGCTGGTTCAGCACCCAGACGATCGGCGCCGGCGTGTAGTGCGACGTGTCCTTCGGCGCGGGGAAGTACGCGATCATCAGCCGGTTCAGGAGCATCTCGGTGACCGCGATCGACATCGCCCAGAACGCGCCGACCAGCGCGACCTTCTTCATCAGCGCGATCGACGACACGTAGATGACCAGGATCCCGAACGCGTCGGTGATGATCGCGAGCGTGCCGGGCAGCAAGAGCTCGGCCATCGAGATGACGATCGCCTCGTACTTGTCGCCCTCGAGGCGCTCGTACTCCTCGTAGAAGCGCTCCACGAACTGCACCGAGTGACTCACCGCGCGCGCGGTGATCAGCATCGGAATCACGAGCACCAGCGGCTCGAGCTGATAGCCCATCAGCGCCGTGAAGCCGAGTCCCCAGATCGCCGACACCACCGCGCCGGTGAACGGCATGATCACGCCGTAGAAGCGCCGGAAGTAGAACGCGAGCAGAACCAGCAGCACGCCGAGTGACAGGAGCAGGATCTCGATGATCTCGGGCAGGAACGCGAAGGTCCAGCCCGCGAGGATCGGCTGGCCCGTCAGGTGGACCTCGGCGGTGCCGTCCTGCTCGAGCTCCTGCTTCAGCGAGTAGATCTCGTCGAAGATCTTGTGGTAGTCGAGTCTCCCCTCGAGGAAGCCGGCGGCGATCAGCACGGCTTTGTCGTCGGTCGAGACGAGCCGGCCGAAGACCTGCTTGTTCTGGTGAATGCGATCGGGAAGGCCGGCCAAGATCGCCTTCGGAATCAGTCCGCCGTCCGGGCCGATCAGCCGCTCGCCGTCCAGGTGATAGCCGGTGGGAAGCTCGGCGAGCCGCAGCGCGAGGAACTCGAGCTCCGCGTTCTCCTTGCGCAGGATGCGCAGCCGCTCGGCCTCCTTGCGGTCCGCCATGCGCTCGAGCGGAATCGCGGATGTCGGCTGCAGCTCGGCGACCAGCTCCGCCTTGCGCTTGTCCGTGTACACGCGCAGCTCCTGGAGCGTCTTCGGCGCCGTCGCCGCGTCCGCTGCGGTCGCGCGGCGAATCGCGCGGCGCCCGAAGAACTGCGCCTCGAGCAAGGCGATTGCCTGCTCGCCGATGATCTGGCGCGACCGCATGATGCCTTCGCGGTCGACTTCCTGGTCGCGGATCGTGATCGCGGTGATCGACGTGATCTGGCCGTGGTCGACGCCCTCGACCTTGTCGATCTGATCCGTGAACGCGTAGACCTTCTCGAGAAACTCGTCGGTGTAGATCGTGCCGTTCTTGGCGACGATCGCGGCGGCAACGACGTTCGCGCTGCCGAACTGGCGGTTGTACTTCTCGTAGACCTGGATGAACGGGTGATTGCGCGGCAGCAGGTCGATGAACTGACTGAAGATCTGCAGCTGCAGCGCCTGGACCAGGAAGAAGACCGTCAGCCCGCCGATGATCGCGAGGTTGACGCCGCGGTACTTGATGAAGAAGCGAGAGAAGCGGAGCGCGAACGCGTCCACGCTAGTCCTGCGTCATCTAGTGGGTCGCGTCGGCGGGCTTCTCCGCCGGACCCTTCTTCTGCTCCCCGCCCATACCTCCGATGTTCGGTTCGACCGCTTGCGCCAGCGCCGCGGCGGCGGACCAGCTGGCTCCGCCGTCGTCCGAGCGCAGGATCAGACCGCCTTCTCCGACGACCACCGCCTCGCGCTCACTCAGGAACGTGGCGCCCGCGATCCAGTTGAAGAGCTTCGGCCGCTGCGGCTCCTTCCAGGTCGCGCCGCCGTCCGCGGTCACGAACAGAACGCCGCGATCGCCGGCCGCGATCCCGCGCTGTCCTTGCCACGCGATCGCAAAGAGACCGGCGGATGTGTCGACCGAGTGCGAAGTCCACTCCGAGCCGTCCGCGTTCGCGACCAGCACGCCGCCGGCGAGTCCAACCGCCGCCGCGCTGCCACCGCCCGCTGACACGTTGAACAGATAGAGGTCCGGCGGTGCGCCGCTGATCTGCCGCGAGCCGATCCAGGTGGCTCCGCCGTCGTGTGTGCGCAGCAGGGTCGCGAACTCGCCCCCGATGAAGCCCTCGGTCGGGCTCGTGAACACCACCGCGTTCAGAATGCGCTCCGGCACGTTCTCGTCGGCGTAAGTCGTCGCGTCGAACGGAAGCTTCTCCCAGGTCGAGCCGTCCCGCGTGTGCAGCGCCGTGCCCAGATCGCCCACCGCGAACGCTTCGGTCGCCGACAGCACCGCGACACCGAACAGGTTCACGTCGAGCGCGTGCGTGCCGCCCATCTCGTCGGGGACCTGCACGGCTTGTTTCGCCCAGGTCGCGCCGCCGTCGGTCGAGTGCAGGATCGTCCCCGAGGCGCCGACCGCGAACCCGTTCTTGTCGTCGGCGAAGGAAATCGCGAAGAGAGTCTCCGCGGTCGGTGTGTCGGGCTGAGTCCAGGTGCGCCCGCCGTCGCCGGAGCGCAGGAGCGTTCCCCAGTAACCGCACGCCCAGACGTTCTCGCCGCGCGACGCCACTGCGAACAAGCTCGCCTTCGGCAGCTTCCAGGTCTCGAGCCGGGCTGGATCGAGCGCGGCAGTGACGACCAGGGCCGACGACGAAACTGCGACCGCAACACCGGCAGCCGCGAACACCCGCCGGAAGCGCT
The DNA here is from genome assembly GCA_044450765.1 of Myxococcota bacterium. Lineage (GTDB taxonomy): Bacteria > Myxococcota_A > UBA9160 > SZUA-336 > SZUA-336 > VGRW01. Next base: position 14,291 of record JBIOJK010000062.1, on the reverse strand, counting down.
CGGATCGACTGGCTTTCATGCCATCCCCCCCTCGAATCCGAAATCTCAGCTGGGGCGTATCATCCGGTTGAAGGTGCGCCGGGTCAACTCGGATCGTCGCGAGCTTGAATCCGCGAGATCCACCGCGCATCATCAGGCTGGCAAGCGCTTCGCGGCGGAGGGGGCTCAGGTCGCGGGGTGACACATTTTGGAGGAACGCCGATGCGACGAACACTCTGGATGTCCGCAGTAGCCGCTGCTGCGCTCGCGACGGGATCGACTGCGATCGCGGACGTGGCGCCTGGAACAACGATCACGGCTGCGAACAAGGACGCAGCGAAGGGCCTGATTCCCGACGAGCTGATCCCGTTCGTCGTCGAGAACTACAGTGACTTGAACATCAAGATCGCCGACGCCGGGAAGTACACGCCCAACCCGGCCTACGTGAAGGCGACCGTGACCTACGCCTGTCAGGCGAAGCTGGACGCGGACGGCCGGCTCTCGGGCTACTCGGCCGGCCAGCCGTTCCCGTACTCCGACTGGGCGAAGGAAGCCACCAATCACAAGTGCGATCTCACCGCCGACGACCCGCAGTTCTCGCTCAAGCTCGCTTGGGACGTGAACTACCGCTGGCAGGGCGGCTCGGGCCTGAACCTTCCTCACTGGGGGTTCAGCAACATGCGGAACAACGGCAAAGAGGTCTGGCGCATCGCCCAGGGCGAGTACCGCCGCACCTACTTCAGCCACCGCGCCGACCTGCTCCCGGCGACGACGGAGCTCGAGAAGGGCACGAACGTCGAGTGGGCGGAGTTCTTCGACGTGAAGACCCCCTTCGACCTGCGCGGCACCATGTTCCTGCTGTACCGCTACATCGAGCAGGGCAAGGAAGACGACACCTGGGCGTACATCCCGGCGCTGCGCCGCGTGCGCCGCATCGCGGCGACCCAGAAGAGTGACTCGCTGCTCGGCACCGAGTTCACGCTCGAGGACTTCTACATCTTCTCCGGCTACGTCTGGGACCACCAGTGGGAGTTCAAGGGTGAGTCGACCAAGGCGGGCGTCATGAACTCGAAGCGCACCTGCTTCCCGAGCGTGATTCCCGAAGAGACCAAGGCCTCGCGCAACATGTCGCGCCTCGGCACGGACGACGAGTGGTTCCACTGCAAGTACGGTCCGTACAACGCGCTGCCGTTCGCCGACGAGACCTTCGAGAAGCGCAAGGTCTTCCAGCTCGACGACGTGCCGCGCCAGAAGGGCCATCCCTACAGCCGCAAGAAGATCTGGTACGACAACGAGACCATGATGCCGCTGTACGGGATCATGTACGACCGCGCGGGCAAGCCCTACCGGGTCATCGCCAGCGTGTTCAAGTGGAGCGAGGACAGCCCGGTCGCGGAGAACAAGGGCCGCGACTCGCTCAACTACTCGGACATCATGATCGTGAACGTGCAGAACGGTAACTCGCACACGGGACAGTTCGACAACGCGAACGCGTTCCCGTTCACGGTCGACGAGAGCTTGAAGTACTACGACACCACGCGTCTGAAGACGGAAGGCCGGCGCTAGCAGGACGCGTCCAAAGATCAGGGGCGGTCCCGAGAGGGGCCGCCCCTTCCTATTGGGGGCCGGGCGGGCGGAGCCCGCCCACCCAACTTCGCTCGCCGGCGGCTCGCTGCGCGCGCGCATTCGCGCTTGCGTTATGGGGACCGGGCGGGCGGAGCTTGCAGGGGGTGCTAGTTCGCGGGAGGCGCGGGCTTCTTGTCGACGTCGAGCTTGAGCTCTTTCTGGCGCTTGCGGCGTTCTTCGCGCGCCTTCTGGATCTCGCGGCCGAGCTCGACTTCGATGGTGCGGTCGCGGAGCAGGTCGCGGAGGCGCGAGACCTCGAGCTCGACGTCCGCCGACGTGCCGGGCGCCGGGTTGTAGAACACGGTGCGCAGCTCTTCCTGGCGGCCGCCGCCGATCCCGACGGCAGTGATTCGCAGGCTGTTGCGGCCAGCCTCGAGCGGCACGAAGCCGTCGAAGGTCCCGTCGGCCAGCAGTCGCACCGCGCGGCCCGGCTGCTTCGTAGTCTCGTTCTCGAGCTGAATCTCGGCGACCTCGGAGAGCTCCACCGAGGGCAGATGGAAGAGCACGTCGCCGGGGCGATCGATCTCGGTGAGTGAGCCGTCGGCGAGCCTCGACATGACCGAGAGAATGTCTCGCCCGCGCACCGCCTCGGGGCCGAGCGCAAAGGCATGCAGATGCGCCTGCACCGCCCCGGCGCTCTTCGCGGCCGCGATCGCCGACCTCGCCGGCTCGGGCTCCGGCTGCGGCATGGTGGGATAGCCGTCCGAGAGGAACAGGATGCTGCGCTTGCGCTCGGCCTTCCCATCGGGCTTCGCATCCTGCAGCGCGCTGATCGCCGTCTGGATCGCGTCCGCGTAGTTCGTTCCACCGTACCAGCCGTGCTTGTGGTCGAGCACGTTGAGCGCCGCTTCGAGCTGTGCGCGCGTCGAGCTCAGCGGCGCGACCAACTCACCGCGATCGCCGAACGCGACGAGCGCGACGCGCGTGTGCGATGGATCGAGCAGCTTCAGCAGGCGGCGCACCGCCGCGAGCTCGGCAGCCGCGATCGTGTCGCCGTCGTCGTCGCAGAGCTTCTCGGGCGAGCCGTCGCCCCAGTAGTCCTCGCGTATCTCGGGCGCGGACTTGCCGATGCGTCCGTTCTCGTTGACGTCGACTCCCGACGGCAGGCGCGTGCTCGTCGACAAGTCGATCGCGATCGCGACGTCGTGGTAGCGCGAGCGGCCGGCGCCGGTGGAGCCCCGCACCTCGATCATGGCGACGGGAAGCTTCTGCACCATGCCGTCGATCGGCGCCGCGAGGTCGATCCAGACCTGCTCTTCGCTCGCCTGGGCGCGCGCGCGCGGCGGCGCAAAGAGCTCGAACACCCCCAGCGAGAGCGCGATCGCGAGAACGCGGGCGCAGGCGTTTCGGCGCACGGAGTCGCGTACTATAAGAAACCGGATGGCTCGACTGCACGTGGGGATGCTCGTCGCGCTCGGGCTCGCGCTGGCAGGACCGCTGCGCGCGGGGGCCGATGCGCTGGATCTCGCGCCGGCGCGCGACTGCTTGGAGCGGAACACACCGAAGACGACCGTTTCGTTCCGCGCCGAATTCACCAAGGTCGACCGGGTCGGTGGCGAGCGGCACAGCCGCGCGACCGTGAGCGGGAAGAAGCTCGACGACGGGCTGCACCGCATCGTCGTGCGCTTCGATCGCCCGCCCGAGATGCGCGGCACGGCGATGCTCATGATCGAGAGCGCGACCGGGCCGAGTGACTTCTACGTCTGGTCGCCGGACGAGCGCCGCGTGCGGCGCGTCCAGGGCCGCAGCAACAGCGGCCTCTTCGGAACCGACTTCTCGTACGACGACTTCGAGAACTGGCGCACGTTCCAGAAGCACGGCCACGCCGAGCGCCTGCCCGACGCCAGCGTCGCGGAGCGGCCGGTGTACGTGATTCAGAGCGCGCCCGCGGCAGGCGAGGAGTCGAGCTACGAGCGCGTGGTCACGTCCGTCGACCGCGAGACCTGCGTGGTGCTGAAGATCGAGTCGTACGAGCCCGGCGGCCGGCTGCGCAAGGTGCTGAGCGCCGACCCGGCGAAGGTGCAGCGCGTCGGCGACCTGGCGATCGCGGGCGCGATCGAGCTCGAGGACGTCGTCGACCAGACGCACACGCGCGTCGTGTTCGATCAGGTCCAGCTCGACGCGCCGATGTCCGACTCGCGCTTCCGCCCGACGGACCTCTCGTCCGGTGAGTGACTCGCGCGCTCAGCGCGCGACCGCGGCTCCCGTGCCGCCGTCGAAGCTCACTGCGACGAGCTCCTGCTCCAGCTCCGCGATCGGCAGCATGCGCGTGTGGTTGCGCGCGACGCTGCGGATGAGTCCGACGCCTCGCGCGTAGTAGTCCTCGTAGCTGTGCAGGGGCTCGGTGTCTCGCCACTCGCGGTCCCAGTGCTCGCTGCGCACCAGGATCACGTCGTCGAAGGTGCCCGCCGGGACGTGCACGCGGCCGACGTTCTCGATCGTCGCGGTCCAGCTCTGCATGGACTCACCCGGCGTGTCGAAGACCTCGACCTGATCGGACCAGCGCTGACCCGGCTGCGGATCGAGCGGCAGGATCGAGACCCCGTCGCGTCCGAACACGTGCACGACCCCGTCGGAGCCGAGCTCGAGCGCGGGCACGCGCGTCATGTAGCCGCCGATCACGCGGTAGCCGACCAGGCCCGAGGGATCGAGGCCGAAGACTTCGCCTGCCGTGCGCTCCTCGACGACGAAGATGCCCGAGTCGGAGCCGCGCACCGGCCGCTCGCCGCGCGCGGTCACGTCGAGCTGCGTGTGCGCGAACAGGCCCGTGTGCAGCTCGTAGACCCAGTGAGCGCCGGGCAGCAGCGGAAAGTAGTCCCGTGCGGCGGCGCCGCCGGCGTGCGGCGGAGGTGCGCCCGCGCAGCCGAGCGCCGCGAGACCGACGGCGATCGAGACGAGCGCGCGGAGAGACATGCCGCACATGCTACCCCTTTACCGGTCGAGCCGCGCGCGACATCCTGCTGAATCATGCGTCGCCTCGCGGTCATCGGATTCCTGCTCGCCGCGGCGGCCTGCGCCTCGCCGGCGGATCTCGCGAAGGACGAGCTGGGCTCGGGGAAGTGCGCCAAGGAGGCCGCGGCCAAGTGCGAGAAGCAGCTCGCGGGCTCCGACCGCCAGGCCTGTCTGAAGCGCGAGACTTACATGTGCGAGCAGCTCGAGGGCACTAAGGAGTAGCGGGCTTCGGCTCGCCGGCCTTCTCCTGCTCGAGCAGCTCGCAGCGGTACTTCTCGCGCGCCACGCAGTTGCCGATGTCCGCCGAGCCGAGCTTCTCCTTGCAGATGTCCTGGGCCTCGAGCAGACAGGGCGTCTCCGGCTCCTTCGCGAGCGGCGTGTAGTCGCCTCCCCGGAACGAGCAGGCGGCGGCGAGCGCAAGCACAGCCGCGAAACCCAGACGTTTGTCGATCACGGCCTTGCATCTCCCCGGCGCGAGCCGTAGCGGCGCGAGTACACCTCCGTGAACTCGGCGCCCAGGAACAGAATCTGCGCAGAGTAGTAAATCCAGAGCAGGACGAGCACGAGCGAGCCGGCGGCGCCGTACACCGACGTGATGCCGGCGTGGCCGAGATACAAGGCGATCAGCGCCTTGCCGATCGTGAACAGGAGCGCGGTGACCGCCGCGCCGAGCCAGACGTCGCGCCACTCGATGCGCACGTCGGGCAGCACCTTGAAGATCATCGCGAAGAGCGCGGTGACCACGGCGAACGAGATCGAGAAGTTCGCGATCGGCAGCACCTCGGCCAGGACCGGAGAGCGCGCGCCGAGCAGCTCGTGCAAGCCGGAAAGCGCGGCCGACGCGGCGAGCGACAGGAACAGGAGCAGGCCGATGCCGAGAATCATGCCGAACGCGGTGGCCCGGCGAGTCACCTGGCCGCGGATGCCGCTGCTCTTGGTGCGGTCCACCTCCCAGATCTTGTTGAGCGAGCTCTGCAGCTGGGCGAAGACCCCCGAGGCGCCGAATCCCATCGTGAGCAGACTCACGACTGTCGCCACGACGCCGGATGAAGGTCGGCTCGCGTGCGCGATCATGCCCTCGATCATCTGTGCCCCGGCCGGGCCCATCGTGTCCTGGATCTGCGTGACGATCTCACCCTGCGCCGCGGCGCGGCCGAAGACGAGGCCCGCGATCGCGATCACCAGCACGAGCAGCGGCGCCATCGAGAAGATCGTGTAGTAAGCGAGCGCGGCGCCGAGACTGAGCGCATCGTCCTTCGACCACTCCGCGAGCAGCTCGCGGGCGAAGTCACGCGTATTGACGAGCAGCGGGGGCATCGTCATGCCTAGAAGCCGTAGCCGACGCCGAGGATGAACGCGAGATCCTGGCGATCCTTGCCGTCGGCCGGCGTCGAGTCCCAAACCCAGAGCACTTTCGACTCGCCGAAGAAGTTCCCGAACAGCTTGTAGCGCAGGCCCGTCGCGGTATCGACGAGCTGGTCCTTCGAGTTCTCTAGGCTCGGATACACCCGCGTGTACTGGAAGAAAGTGAGTCCCGGGTGCAGCAAGTATTCGAAGTTCGACGCGATCCGCGCGGCGATGTAGTCGGTGTGCGGAGTGCCGTTCGAATAGTTCTCGGAGATCCAGGACAGACCGGCCTCCGTATTCCACTTGATGGTGTCGGTCTCGAACCACTGGTAGCCGCCGCCGCCGCCGGCCGTGAAGCGGAGCGACAGTTCGGCCACGCCGTCCTTCTCGCCGCGCGAGTTCCCGTAGGCATAGAACTGCTTGGTGAGGAAGTAGTCGTACTGGAGTGAGCCGTAGACCTTGCGCTTGGTTGTCGAGTCGACGCCGGTGGTCGCGTCGCGCGACTGCTCGCCCGCGTAGCCGGCCGAGAACGTGATGCGATCCATCTCGCTGCGCCGCACCGCGCCGAGGTCCACGGTGGCGCCGGTCTTGTGAGTGTTCCCGCGCTCGATGTCCGCGCCCGCCGCCAGGGCTCCGTGCCACGCCACCGGCTCCGGATTCAGCTTCACGGCGGTGTCGAGCGGGATCGTCTGCTGGGTGACCTTGTCGCTGCCGGCGGTGCGCACGCTGCCGGGATCTGCGGCCACGAGCTTGTCGACGATCACCGATCCGCCCGCGAGCTCGACGGTCACGGGCTCGTCGCTCGACAGCGTCGCCACGTCGGCCCAGCTGATCGACAGAGTGCCGGCCAGCTTCGAGTCGAAGCCGAGCTTGCCGTCCTTGAGGCTCACGATCTTCCCCGTCAGCCGGTCGCCGTTCGCGAAGTGAATTTCGTCCGCGCGCGCGGCCGCGGCGCCGACGGCAATGAACGCACAGAGCGCAATTCCCAAGCGTGTCTTCACCAGAGTCTCCCCTCGATGTCGTGCGTCGACGGCGCATCATACCCGGCGCTAAGCTCGGCCGATGCGCTTCGAGGCCAGTGCGATTCCCGAGGTGATCCGCGTCGAGCCGACACTCTTCCGCGACGCGCGCGGCTTCTTTCTCGAGAGCTACCGCGCGGACAAGTTCGCCGCCGGCGGCGTGAGCGCGCACTTCGTGCAGGACAATCACTCGCGCTCGGCGCGCGGCACCCTGCGCGGGCTGCACATGCAGGTGGCGTTCGCGCAGGGAAAGCTGGTGCGCTGCATCGCGGGCGAGGTGTTCGACGTCGCGGTCGACGTGCGGCGCGGCTCGAAGACCTTCGGCCGCTGGGTCGGCGAGACGCTCTCGGCCGAGAACTTCCGCCAGCTCTGGGTGCCGCCCGGATTCCTGCACGGCTTCTGCGTGACGAGTGACTCGGCCGAGATCCAGTACAAGTGCACCGAGCTCTATCACCCCGAGGACGAGCTCGGCGTGCTCTGGAGCGACCCGGATCTCGCGATCCACTGGCCGGTGGCCGCGCCGCTCCTGTCCGCGAAGGACGCGGCGCTGCCGCGGCTGCGCGACGTCGAGGCGCGGCTGCCGCGGTGCTGAAGGAGCTCGACCTCTCCGCGATCCGCGCCGCGCAGGTCCGCATCGCGCCGCACGTGCTGCGCACGCCGGTGCTGCGCTGCGCGCCGCGGCCGGGGCTCGAGCTGTTTCTCAAGGCCGAGTCACTGCAGCCGACGGGCGCCTTCAAGCTGCGCGGCGCGTTCAGCTTGATGACCACCTTGCCGCGCGACTGCCGCGGCGTGGTCGCGCACTCTTCGGGGAATCACGCGCAGGCGGTCGCGCGCGCGGCGCGCGTGCTCGGCTTCCGCGCCGTGATCGTGATGCCCGAGGACGCGCCCGCGGTGAAGCACGCGCGCACGGCCGCGGACGGCGCGAAGATCGTCAGCGTCGGCAGCGACGGCGAGCTGCGCGCGCGGCGCGCGGCCGAGATCGCGGCGGCGGAGGGCCTGACCCTGGTGCCGCCCTTCGAGCATCCGCTGGTCGCCGCAGGTCAGGGCACGAGCGCGCTCGAGCTGCTCGAGGAAGTCGAGTCACTCGACCGCTTCTTCGCGCCGGTCTCGGGCGGCGGGCTGATGGCCGGCTGCGCGGTGGCGCTGCACGCGCTGGCACCCGCGATCGAGCTCGTCGCGGTCGAGCCCCAGGACGCGAACGACTTCGCGCTTTCGCTCGCCGCGGGCGAGCGGCGTGCGGTTCCGCCGCCGCGCACGATCGCCGACGGGCTGCGCGTGCGCGTCGGGGAGCTCACCTTCCCCGTGCTGCAGCGGCACGTCGCGCGCGTCGCCCTGGTCTCCGACGGCGAGATGCTCGACGCCATGGCCTTCGCGCTGCGCGAGCTGCGGCTCGTGCTCGAGCCCTCGGGCGCGGCCGCGCTGGCGGCCGCACTCCGAGACGGGCGCGGCCGCTGCGGCGTGCTGCTGTCCGGCGGAAACGCGGAGCCCGCGCTGATCGCCGAGGCACTGCGCCGCGCGCTGTGAGTAGAATGGCGCCGGAGGCGAGATGAAGCTCTACAACGACGACGACCCCGCGCCGAATCCGCGCCGCGTGCGCATCTTCCTGCTGGAGAAGGGACTCGAGATTCCCCTCGTGCGGGTGCCGCTCGCGGAGGGCAAGCACAAGGCGCCCGAGTTTCTCGCGAAGAACTCGCTCGGCCAACTGCCGGTGCTGGAGCTCGACGACGGCACGGCGCTCGCGGAGAGTGTCTCGATCTGCCGCTATCTCGAGGCGCTGCATCCCGAGCCGCGTCTGTTCGGCCGCACGCCCGCCGAGATCGGCCGCATCGACATGTGGATCCGGCGCATCGAGTTCCGCGTGATGCTGCCCGCCGGCATGATTTGGGTGCACGCGCATCCGTTCACCGCCGCCTACGCCGCGTCGCAAGGACGCCCGCAGTTCAAAGAGTTCGGCGAGTCGAACCTGAAGGTCTTCGCCGGTGCGTGTCGCTGGCTCGGCCGCGAGATCGCCGGACGGCCGTTCATCGCGGGCGACGCGTACTCGATGGCCGACATCATCCTGCAGACGACGCTCGACTTCGGCGCCGCGATCGGGATCGATTTGCCGGACGACTGCAAACAGGTGAGCGACTGGTACGCGCGCGTGTCCGCGCGGCCGAGCGCGGTTCTGGACCTGAAGCGATTCCCGGTCGAGCTGGCGCGCAAGGGCCTCGGGAAGTGACTCGCTAGGCCACCCGCCCGAGTCGCTCCCTGGCCCGCTTCGCCGCGCTGGCCTCGAAAGACTCGCGCTTCACGGCGAGCCGGCGGCGCAGCTCGGCCCCGCGCAGCTCGCGGCGCACCGAAGCCGAGTAGTGTCGCGCGAGATCCGGCGCGTCGAGCCCGCGCGGCAGCGCGCGCTCCATGCCGGCCAGCGCGCGGTAGTATCCGACCTGCCCCGGAATCTTGCGACAGCCCTCGACCAGCGCGCCGACGATCTCCGCGCGCTCCGCGTCGCCGAAGCCGGCGAAGCGTGCGACGGTCTCGCCCCAGGCGTCGAAGAACGGCGCGATCGGAAGCAGCAGCGCGGGGCTCGCGCGCAGCGCGCGCGCGCGGCGCAGCGGGTAGTTGCGGTGGCCTTCCGCGGCGAGTGAGTCGCGGTAGAGCGCCGCGGCGCGGCCGAAGGCGCCGCCGTAGCGTTCGAAACCCGCGCGCGCGAGGTCGGCGAAGCGCGGGTCCGCGTTGCCGGCCAAGCCCTGCATCAGGTCGCCCGCGTTGTGAGTCAGCACGGCCGCGAGGCGGAGTGAATCGAGCTCGGCGCCCTTCGTGCGCGCGACGCGGTCGAAGGCGCGCGCCTCGCGGCGCAGCTCGGCGTCGATCGCGGCCTCGAGCTCCGCCGCGCCCGCCGGATCGCGCGCGGCGCGCGCGGCGACCAGGCCGCCGCAGAGCACCGCGAGCCGCTCGCCGTCGTGTCCCGAGATCGCGCCCGCGCCCTCGACGCGCACGATCCGCGCCGAGACCGGCGCCGGGTCCCAGGCCGCGATGCCGAGCGCGAGCGCGCGCATGCGCGGCAGCTCGTCGGTGCCGATCGCCTCCTGCCAGAGCGCGCGCCGGATCTTGGTGTCGACGTCCGTCGGCACGTAGGTCGCGACGCTCGCGAAGTGCGCGGCGAGACACAGCTCGAAGTACTCGCTGCGCTCGGCCGGCGACGGGCTCGGCCGCGGCGCGAGGCGATCTGCCGCGCGCAGGATCGCCACGTACGGGAGCTCCGCCCGCGCGGGGGGCTCGCCGTCGAAGAGCCAGGGGGCGGTGTTCGCGACCAGCCCGACGAGCGTCTGCGGACCGATGAAGCCGCCGAATGCGCCGCGACCCTCGCGCTCGCGCGGCGCGGCCGGGACCGGATCAGGCATCGACGACCAGCGCCGCCGCCTCGCACGGACCGAGCTCGAGGCGGCCCGAGTCAGCGGGCAGATCTGCGCCGGCGCGGGTGCGCACGCCGTCGCGCACCGCCGCCGCCGGCAGGCCCGCGGACTGACTCCCCGAGGCGAAGTTCAGCGCCACCAGCGCGCGCGAGCCACCGTCGAGTCGCTCCCAGGCCAGCACGCCCTCGGGCGCCGGAAGCTCGCGCCACGCTCCGCGCTCGAGCGCGGGCGTCCGCCGGCGCAGCGCGAGCAGATCGCGGTACAGCCAGAGCAGTGACTCGCGGTCTGCGCGCTGCGACTCGACGTTCCGCGTCGCCCAATCCGACGCGAGCGGTAGCCACGGCTCGCCGGTCGTGAAGCCCGCGCCCGGCTCGGCGCTCCAGTGCATCGGCGTGCGCTCGGGATCGCGCGACACACTCGGGTGCAGGGTCCAGGCCAACGGGTCCTGGCGCCGCTCGGGCGGGATCACGCCGTTGCGCATGCCGATCTCCTCGCCGTAGTAGAGGAACGGCGTGCCGCGCGCGGTGAGCAGGAGCAGCGCCAGCGCGCGGGCACGCGCGTCGCCGAGCGCCGGATCGTCGTAGCGCGATGCGTGTCTCGGCACGTCGTGATTCGACAGCACGAGGTCCGGCCAGCCCTCGGGCGGCACCGCCTCGTCGAAGAGCGCGAGCTCGCGGCCGAACGCGCGCGCGTTCCAGCCGGCGCGCAGGAGCGAGAAGTTGAACGCCAGCTGCAGCTCGTCGCCGCGCCCGTAGTAAGTCGCGACCTGCTCCGGCGGCAGCCCGATCTCGCCGACCGCCGCGCGCTCGTCGTAGGAGTCGAGCACCCGCCGGATGCGCCGCAGAAAGCCGTGAATGTCGGGGTGATTCTCGTCGTGCACGTGGAGCTGGCCGCCCCAACCGGGCCCGGGCCGCGCGCTCGGCGGGTTGTCGCGCAGCTCCGGGTCCTTGGCGATGCGGTGGATCACGTCGATCCGGAAGCCGTCGACCCCGCGCTCGAGCCAGAAGCGCAGCACGGCGTGCATCGCGCGCTCGACCTCCGGGCTGCGCCAGTTCAGGTCCGGCTGCTGCTTGAGAAACGAGCGCAGATAGTACTGACTCGTCTCGGGATCCAGCTCCCACGCCGGTCCGCCGAACATCGCGGCCCAGTTGTTCGGCGGGCCTCCGCCCGGCCGCGCATCGCGCCACACGTACCAGTCGCGCTTCGAGCTAGTCCGGCTGGCGCGTGACTCACGGAACCACGCGTGTCGATCCGAGGTGTGATTCGGCACCCAGTCGAGCATCACGCGAATCCCGCGCGCGTGCGCGTCCGCGACGAGCGCGTCGAACTCCGCGAGGTCGCCGAAGACCGGATCCACGTCGCAGTAGTCCGACACGTCGTACCCGAAGTCGGCCATCGGCGAGGGAAAGATCGGCGAGAGCCAGAGGGCGTCGATCCCGAGCCACGCCAGGTGATCGAGCCGCGCGCGAATCCCCGCGAGATCGCCGACGCCATCGCCGTTTGAGTCCATGAACGAGCGCGGGTAGATCTGATACACCACGCCGTGCTTCCACCAGAGTCGGTCCGACATGGCGCGCTGCGGCCTCAGCGCTCGAGCGGGTAGCGGAGGAGCTTGACCACGGGCTCCAGCGATCGCTCGGCGCTGGCCCCGGCGAGCTCGCGCAGCGCGAACTCGTGCTGGGCCCGCTCGTGCTCGACCATGTAGAGACAGACGGATTCTTCGTCGCGCGCCCCTCGCGCGCGGGCGGCGGCGGCGTAGGCCTGGTAGCGGGGGATGTAGTCGCCCGGGATCGCGTCGCGCAAGCCCTTCACCTGTACTTCCCACGGCAGTGACTTGAGCTGCTCGGCGACGGCGGCGCCCTGGGCGCGGTCGGCGGCGGGCTCGGCGATGCTCGCCCCGCTCGCGAGCATCGGCGCGCGCAGCCACGCCTTGGTCTCGGTCTCCAGCTGCAGCAACGTCGCCCACTTCAGCCGCTCGGCCTCGCTCCGGGCCGCGGCAAACATTCCCGAGTAGACGGCTTCGCCCAGCACCTCGCCCCGGTAGAAGTCGAGGAGCGCTTCGGCGTAGGACCCCATCTTGGCTCTCCTTCTCCAGTCGCTCGGCTCGCCACGCTCTAGGATACGCTGCGCGCGCCCGCGCCGTAGAGCGCGCTCACCTCGGCGGCGCCCGCAGCGATTCGCTCTCGCAGCTCCTCCGGCGCGACGACCTCGACCGCGGCGCCCAGCCCAAGCAGCGCGCTCTCCGCGTACTCGAGCTTCTCGAAGACGAGCGTGCGGCGCAGCCAGCCGTCTCGATCCGGCGTCGGGCCCGGGAGCGCGGGCGCGCGGCGCGCCGGGTCGCCCAGCTTCTCGACCCACGCAGCGGCGTCGGGGCGGACGCGCACCGTCACGGGAATCGCCGGCAGGCCCCGCTCGAAGCGCGCCGTCCAGTCGGTCCAGAACGCGCCCAGATCGAAGCTCGGATCGCGCTCGAACTCGTCGAGTGCAGTGACTCGCGCGGCGCGCGACACGCGGTACACGCGCAGATCGCGCTCGAGTCGGCCGACCAGATACCAGAGGCCCGCCTTCAGACCGAGCGCCAGCGCGTCGCACTCGCGGGTGACTCGCTTCCCGTCGGGGCGTTCGTAGTCGAAGCGGACGCGGCGGTCGCTCCAGACCGCGGCGGCGAGTGACTCGAGCGCCGGGTGCTCCGCCACCGCCTGGAACCAGCCACGGGTGTCGAGATGAAAGCGCTGATCCGCGAGCGACGCCGCGGCGCGCAGAGGCGCGGGCAGCGCCGCCATGACCTTGCGCCGTGCGCCCGCGAGCAGACTGCCGAGCCCGAGCTCCGCGGCGGGTCCGGGCAGGCCCGCGAGAAACAGCGCCTCGGCTTCGCCCGCGTCGAGCCCGGTGAGCTGCGTGCGGTAGCCGTGCAGCAGCCGGCAGCCGCCGCCCGGCCCGCGCTCGGTCGACACGGGAATGCCTGCGGCGCCGAGCGCCTCGAGGTCGCGGTACACCGTGCGCAGCGAGACTCCGAGCTCCTCGGCCAGCTCGCTGGCGGTCGCGTGCCCGCGGCTCTGAAGGAGCAACAACAGCGAGATGAGTCGCCGCGCGCGCACCGCCGAATTCTACCGATTCAGCTGACAGAAGATGTCAGGATCTCCGCGGTACGATCGCTCGGCAAGGAGGAGTGCCATGGGATCCCCGCTGCTCGGCATCGACCACGTGGCTCTGCGCTGCTTCGACATGAAGGCGACCGAGCGCTTCTACGGCGAGGTCCTCGGTCTGCCGCTCGCCGAGCGCGCGGACGGCCCGAGCGAGGGGGCGGAAGGCACGACCTGGCGGCTGGCCGGCTTCCGGCTGCCGAGCGGCGCGCTGCTCGATTTCTTCGAGATCGAGGGCGCGGCGCGCCCCGCCTCCCTGGACGACGTGCCGCACGTCGCGCTGGCGGTCGCCACGCGCGCGGACCTCGAGAGCTGGCGCGCGCGGCTCACCGCGAGCGGAGTCGCGATTCCGGAAGAGCGGGACCAAGGCGACGGCCGCCACTCACTCTACTTCTTCGACCCCAACGGCCACTACTTGGAGCTGACGTGCCGCGCGCGGCGCTGACCTGGAGTCAGTTCGAGGACGAGGCGGCGCCGCTGGCGGCGATCGGACGGCGGTTGCTCTATTTCCTCGGAGAGCGCGGCCCGGCGCTCGCGTTCCTCGCGACGACGCGCGCCGACGGCGGGCCGCGCGTGCACCCGGTCTGCCCCGCGATCCACCGCGGCGGGCTGTTCGTGTTCGCGGTCGGTCACTCGCCCAAGCGCGCCGATCTGGCGCGCGACGGCCGCTACGCGCTGCACGCGTTCCCCGGCATGGACGACGACGAGAGCTTCTACTGCACGGGCCCGGCGCTCGAGGTGCGCGACACTGAAGTGCGTCGCGTCGCCGAGGCGGGCTTCGTGCACAGCGTCAGACCCGACGAGGCGCTCTTCGAGCTGCGACTCAG
>JBIOJK010000061.1:0-20899 GCA_044450765.1 Myxococcota bacterium | reverse complement strand
TCTGTGTCGCCATCGCGAGCGATCTCGCGGACGGGCCGCTCGCTCGCGCGCGCGGCACGGCGAGCGCCGTCGGGCGCGCGCTCGACCACGGCGCGGACTTCGCGTTCGTCGACGCGGGCTTATTCGCGGCGGCGCGCGCCGGCGCCGTCCCGTGGCTGCTGCCGGCGCTGGTCGCAGTCGCATTCGCGCAGTACGTCGCCGACTCGTACTGGCTGCGCCGCGCGGGCGAGCTGCGCATGAGCGGGCTCGGGCGCTGGAACGGTGTGCTGTATTTCACTCCGCTCGGCGGCGCGCTGCTCGTGCAGCTCGGGGCCGACTTTCTCGCGAGCCCGAACCGCTGGCTGGCCTGGGCGCTGATTGCCTCGACCGCCGTCTCGATCGTCGATCGCGCGCTCTCGCTGCGCCGCGTGACTCCGGGTGCCGCGTGACTCGCGCGGCTCGCGTGCTGGCTGCGGCGCTGCTGCTCGGCGCGTGCGCGACCGCGGCGCGCCCGCCCGAAGTCGCGAAGGGGCCCTCGCCCGAAGAGCGCGGGTTCCGCGCGCTGACACCGACCGGTGTCGCTCTGGTCTACGACTCCGCGCGCCGCCTCTACGCCGTCCCCAGCCAGCCGGGCGCCTATTGGCTCGACGGTCACTACTTCCGCCGCGCGGCCGGTGGCTGGCAGACGAGCGCGAACCCGAGCGGTCCGTGGCAGCCGTGCCCGCCGGCCGAGCTTCCCGAAGGCCTGCGCGGCGCGCCTTAGTCGGCGGAGATGCACGCCGCTATCCTCCGCCGATGCTGCGCATCTTGTTCCCGACGGCGGGTCTCCTGGTGCTCTCGAACTTGTTCATGACGTTCGCCTGGTACGCGCATCTGCGGAACCTGGCAGAGCGGCCCTGGTGGATCGCGGCGCTCGCGAGCTGGGCGATCGCGCTCTTCGAGTACCTGCTGCAGGTGCCGGCGAACCGCATCGGCTACGCCGCGCTGTCACTTCCGCAGCTGAAGATCCTGCAGGAGGTGATCACGCTCGCGGTCTTCGTGCCGTTCTCGGTGCTGTACATGCAGAACCCGGTGAAGCTCGACTTCCTCTGGTCGGGGCTGTGCATGTTGGGCGCGCTCTACTTCATGTTCCGGGGCTGAGGCGTATAATCAGGTCG
Organism: Myxococcota bacterium; assembly: GCA_044450765.1. Lineage (GTDB taxonomy): Bacteria > Myxococcota_A > UBA9160 > SZUA-336 > SZUA-336 > VGRW01. The sequence continues at coordinate 19,763 of JBIOJK010000061.1, read as the reverse complement.
AGGGAAAAGGAGGGCGGATGGACGTTCAAAAGCTGCTTCGAAACCCGAGATTCCGGCTCCAGCGCGGCCCGACGGCCGACCCCATCGAGGTGAAGCAGTTTCAGGAACACGCCCCACCGAACCTGCCCCGAACCTACGCGCGCTTCATGGAAGCGTGCAACGGCGCGCGCGGGAAGATCCCGTACGACACCGGCTACATCGAGTTCTTCGCGCTCGAGACCGTGCTCGCCCAGAACGGCGCGCACCGGATCGAGCAGACGCTGCCCGGCTTCTTCGCGTTCGGCTCCGACGGCGCGGACGAGCTCTACGTCTTCGACTTGCGCAAGGAAGACGGCGCGCCGGTCTGCTCGGTCTCGGCGAAGGCGCCGAGTGTCTCGGGTGTCTCGCCGATCACGAACAGCTTCTCGGAGTTTCTCGAGGGCATCGTGATGATGTCGGGAGCTACTTAGGGGCGCTCGCCTCTGCCTCGAAGAGCTCGCGATAGGCGCGGCGCAGGAAGACGAGCCCGATCGCCGCGTTGAAGAACACGAAGAAATTGTGCTGTAGGAAGCCGAAGATCGAGACCTGACCCGCGAAGCGCGGGAACAGCACGACCCACAGTGTGATCGCCACGGCGCGCATCGGCCCCGGCACCGCCGCGCCGAAGAAGATCACCGGCAGATAGCCGAGCATCTGGCGCAGATCGACCTCGATCCCGAACAGATGAGCCGCCGCGGTGTAGACGAAGATCGCGATCAGCATGGCGGGCGCGCGCAGCGCGATCACCGCGAGATACTGTCGGCGCGAGGCCAGTCGGAACGCGCGGAAGATCGCGCGCTCGCGCAGGCCGGAGCCCGCGCCGAGACGCCCGCCGAAGAACGCGGTGAACACGAAGAAGAAGGCGACCGCCGCGAGTGACACCCACGGGATCGCGCCGAACATCGCGGGGAGCTCGTCGCGGGACACGAAGTAGCCGAGCGTCGCCCACGAGAGCAGGTAATAGACCTCGCAGAACATCACGAACAGCATGCTCGAGCCGACTTCCCAGCCCGGGATCCCGTGGCGCCGGTTCATGTAGAGGGCGATCGCGCCCTTGCCGACCTGCTCGTTGACGATCGACAGGATGTAGCTCGACGCGCGCACGGGAAGCACGTCGCGCAGCTTGACCGGCGCGTTGAACCAGTTGATCACGCGCCAGAGCACGAGCGTGTCGACCAGCAGGTAGAGCAGGGAGTACGGAATCATCAGCGCGAGCCATGGGCCCCAGCGGACCGCCTCTAGCACGCGCGCCATGTAGCTCGCGACGTCGAGCCCCTCGCGCGCGGCCGTCCCCTCGATTCGCCGCCACAGCACGTAGAAACAGACCCCGGTGATCAGCCACGGCACGAGCTTGTGCCAGAGCGCGACGCGCCTCGGCGCCGAGACCTGCGCACCGCTCAAGCCGCGGCCTCGAGCTCGAGGGTGCGCTCGAGTGTGTCGTCCAGCGGTCGCAGTGCGATGCCGAGCGCCGCGGCCGCGGGCAGCGGGTCGAGCCGCACGTCGTCCAGGATCACGTCGAGCACCTCGGGCGAGAATCCGGGTCCGAAGAGCAGCTCACGGGCGCCGAGCGCGGCGCGCACCACGCCCGCGGGCACGGGCACGGTCAGCGGCACGCGGCCGCGCAGCCGGCCGCAGCGCGCGAGCAGCTCGCGGCGCGGCAGTGACTCGGGCCCGACCAGGTCGAGCGTCGCGTCGCGGGCGCGGGCGACCTCGAGCGCCGCGTTCAGGGTCGCGTCGGCGGCGTCGCGCGCGTCGACGGGCTGCTCAAGATTCGCGCCGCCGCGCAGCAGGACCGCGACCGGCAGCTTGGTCATGCGCGCGAGCACGTGGGAGCCGACGCTGTCGCAGGCGAGCAGCAGCGGGCAACGCACGATGGTGTAGGGCAGCCCGACCGCGCGCACGACGTCCTCGGCGCGTCCCTTGCTGCGGTAGTAGGCGTTGGGCGACTCCGCGCTCGCGCCCACGGCCGAGACGAGCACGAGCTTCTGCGCCCGCGCGCGGGCGGCCGCGGTCGCGATCGCGCGGGTCGTGTCGACGTTCGCGCCCTCGTAGCTCTCGCTGCGCGTCGGGATCAGGAGTCCCGCCAGGTGCACGACGCCCTGCGCGCCGGCGCACGCGTCGCAGAGCCCGGGCGAGTCACTCCAGTCGATCCGCAGCACGCGCAGGCCCGCGTGGGCCAGCGCCGCGAGCTGCGCCTCGGCGCGCGCCGAGCGCACCAGCGCCACGATCTCGATGCCCCCCCGCGCGCGCGCCCGCTCGAGCAGGACTCGACCGAGCGCGCCGTTCGCACCGGTCACGACGAGCTTCGGCATGCTAGACGAAGCGCCCGCGCCCGACGATCGACCAGACTTCCTCCACCGAGTCTCCGCGCGCGGCGTAGTAGCGGTCGTGCAGGTTGATGGTCGTGTCTCCATGACTCGGCAGGATGCGCAGCCGCTCTCCGGGCGCGATCTCCACGCCCTCGTCGAGGAGCACGTGTCCGTGTTCCTCGGAGAGCCCTACGACGCGCGCGCCGAGCTCGAAGGCGACCGGCAGACCGAAGTCGCTCGACAGAGACTTCACGCCGGCGTCGGTGATCACCAGCCGGCCGCGCCGGTGGATCACCGTCGTGTGCAGCGTGAGCGCGGGCTCGAAGTCGTCTCGCACGTCGCGGTAGCGCCCGTCCATGAACACGTAGCTGCCGGCCTGGATCTCCGTGACTCCCGGCGTGGTTCCAGTGAGGTCGTGAGTGCCGGTTCCGCCCGACGAGACGATCTCGGGCGCGAGGCCCGCGGCGCGCAGCGCCGCCACGTGCGCGAGCAGCGCGGAGGCCGCCAGCTCGGCTAGCTCCTTGCGCTTCGCCGCGTCCGGGACGAGCACCGCGTGCCCCTCGTAGCCCATGACTCCGCGGTAGGCGACTCGGCTCGCCGCGATCCGTCGCGCGAGCGCGACGCTGTCTTCCGGTGTGCCGGTGCCGCAGCGGTGCATGCCGGTGTCGGCCTCGATCAGCGCGCCGAGTCGCGGCGCGGGCGCAGCGGCGGAGCGCAGCGCGGCGTCCAGCGCAGTGACTTGCTCGGCACTGTCGACCGCGACGATCAGCTCGGGCAGCACGCGCGCGAGCGCGATCAGGCGCGCGAGCTTCGCGGGACCGACAATCTGATTCGCGATCAGCACGCTCGCGCGCACGCCACCGGCGGCGAGCGCCTCCGCTTCGCCGAGCTTCGCGCAAGTGATTCCGATCGCCCCGGCGGCGAGCTGTCTCTGCGCGACCTCGACGCACTTCGGCGTCTTCCAGTGCGGGCGCAGCTTCGCGGGTTTGTCCGCGAAGAAGCGCGCCATGGTCGCGATGTTTCGCTCCATGCGCTCGAGATCCACGACGAGCGCGGGAGTGTCGATCTCGGCCACGCGCATGGGCGCATGCTAGCATGGCCGCTGTGATCGCGAAGATCGTGTACGCGCTCGCGGGGGTGGCGCTCGCGTTCTCCTTGGTGGGTCTGCACCGCGCGTCGAACGACATTGCGCGCTCCAGCATGGTGCTCCCCGGCGGCGTGCCGGCGGTCGTCTGGGAGCCGTCGCCTCCCGTCGAGTTCGGACAGACTCCCGCGTTCGATCCGCCGGTGCCCGTCGTCATTCTGTGTCACGGCTTCGCCGAAGACACGGCCACGACCAGCTCACTCGCGCGGCGCATCGCGAAGGCCGGCTACGCCGTGATCGCGATCGACTTTCGCGGTCACGGCGAGAACCGCAACGCGTTCGCGCTCTCGGGCGACGGCTTGCAGCTCCGGCAGGACATCGACGCCGCGCTGCTCTACGCGCGCTCGCAGCCGCGCTTCGACGGCCAGCGGGTCGCGCTCGCGGGTCACTCGATGGGCGCGTTCGCGGTGGTGGCTCACGCGCAGCAGGATCCGGGGGTCGCGGCGGTCGTCGCGATTTCGGGCGCCGGCGCGCTGCGCGGGCCGTTCGCACCGCCGAACACGCTGCTGATCTGGGCAGCGCAGGACCCGCCGAGCCTGCGCAAGCTCGGCCGCGAGTTCGCGGCGAAGCTCGCGGGTCTGGAGCAGCTGGTCGACGACAAGACCTACGGCGAGCCCGAGCGCGGCACCGGCGTGCGCATGAGCGAGGTGCCGGGCGTCGACCACATCACGATCCTGTACTCGGCCGAAGCCGCCAAGCGCGTCGTCGACTGGCTCGGCGAGACACTCGGCCCGGGCCACGGCGCGCCGGAGACACCGGGCGCCGATCCGCGCCTGCCGTTCGTGCTGCTCGGGATCGCCGCGAGCGTCGTGCTCGCGTTCGCCCTGCCCGGCTGGCTCGCGCCGCTCGCGCCCCGGCTCGGGCTCGCGCCCGTCGCCAAGCCGCTCGTCCACCTCGCGCTGCTGCTCGTCTCGCTGGCGCTCGCGCTGGCGGTCGACGCCGCCGCCGACTCACACACCACGCGCGGCATCTTCGGATTCGTACCGTTCGTCGCGGCTCGCGACCTGTTCGGGTTCTTCGCGCTGACCGGCGCGATCATGCTCGCGCTCGGCTCGCGGCGCGGCGCCGTTTCGGCCGACGGGCTCCGCGACCCGCGCACGTGGCTCAGCGCGGGGGTTCTCTTCCTCGCCGTCTACGCCGTGCTCGGCACCCTGGTGCTGCCGCTCTGGAACATCTTTCCGGCGACTCACCGCGTGCTCTGGTGTCTCGTCGCGACGGGGCTCATGCTGCCCTACTTCGGCGCGAGCGAGTGTCTCCTGCGCGGCGCGGGCCGCACCGGGCTGTGGCTGCCTGCGGTCGGAAAACTGTTGACCCTGATCACCGTCGCCGCGGGCTGTCTCTCGGGGCTGCTGCCGTTCGTGATCATTCTGGGTCTCGGCGCGATCGCGCTGTTCTTCGCGCTCTTCGAGCTGATCGCGATCCGGATCGGACGGCGCATGCCGGGGCCGTGGATCGCGGCGCTCTTCCAGGCCGCATTCACCGGCTTCGCCTTCGGCGCGATCTTCCCGTTCCAGGACTGAGTCGCGCTAGACGTCCGAGCCTTCGACGTCGAGCCAGCGCACGAGCGAGCGCAGCGGCGGCTGGCCGTCGTGATTCCAGTCCAGCGGCGGCAGCTGCATGCGGCCGAGCGGACACAGGCGCGAGGCGCCGGCCGCGGCGGCCAGCTGCGCGAGCCGCCCGCGCTCGCTGCCGAAGCCCGCGTGACCGACGCACGAGAGGTGCGGCGCGAGCGGCGCACTGAAGGCGCCGAGTGACTCGAGGTCGGGGATCGGCACGATCGACAGGAAGCGCAGCATGCCGGGCGGCGGGCGCAAGTCGCCGCTCTCGAGCGCGACGGTCCAGGTCGACGCGCCGGCCGCCATCTCGAGCCGCGTTCCCTCGCGCACCGCCGCGCGCGCGCGCAGCTCGACCAGGTCGGAGGCCTCGCCGGGAGCGAGCGCGCCGCGCGGGAGCTCGTCCTCCAGCTCGTCGAAGGCGGTCGCCAGCGCGCGCGCGAGCTCCGCGGCGCGGCCGCGCGGCGCGTCGACGGCGAGCGCCCAGGCCGGCGAGAGGCAGCCGCGCCCGTCCCAGAGCGCGACGTCGAGCGCGAGCCGGCGCGCCGCGACCAGCGGATCGATCGACGGGCCGATCGCCGCGAGCGAGAGCTTGTGGCCGTAGCCGATGAACGGGCGCCCCAGGCCAACGCGCGCGCGCAGCAGCGCGATCGTCGCGTCGCTGCCGTGCGCGACGACGGCGTCGGCATCGTCGAGAGCCTTCGCGTCGCCGCCGATCGCGAGCGCGGCCCCAACCGCCGGATCGGTCTCGCTGAGCGACGCGGCGAACAGGCGCGCCGAGACCGGGTCCGCCGATGCCGGCTTCGCGTAGACCGCGGCGCCCGCGAGCAGGGGCAGCGCGAGCGCCGAGAACGCGGCGGTCGGAATCGAGCCGGCGAGCCAGACCGCGGTGACCGGCGGCACCCAGCACGGATTCGAGAGCTCGCGCGCGCGCAGCGCGTCGAGTGACTCCGCCGTCCAGCCGGCGAGCGCGAGGCGCACGCCGCGGTCGACCACGGCGCGCGAGTAGACGCCGTGCTCGCGCGCGAGCCGCGCCCGCTCCGCGCTCTGCGGCGCGCGCCAGCGCTCGAAGGTCTCCGCGAGCGCGCGCACCACGCGCGCCGGCTCGAGTCCCTCGCGTGCCGCCGCCAGCTCGGCGAGCTCCCTCATGCGCGCACCCAAACGCCGGCGGGAGTCACTCCGCACCCAGCAGCGCGTCGGCCGCGATCGAGCAGCCGCGCGCCTCTGCGCCGGGCAGGCGCCCGAACACGCGGAACCCGCCGTCGGCGAGCTCCCCCTGGTCCGAGGTCAGCACCGCGAGCGCCGAGCCGACGTTCGCGAGGTCGCAGATCGCCAGCACGCCGCGCTCGCCGCGCGCGACGTCCTTCTGAGTCAGCGGGTCGACGGCGCGGACGCGCACCCAGGGCGGGACGCTCTTGACGTCGCAGTACGTGCCCGTGCGCAGGCTCGGCTCGTAGAACTGACTCGCCAGCTCGCACATTCCGTACTGATTCACGATGCGCGCGCGCGGCACGCCGAGCGAGGACTCGATCCCGCCGTGCAGCGCCTCGCGGGTGAGCTCGCGCGCGCGGCCCTTGAATCCGCCGGTCTCCATCACGCGCGTTCCGGCGCGCAGCTCGAGCTTCTCGCCGCGCGCGGCCAGGCGATCGAGCAGGTGGACGAACGCGAACGCGGTGCCGACCAGCGCGAGCGGCTCGCGCGCGGCGGCGAGCTCGTCGATCGCGGCGTCCGGGTTCCACCCGTTCGCGTCGACCAGGAAGCGGCTCGCGGCGCTGCCCATGCGCTCGACGGCGCGCGAGAACATGTACGAGAGCGACGAGTCGGGCGCGTCGGACGCCGACGGCGCCAACACCGAAAAGCGTATGCGCGCGACGTCCGGACAGACGAACGCGCGGAAGCTGGCTTCCAGCGAGGCGTCGTACAGGCGCAGGTCGTCGAGCTCGAGCCGGCCGCGCGCTTCGCTGGTGCTGCCGCTGCTGCGGAACGTGCGCAGCGTGGCCGAAGCCGGGAAGATCGCGAGCCGCGCCTCCTTGAACGCGCCGGTTGGCACGGCCGGGATCTCGCGCCAGTGGCGCACCGCGCGCGGATCGCAGCCGAACGCCTCGCAGATGCGCCGGTACGCCGCGCCCCGCTCGACTTGCAGGTGAAACAGCGCGAGCGCGAGCTCGTCGAAGCGCGCGTCCGAGCGCTGCGCGTCGACGCCCTCGGCGATCCACGCCAGCAGCTCGCGCTCGATCTCCGAGCGAGTCACTCCAGGCACTCCGCGACGAGGTCCGCGGCCGCGTCGAGCAGCGGCTCGGCGATGACGAGCGCGGGGGTCAGCGCCAAGGTGCGATTCTCCGGTCCCTCGCAGAGAGCGACCCAGCCCGCGCGCAGGAGCCGGCTCGACGCCTCGCGCGCGAGGTGGGCGTCGTCGAGCTCCACCGCCACCAGCAGGCCGCGCCCACGCAGCTCGCGCACGCGCGCGTTCCCGCCGATCCGCTTGCCCAGCCGCGCGAGCCAGCGCGCACCGACCTCGTCCGCGCGCCGCAGCAAGTCGTCCCCTTCCAGTGTGCGCAGCACGGCCAGTCCGGCCGCGCAGCCGAGCGGGTTCCCCAGGTGCGTGCTCGTGTGCAGCGCCTCGCCCCTCGAGGCGGGCCAGCGGCGCATGACTTCCGGCCGCCCGACGCAGGCCGAGAGCGGGAAGCCGCCGCCGAGCGCCTTGCCGAGCGCGACGACGTCGGGCAGCACGCCTTCGTGCTCGCACGCGAGCCAGCGGCCGGTGCGACCCAATCCTGTGTAGACCTCGTCGGCGACGAGCAGAGCGCCGACTTCATCCGCGATCCGGCGCAGCTCCGCGACGAACCCGCGCGGCGGAAACACGAGGCCGCCGCGCCCCTGGATCGGCTCGAACAGGATCGCGCCCACGTCGCCCGCACGCGCAGCGCGGCGCGCCGCGTCGGCGTCGCCGTACGGCACGAAGCGCGTCTGGCCGGCGAGCCGCGCGAGAAAAGGCCGCCGGAAGTCGCCGCGCCAGGTCGCGTCGAGAGCGCCGAGCCCGAGCCCGTGATACGCGCCCTCGAACGCGAGCACCGCCGGCTTCCCGGTCGCGACCAGAGCCGTCTTCAGCGCCGACTCGACCGCGTCGGAGCCGGAGCTCGAGAGAATCGCGTGGCCGAGACCGCGCGGCAGCACGCGCGCGAGCGCCTCGAGCAAGCGCACTTTGACCTCGGCGGGAAACACGTCGCCCAGCGCGTGTTGCAGCTCGGCGGCTTGCGCCTGCAGCGCCGCAACGAGCTGCGCGTGCGCGTAGCCGATCACCGCCGCGCCGAAGCCGGCGCCCAGGTCGACGAAGCGATTGCCGTCGACGTCGAACAGGTTCGCGCCCAGCCCGCTCTTCCAGAACAGCGGCGCGGGCGGTCCCTGCCAAGTCACCTCCGGACACTCGACCGCCTCAAGTCGCTCCGCCAGCGCGCGCGACCTCGGGCCGGGCACTTCCGTGGCGATGCGCGGCAGATCCTGTCCGGTCACGCGCGGATGCTAGCCCGCGCGAATCCCCGGGTACAGAGAGCGCGCGGGTGGTATAAGTCGGTGCGCGGAGGGAACGCTGGCGACAGACGACGCGAGAGCTGCGCGTGACCCCGCTCGGCGGACCGGCAACGGCGAGCTCGCGCTGCGCTCCCTCTTCTATCTCGCGCTGGTCGTCGGACTCTCCAACTTGTTGCTCGTCGAGGCGATCGACCGCACGCTGCTCGCGCACGTGCGCAACTCGGTCGCCTATCTCGCGAGCGCGGTGCTCTCGCTGTTCCGCGCGGACGTGAGCTCGGTCGGGCAGCGCGTCTACGTCGCCGGCAGCGCGGTCGAGATCGAGAACAGCTGCACCGGCCTCGACGTCGGCATCTTCCTCGCGTCGGCGGTGCTGGTGTTTCCGGCGCCTTGGCGCGCGCGCCTGCGCGGCGTGGCGCTCGCCTTCGCGGTGATCCTGGTGGTGAACTTCGCGCGCGTGTTGACGCTCTGCGTGCTGAACGCGGTCTCGCCGCGCGCGTTCGAGGTCGTGCACGTGTACGTCTGGCCCGCGTTCATCTCACTCGTCTGTCTCGCGACGCTGCTGCTCTGGATCCGCAGCGCGCAGCCCGAGAATGCCTAGGCGCACGCTGCTTCTGATCGCGCGCTTCGCGGCGGTCTACGCCTCGCTCGCCTGGCTGGCGGCGGTGTTGCCCGTGTACGCGCAGATGGAGCGCCCGTTCGTGTGGCTCGCGAACGAGTGTCTCCGCGAGCGGCCGCTCGAATCGCGCAGTCTCTCGCTCGAGCGCGCCGCCGACGGAGTGAGCCGCTACGTCTACGATCTGCGCATCGGCCCGCAGGCCCACCGGATCGAACGGCCGCTGCACGCTCACGGCTTCGTGGCGCTGCTGTTCGCCGCGCTGGTGCTTGCGACGCCGTGGCTCGGCGCGCGCAGACTCGCGTTCGCCGCGGGCGGCGGCGCCGCGCTCGTGCTCGCGATCTGCGTGCTGATGCTGATGAGCGACGTCGCACTCTGGGAGGAGGAGACACGCGCCGCCCTCCACTTGCCGCCGGGCGCGGGGCCCTATCTCATTCCGCTCGGCTTCGTTGCGGGGCTGCACCAGACCGCGGCGGCGGGGATCCTGCCGATCGCGTACTGGGCGCTCGTCGCGACTCGGCCAAGCGCGCCGCGCGCGTGAAGATCGCGCGCCACATCGCGCGCGTCAGCACGCCGGTCTGCGTGTTCTGCCGCGAGGGGTGGTAGCTCGCCAGCAAGGTCGGGCGGCCGGGTCGAGTGACTGAGGCGCCGTGCGCGAACGGGTGAGCGGCCAGCGGTCGCAGCGCGTGACAGCGCAGCACCGACAGCCACGCGATCCGACCGAGCGCGAGCACGACCCGCGCGCCGGCGAGCGCGTCGAGCTCGCGCGCGAGCCACGGCCGGCAGCACGCCTGCTCGTCGGCGGTCGGCCGGTTCTGCGGCGGGACGCACTTCACGGCATTCAGGATGTACACACCTTTGAGTCGCTCGCCGTCCCAGAGCCCGCGGCGAGCCAGCTCCCCGTAGAGCCACTCGCCCGACGCGTCCATGTAGAACGGCCGGCCCGAGCGATTTGCGCCGTGCAGCCCCGGCGCGAGACCGACGATCGCGAGCCACGGCGCCCGGTCCCCGAAGCCGGGCACCGGGCGGTTCCAGTAGTCGGCGTGCCGGACGCGCAGGTCCGCGAGGAAGGCGGACAGGCGCGGGCAGCGAGCGCAGTCTGGAACGCCGCGCTCGATCTCCTGCAAGGCGAGCTCACGAGCGCGCATCTCGCGCGCAACCTACGCCTGATCTGCACGTGACTCAAGCTGGCGGCGGGCCGCGTCGATGACTAGACGATGCGCCTTCTGCCGCTTGCCGCACTCGTTCTCGCGTCGCTGGTCTTCTCGGTCGGCGGCGTCGCCATCAAGGGCCGCGCCGACGCGTCCGGGCAGACGAGTCCGCAGGCGAGCCAGCAGTCGCCGGCCGCGCCGCCGCAGGCCCAGGTCATCAACCAGTGCGAGCCGAGGAAGTTCCGCCCGGTGGTCGGGAATCCGGCGCGCCTGGCGCTGCCGGGCGATGCGATCCCGCTGAACACGCGCGGCTACAACTATCCAGACATCGGCGAGCTGAAGATCGACCCGGCCGCACGAGCCAGCGCCGCCGACTCGCAGCCGCCCGCCGCGCCCGCGAAGCCCTGAGCGCGCGCTAGCGCGTCGCCGCCAGGGCGCGCGACAGCAGTACCTGGCCGATCAGCACCGCCGCGTAGAGCGGCAGTGTGTTCGCGCCCGCGAGCGGGCGCGCGAGCGCGGCGACGCAGAGCGGTGTCACTGCGGTCCACAGCGCGAGCCGCTGCACCTCGCGCGTCGTGTGCGACGCGCGCCGCCGATTCGCGAGCCCGAGCGAGAGGCTGAGCGCGCCGTGCAGCGCGACGGCCGTCAGCGCCGCGCGCGCCGACGGCGCGGCGAGCGCGAGCGCGGCCAGAGCCAGTCCGACGCCGACCCGCCCGCCGCGGCGCGCGCCGAGCACGCGCCGCGAGGCGCTCGCGTCGCCGCGCGCGGTGCCGAGCACCAGCGCCGGAATCTCGCGCGCCTCGAGGAACGCGCGGCGTGGGCGCTTGGCGTGAGTCTCCGGCACAGTCATGCGGGCGGGCATTGTAGCGCCCGAGCGTTTCGCCGATTGGAAAGCGTGGAGCGCACCAGCGTATTGATCGCAGGCGCCGGCGTGATCGGCTCCGCGATCGCCTGCGCGCTCGCCGAGCGCGGAGTGCGCGACGTGTGCGTCGCCGACCTCGACCTCGCCGGCCGCTATGCGTCGTCGGAGCTGAACGCCGGCGGCGCGCGCGCCACGTGGTGGCAGGAGGTCAACATCGCGGCTTGTCGCGACAGCCTCGCGTTCTTCGCGGAGCACGCCGCCGAGGTCTCCTTTCGCCGCACCGGCTATCTCTGGCTCTACGCTGATCGCGCGCTCTGGTCGCGCGCGTGCGAGCGGCGCGCGCTCCAGGAGAGACTGGGCGTTCGCGTCGATCCACTCGAAGTGACTGAGCTCGCGCGCCGCTTCCCGCTGGTCGACCGCAATCTCGGCGAGCTCGTCGGCGCGACCTACTCCCCGGGCGATGGTCTCCTGAATCCCAACGCGCTGCGGCGCCTGTATCAGGAGCGCGCGATCGCAGGCGGCGCGCGCTTCCTGCAGCGCCATTTCCTCGAGTCGATCGAGCTCTCGGAGCGCGCGCCGGGCGTGCGCGAGGTCGAGCGCGTGCACTTCGTCGAGGTCGCGAAGGGCGACCCCGCGGACGACGGGCGCGTGGTCGAGCGAGCTCTGACACGGAACAGTGTCGATCCGGAGGCGGCCCTCGAGCACGTCTCGCTGCGGCCCGACGTTTTCGTGAACGCGCTCGGCGCGTGGAGCCCGCTCGTCTCGGCGCGGCTCGGCGCGCGGAGCCACGCGCAGCCGGTGCGGCGCCAGATCTCGATCGTCGACGTGCGCGCGCGCGACGTGCCGGCTGGCGTCGACCTGCGTGCGGCGCCGATGATCGTCGACGCCTCCGGCGTGTATTTCCACCCCGAGGGCCCCTACACCTTGGCGGGTTACTCGAATGCGGACGAGCCGGTCGGCTACCGCTTCGACTACGACGGCGACGAGTTCTTCGAGCGCGAGATCTGGCCGCGGCTGGCGCAGCGCGTCTCCGCGTTCGAGCGCGCCCACCACGTGCGCGGCTGGGCCGGCTTGTACTCGGTGACACCCGACTGCAGCGGCATCCTCGGCCGCGTGCAGGGCGTCGCGAACGCGATCGAGGCGCACAGCTTCACCGGGCGCGGCGTCATGCAGTCGCGCGCGATCGGCCGCGGCGTCGCCGAGCTGATCTGCGACGGCCGCTACCGCGAGATCGACCTCGCGCCGCTCTCGCCCGCGCGCTTCCTCGGCGAGCGCGCCCGCTGGCTCGACGAGGACTTGCACATCTGATCCCGCGCCCCGACGATCCCGTCCGTGTCGTCACGCCTGTGGGACTTCCTGAGAGTCCGGAAGCGCTTCTGGCTGCTTCCGATGCTGCTCGTGCTCGCGCTCTTTGCGGCGCTGGTGCTGCTCTCGGTCGGCTCCGAGAGCAACTTCACCTACACGCTGAAGTAGCGAGCGGCGCTCAGGCGCTGCCCGCGGTCGACCGCGCGCCGACTCGGCCGCGCACGTGGCGCGCGACGAGCTCCAGCAGAGTGAGTCGGTCCAGCGGCTTCAGCAGGAATGAGTCGAAGCCGAAGCCGCGCGAGCGCTCGCGGAGCTCGGACTCCTCGGGAGCGGCGAGCGCGATCACCGGTGCGCTGCAACCGACGTGGCGCAGCGCCGCGACCGCGCCGAAGCCGTCCATCACCGGCATGCCCAGCGCGAGCAGCACGAGATCGAAGCTGCCGTGCAGCGCGGCGTCGACGGCGCCGCGCCCGGTCTCCGCGGTCGCGACCTCGAGGCCGATCTCCTCGAGCCCGCGGCGCAGGAGGCAGCGCGTCTCGCCGCAGGCGTCGGCGACCAGCACGCGTCCTGTCAGGCGAGCTTCGGGCAAGCGCAGCCAGCGCGGTCGGCGCGCGGCTTCCTCGGACTGGACCGGCCAGAGGGCGAAGCGCAGCCGGTAGACTCCCCGCGCGTTGGGCGCGCGCTCGTATTCGAGATCGCCGCCCAGCACGCGCGCAATGCGGCGCGCCAGCGCCAGCCCGATGCCGTCGACGGTGTTCGCGGGGTCGGCGTTCTCGGAGGCGGAGTCGAGCGCGCGCGTGAGTCGCTCGAATTCCAAGAGGCTCGGTCCGGGCGAGGTGTCGATGACTTCGATCTCGCCGCGGTCCGGCGCGCGCCAGCCCGCGCGTACGCTGATGCCGCCCTTGCGCGTGTGCGCGAGAGCGCTGTCGAGCACCAGCCGCAGCGCGTGGCGCAGGCGGAGTGAGTCGAACAGGGCGCGTGGCGGCAGCACGGGCCGGATGTCGCTCCACAGTCGCAAGCCGCGCTCCTCGCACGGCACGCGGAATTCCTCGACGACCAGCTCGATCGTCGCGCGCGGATTCGCCTCGAGCAGGCTCGGCGCCGCAGCGCCCGCCTGGGCCCGTTCGCTCGCCGCGATCTCGCGCACCAGCGCGAGCAGCTTGTGACCGTGGCGCCGGATTCCCTCGACACACTCGCGGTCCGCGCTGCTCTCGGCGGACTCGAGCACGAGGTCCGCGTAGCCGAGCGCCGCAGTCAGCGGGCTCTCGAGCTCCGCCGCCAAGGTCGCGCGCAACCCGGCTTGCGCCGCGTCGCGCTGGCCAGCAGGCGGTCGGGTGGGGCCACGGGGCTCGTCGAGGTCGCGCATGGGCATTTCCGTCGATCGGCGCGCGCGCCGGCCAGCTGAATCTACGAGCGGAGCTCGCCGACGAGCTGCGCCTCCAGGCCGGCGAGCTCGACGTGCAACGAGCTCTGGAGTGCGCGCTCGAGCACCCGTGTCCGCGCGAGCTCGCGCACGAGTGACTGCATGCGCTCGCGCCCCGCGCGCCGGAAGATCATCTCCACCGCGGCGTACGACTCGAGATACGCGATCTCCGCGGGCTCCTGTGAGAACCCGGCGAACGTCGGCACGCACAGGTCGGCCAGCGGAATCCAGGCGCCCGCGGCGAGCACGCCGCGGAGCCGCGCGTCCTCGCCGGCGTCGAGGTGCTCGCGGCCGAGCGCGAGCCGTTCGAAATACTCGGCCAGCCCTTCGTTCAGCCAGGCGGGCCACAGGTCGCGCGGCGCGACCGACTCGAGCGCGGCGTGGAAATACTCGTGGTGCAGCGTGCCGAGCAGGCGCGCATCGATGCCGCGGTTGCCGCGCACGTGAATCGCGCCGTCCCAGAAGCCGGCGGCGCGAAAGCCGAAGCGCGCCGAGAACTCCGCGTCGAAGACACTCGGCTCGTACACGAACACGCGCACGCGGTTGCGCGGCTCGATCCGCAGAGTGTCTCGCACCCGCTGGTGCGCGGACTCGAGCGCCGCCAGCACGCCGCGTTCGAACTCGCGCGAGCCGTCGGGCCCCGAGTAGCGCGCGAAGCCGACGGCCTCGAAGAGCTGGAAGTGGCTCGAGCTGCGCTCGCTCCACTTCTCTTCCGCCGAGGCGCTCGCGTTCGCGAGTAAAACCGCGATTAGAAGCGCTGCGGCGGGGGTCACGCGCACGCGCAGAGTCTACCGCGAATTCGCGCTCTCCCCTTGCGCGAGGGGGCTTTCATGCTATTTGCCGCCTATGCCGAATCATCGGCCCGGAAATTCTTAGGAGTTCGCGAAAATGGGTACGAAGAAGAAGGCCGCCGCCGGTGCGAAGAAGGGCGACTCGATGATCATCTCGAAGTCGCGCGTGAAGGTGGCGGCGTCGAAGTGCAACGTCGGGAGCGAGTTCTACGGCGCTCTCGAAGCGCACGTCCGCGAAGTGATCGCGCAGGCTCAGAACCGCGCGACCGCGAACGGCCGCAAGACGCTGCGCCCGCAGGACGTCTGAATCCCACGCAGTCGATGCGCGCCGACCGGGGCGACCCGGTCGGCGTTCGCGTTTAAGCCGCCTGCCCGGTGATAGACTGCCCGCGCGAAGGAGTCTTCATGCGCGCCATCGTCGTCGACCACTGGCAGGAGCCGAAGGAGCTCGTCGCGCGAGAGTCGCCCGATCCGGTCGCGCGCGCGGGCGAAGTCGTGCTCGACGTGGAAGCGGCCGGCTGCAACTTCTTCGACGTCCTGCTCGTGCAGGGCAAGTACCAGATGAAGCCGCCGTTCCCGTTCGTCCCGGGCGCGGAAGTCAGCGGCGTGGTGCGCGAGATCGGCGCGGGCGTGCGCGGCGTCGCGCTCGGCGACCGCGTGTTCGCGGGCCTCGCGCTCGGCGCTTTCGCGGAGCGAGTCGCGGTTCCGGCGGCGGCGCTGCACGCGATGCCCGCGGCGATGAGCTTCCCGGAAGCCGCGGCGTTTCCCGTCGTCTATCCGACGTCGTACGCGGCGCTCGCGATTCGCGCGAATCTGCGCGCGGGAGAGACTTTGCTCGTGCACGCGGCGGCCGGCGGCGTCGGCGTCGCGGCGGTGCAGATCGGCAAGGCCCTCGGCGCGCGCGTGATCGCGACCGCGGGCGGCGCCGAGAAGCTCGACGTCGCGCGCCGCGCCGGCGCCGACGAGGTGATCGACTACTCGCGCAGTGACTGGGTCGACGCGGTGAAGCGCCTGACCAATGGGCGCGGCGCCGACGTCGTCTACGACCCGGTGGGCGGCGAGATCTTCGACGGCTCGCTGCGCTGCATCGCGTGGAACGGCCGGCTGCTCGTGATCGGCTTCGCCAGCGGAGTGATTCCCGAGGTGAAGGCGAACCGCATCCTGCTGAAGAACATCTCCGTAGTCGGCCTGCACTGGGGTGCGTACGCACAGCACGAGCCCGAGCGGGTGCCCGAGGTCTTCGCCGGGCTCGCGAAGCTCTACGACGCGGGCCAGGTGCGGCCGATGATCTTCGGGACCTACGGTCTCGACGAAGTGCCGCAGGCGCTGGAGGCGCTCGCGGGACGCGCGACTTACGGAAAGGTGATCATCGCGCCCTGAGTCGGCGTGCGCGCGCGCTCCGCGAGTCACCGGGGATCCCGCGCTCGCGCGAGATCCCCGGCCCGCCACTGCGCCGTCAGTCCGACCGAGCCGGGGATTGCAGGGTTTCCGTTTTGCTGCGGTGGCAGTCGCAGCAAGCTCAGGCCCAGACTCTCGGCGCGCTGCGGTGCGCTCGAGGGAGCTGATGCGAAGGGATACGACGCTTGGGCGCGTTCGGTTTCACTCGCTGCGCGGCTCGAACTCCGGGGGCACGGGGGCCTGTGCGGCGAAGTCCTCCCAGGCGAGAGACTCCGCGTGCAGCAGGTGGCGGCCGAGCTCCAGGGGCGACCCGTAGAGCGCGTCGCCGGCGATCGGGAAGCCGAGATGAGCGAGCGTGGCGCGGATCTGGTGGCGCACCCCGGTGCGCATCTCGACCTCGACCGTGCTGAACGCGGGCCCGCTCGCCAGCGCGCGGATCCGCGAGACCGCGAGCCGGCCGCCGCGAGACACTACCCGGGCGCGCGGTCCGCGGCTCTCGAGCGCGAGCTCGATCTCGCGAACGCCCGCGAACTCGCCGTGAACCCGCGCGACGTAGCGCTTCTGCACGCGCTTCTCGCGGAACGCGGCGCGCGCGCGCTGCCACGCGTCTTCGGCGAGCGCGAACACGAGCACGCCCGAAGTCCCCGGGTCCAGCCGGTGCACGACGCCGGAGCGCAGCCCACCTTCGCCGACCCCCGCGACTTCGGGGAAGCGCGCGATCAGCGCGTTCGACGCAGTGTCTCGCTCCGCGTGGACGAGCGGGTGGCTGGCCTGGCCGGCGGGCTTGTCGATCGCCAGCCAGCCGTCCGCGCGCGCGACGACGCGCAGCTCGAGCTCCGCGTTTGGCTGCGGCGGATCCTCGGGCCGCGCGAACTCGAGCACGTCGATCCGATCCCCCGCGCGCAGCACGGTCCCCTTCGCCGCCGCGCGTCCGCCGAGCAGCACGCGCTCGGCCACCAGCAGCTTGCGCGCGAAACCGCGCGACACGCCGAGCGCGCGCGCGACCACGTGGTCGAGGCGCGCGCCGACGTCGGCGTCGGCGATCGGAAAACTCCGGATCGGATCCATCTCGGCCGATGATCGCAAAAGCGCGCGCGGCTATGCTCGAGGCAACGGGGAGACAGCGATGTCGTCGATTCTCGAGAAGCTCGGCTTCGCGGCGAGCGAAAGGGTGGTGGTCGTGCACGTGGACGACCTCGGCATGTCGGGCGCCGCGAACGCGGGCGGCGTGCGGGCCCTGGGCGACGCGGCCACCTGCGGCAGCATCATGGTGCCCTGTCCCGGGTTCGACGAGATCGCCCGGATCGCGCGGGCGCAGCCGTCGCTCGACCTGGGCGTGCATCTGACCCTGAACTGCGAGTACGAGGGCTACCGCTGGGGGCCGGTGGATCGCGACGCGCGCAGCCTGCTGGCGCGCGACGGCGGCATGTGGCTCACGACGCGCGAGACGGTCGAGAACGCGACCGCGGAAGACGTCGAGCGCGAGCTCCGGGCGCAGATCGACCGCGCGCTCGCCGCCGGCATCGACGTGACTCACGTCGACTCGCACATGGGAACGGTCTTCGATCTGAAGTTCGTCGACAGCTACTTCCGCGTCGCTCGCGACTACCGCCTGCCGGCGTTCGTGCCGCGGCTGCGCGCGCGCGACCTGCCCGCGCACGGCCTGCCGGATCGGCTCGCCGAGTACGCGCGCCGGATCGACGCGGCGGAGGCGGCGGGCTTCCCCATCTTCGACCACTTCGACGCCGACTCACTCGAGTTCCCGCCCGGCACCGGGCTCGCGCACAATCAGACGCGGCTCGACCGGCTCGGCGCCGGGCTCTCGTATCTGATCACGCACTGCGCGCAGGGCGGCGCCGAGCTCGAGTCGATCACGCGCGACTGGAAGCAGCGCGACGAGGAGCGGCGCATCTACAGCGACGGCAGCATGCGCGGCGCGCTCCAGACACGCGGCATGCGCCCGATCGGCATGCGCCCGCTGCGCGACCTGCTGCGCGCGTCGCCGGCCTAGCGAGCGGGGACCTGGCTCCTGACCCGCGCGCCGCGCTTCTCGAGCTCGCCGAGCGCGGCCGCGGGCGAGAGCGCCTCGCGCGCGAACGACAGCCCGGCCGGGACGCGGCCCTCGACAACCGCGGCGGTGAGCGCGCCCGCGAGCGCGGCTGCCGGCGTGAGTGAATCGGCCGCGCTCACCTCGATCTCCGCGGCAGGCTCGTCCGCGAGCTCGCCGGTGAAGGCGCGCGCTGCGACGGCGAAGCCCGAGGCCGCGGCGCGCGAGACCACGCGCGCGATGGCGCGGCCGAGCGTCCCCGCGCGCGGCTCGAGATACTCGAGCTGCTCGACGCAGTGCGCCTCGGCGAAACCCTCCAGATCGGCGCACGGGGCGCTCGCGACGGCGCGGCGGCCGACCGGGTCCGAGAAGCGCCACAGCTCCGGCAAGAGGCGCGCCCGGCGGGGTGCCGCGCCCGCCTGGCGCAGGCGCTGTGTCTCTTGATCGCGCCGCGCGGTCTCGCTCTCGACGAACGGTCCGGTCGAGGCGATGCACAGGCGCTGGATCCGCGGCACGCGGCGGACGAGTGACTCGGCCAGGAGCCCCGGAATCCCCGGCAGCGCGCCGGCGTGCAGCAGCATGGGAATCTGCGCGAGCCAGGCCTGCTCGGCGAGCTGCTTGCGGCTGCGCAGCTCGAGCGGGATCGGCGAGAGCCCGACGAAAGGCACGCGCAGCTCGAGCGCGCAGCGCAGCGCCACGAGCGCGTCGCCGCCCGAGCAGTCGACGACGGCGGCGGCGCCCTCGAGGACGCGGGCCAGCACGCGCGAGTCACGCGCGTCCGCATAAGTCGCTCTCGCGCGCTCGCCGAGCGACAGCGCGAGAGACTCGGCGCGCTGCGCGTTGCGGCCGGCGATGCGAATCGGCGAGCGGGTGCGGGACACGAGCTCTGCGACGCAGAGCCGCCCGATCCGCCCGTACCCGCCCAGGACGACGATCGGCTGCATCACTTCGAGTCGGTCTGCTGCATCGCGCGCACGCGCGGCTAGCATAGCCGGCGATGCCGATGTCCACCTACGTGCGCCGCCTGCGCGAGCGAGTCGGTCACGAGCTCCTGCTCTTGCCCGCGGTCACTGGCCTCGTCTTCGATGCTTCGGGCGCCGTGCTCCTGGTGAAGCAGGCCGACACCGGCGAGTGGGCTGCGCCCGGCGGAGCGATCGAGCCCGACGAAGAGCCGCACGACGCGGTCGTGAGAGAGGTGTTCGAGGAGACCGGGCTGCGCGTGGAGCCGATCGCGCTGCGCGGCGTGTTCGGCGGCCCGGACCTGCGCGTGCGCTACCCGAACGGCGACGAGACCGCCTACGTGACTGCGATCTTCGAGTGCGCGGTGCGCGGCGGCGCGCTGCGGGCCGACCGCGACGAGGTCCTCGAGGCGCGTTTCGTCGCGGCGCGCGAGGTCGCGCGGCTCGCGCTCGCTCCGTGGGCACGGCGACTCCTGCCCGAGCTCCTGCGCGAACGCGGGCGCACGCGTCTGGCGCCGCCTCGCTAGCGCAGCAGCTCCTCGATGGTCGGGTAGCCCGCGTCTCTCGGAATCGCGATGCGTCGCTTGCCGTCGCGCTCGGTCATGACGGGCGTGATCGGGACGAGCACGCGGCGCCGCGAGGCAGTGAGTGCCTCGTGCACG
>JBIOJK010000060.1:0-21112 GCA_044450765.1 Myxococcota bacterium | reverse complement strand
CGTCGTTCCGCGCACGCGCGGTCGCGAGGTCAGCCGCGCGAGCGACCAGATCCTCGGCGAAGTCCGAACCCTGGCCGGGGCGGGAGTGACCGAGGTGACCTTGCTCGGCCAGACCGTGAACGCCTACGGCCGGCCGCGCCCCGGCATGGCGAAAGGCGAGATCGGCTTCGCGGAGCTACTGCGGCGCGTCGCCCAAGTGCCGGGCATCCGCCGGATTCGCTTCACCAGCCCGCACCCTAGCTTCGTCTCCGGCGATCTGATCGAGGCCTACCGAGACCTGCCCGAGCTCTGTCCGCACCTGCACCTGCCCGTGCAGAGCGGATCGAGCCGCGTGCTGGAGGCGATGAATCGCCGCTACGACCGCGAGTCGTACGTCGACACGGTGACCCGGCTGCGCGCGGCGCGGCCCGGCATCGCAGTCACGACCGATCTGATCGTCGGCTTCCCCGCCGAGACGCGGGCCGACTTTGCACAGACCCTGAGCCTGATGGAGGAGGTCCGCTTCGCGGACAGCTTCTCGTTCAAGTACTCCGAGCGACCGGGAACTCCCGCCGAGCGCCGCGGACTCGGCGAGCTCGATCCGGTGGAGGCGCAGGAGCGCCTGCTCGAGGTTCAGACCCTGCAAACCGCGCTGACGCTCGAGGCTCACGGCGCGCGCGTGGGTGAGCGAGTCGAGGTGCTCGTTGATGGCCACAGCCGCCGCCCGGGATGCGAGCTCACCGGCCGCGACCCGCAGAACCGCTTGGTGAACTTCAGCGCCGCGCGCGCCGTGGCGCCA
This sequence comes from Myxococcota bacterium, assembly GCA_044450765.1. Lineage (GTDB taxonomy): Bacteria > Myxococcota_A > UBA9160 > SZUA-336 > SZUA-336 > VGRW01. The sequence continues at coordinate 20,334 of JBIOJK010000060.1, read as the reverse complement.
GGCGACTACGCCGCTGTCGACGTCTTCGACTTCACGCCCCACACGCTGCTCGGTCGCCAGGCCGCGCGAGAGGATGAAAAAAATCCGCTCGTGGCCGACAAGCTCTAGAGACTAAGCTGCACCTTCGCTCGGAACGGTCCGAGCGATCTCGGACTTGGGCCCGCGCCGCTCGCGGACCGAGGAGACACTTTGCCGCCCAAGGCGCGGATCCTGGCGATCGACGATCAGCTGTATTTCCGCAGCTTCGTCGAGGGCCTGCTGTCCGAGGCTGGCTATGCGGTTCGCGCGGTCGACAGCCAGCCGCGTGCGATCGACGCCGCCGCGCGCGACGGCGCGCCGGACGTGCTGATCGCGGACGTCGGCCAGCTCGGGTCCGACGCCGCGAGCGCGCTCGAACGCCTGCGCTCGCGCTGGCCGAACGCGGCGCTGCTCGCGCTCTCGGTGAGCGCCGACTCGAACCTGCGGACGATCGCCATGCGCGCGGGCGCGCGTGACTTCATGCAGAAGCCCGTCGATCGCGAAGCGCTGCTGCGCGCGGTCGCCGCGCTCGTCGCCCCGCCGCAAAGTGAGCCGGAGCAAGGTCGGCTGCTCGACGAGAACGTCCAGCTCATGAGCCGCGTCTCGCTGCTCGAGCGCGCGGTCGCGCTCTTCGAGCCGCGCACGCGCGCCGAGGTCGAGAAGCGCCTCGCACAGCTCCTCCAAGTCGAGAGCCGCGCGCGCGAGGTCGCGCTCTTCGCCGACGCACGCAGCGACGGCTCACTCGCGCGCAGCCTCGTGCTCGGCGCGCCGACGGCGGCCGCCGTGCCCGACGTCCTTCCGCTCGAGCCCGCGGCGCGGATCGAGGCGCTGCGCGCGGGTCGCATCGCCAGCGAGCCGAGCGCGGCGAAGCCGACCCAGCTCTGGATCCCGTTCAGGCGCGAGGCGAAGCTGGTCGGGGTCGCGCGGCTCGCCGCGAGCGAGGCGGGCAGCTTCGCGCCGCGAGAGATCGACGCATGCGCGCAGATCGCCGGGCTCGCGGGGCTCGCAATCGAGAGCGCGCAGGACCGCGAGCGCCTCGCGCGCAGCAGCCTGCGCGAGCCGTCGACCGGGCTGCCCGGCCGCGAGTTTCTCGAAGAGGTCGGCCGGACCGAGGTCCACAAGGCGCATCGCTTCGGCCGCCGGCTGTCACTTCTCTGTGTGGACGTCGAGGGCTTCGACGCGAGCCGCGACGCCGCGGTGTTGCCCGCGCTCGTCGGAGCAGTCACTCGCACCCTGCGCACGACGGACGTGCTCGCCGCCGAGGGCGCGCGGCGCTTCTGGGTGCTCGTCACCGACACCGATCCATTGGGCGGCGTCGTGCTGAAGCGCCGCATCGCGCAGCGGATGCGCGACGCGCTGCGCGAGGCGCGGCTGGTCGCGACCCCGGCGCTCGGCGTCGCGAACTTCCCCGTCGACGGCGAGTCGCTCGAGCAGCTCTCGGTGGCGGCCGAGCGCCGCGTCCAGGAAGAGCACGCGAGCGTCGTCCGCGAGCTCGGCATCGAGGCCGAGACACCGCTCTCGGCGATGGGCGCGCGATTGCTCGACCGCGCGTTCTGGCTGCCCGGTGACTTCGTAGGCGAGGCGGCCGAGCTGCTGATCGGCGACCTCGCGTGCCGGCCTCGCGATCGCGGGCTGCTGTTTCTCGCGCCGGGGCCGGACCGCAAGCGCTTCCTGGCGCCGCTCACCGCGCTGGGCGAGATCGAGACGGCGACCGAGGTGTTCCTGGCGACCGACGGAGACACGGTTCCGTCCGGGCCGGCAGTCACTGCGCTCTCGCTGCCGCCCAACGTCTCGGCGGACACGTCGTGGATCGTGCGCTTCGGCGAAGGCCCGCCCTACGCGCTGGTCGCGGGCAAGCCGCGCAGCGACGGCGCGCGACCCGTGTTCCACTCGGCCGATCCGGTGCTGGTCGAGCACATGACGTTCCGGCTGCGCGCGGAGACCGGCTTCGGGGTGCGCGCCTGAGATGAGACTCCTCGTCGCCGACCACGATCGCGGCCGCGCCAAGGGCATCGCGGAGGCGTGCACCGGCCGCGGGCATCTCGTCGAGCTCGCGCAGCACGGCGCGACCGCGCTCGAGCTGTCTCTCGAGCGGATCCCCGAGGCGATCATCTGCCCGATCGACCTGGCGGTGATCGACGGCGTGCGGCTGGCCGAGATCCTGCGCGGGAATCCGCGCACGCGCGGCACGAGCTTCATCTTCCTGGTCAACGACGAGCTGGACGCGCCGATCTCGATGGACTCCCGCGACGCGACGGTGGTCGCGCCCTGGCACGAGGCCGACGTGCTCGACCACGTCGACGCGATCCTCGAGCGCAGCGCGCGCTTCGGCGAGATCCGCTCCGACACCGAGATCGAGGGCAAGCTCTCGCAGATCTCCGTCGCCGACCTGCTGCAGATCTTCCAGATGAACCAGCGCAGCGGCAGCGTGAAGATCGCGCAGGAAGGGCTGCCCGCGCCGGCGTCGATCTCGATCCGCGCGGGCCAGATCATCGACGCGCTGATTCCGCTCTCCGACGGCACGGCAGTCACCGGCGAGAAGGCGCTCTACCGAATTCTGTGTTGGAAGGACGGCCGCTTCGAGTTCATTCCGGGCGAGGTCAGGGACCCGCCGCGCATCTCGAAGCCGCTGCGCATGCTGCTGATGGAGGGCATGCGCCAGAAGGACGAGTGGGACAAGCTGCGCCGCGACATGCCGGGTCCGGACTTCCGGCTCGCGCTGCGCGTGCCGCGCGAGCAGATCCCGGCGATCACGCACCCACTCACGCGCGAGGTCGTCGACGCGGTGACCGCCTACCGGAAGATCGGCGAGATCGTCGACCACTGCTCCTACCCCGACTACCAGGTTCTGCGCGTGCTCTCCGACTTGTTCGCGCGCGATGCGCTCGGCCTCGAGCACCTGCGCACGACGCCGGAGGGCGGCTTCGCGCAGAGCGAGGCCGCAGTCTTCTCCGTGCCTCAGGTGCGGCGCCTGCGCGAGTGGGCCGCGAGTCAGCGCCCGAAGGCGGGCTCGGTGCTGAAGGTCGTGGTCGCCAGCAAGGAGCGCGCGCTGGTGCGCGCGTTCGTCACCGCGCTGCGCGAGACGACTCACTTCGTGATCGATGGGCGGCTCGCGCGCGATCCCGAGAGACTCGGCGCGCTCGGCACGCTCGGCCACGTGCCGCTGGGCGAGCACATGACCCTGCGCCTGATTTCGGCCCCGGCCGATCCGACTTACGAGCCGCTCTGGGACGTCGCGGCGAACGGCATGCTGGGCGCGATCGTGCTGCCGGCCGGTCCGTTCGGCGCGGCGCTGGAGGCGACCGAGAAGATCTGGGCGAAGCTGCGCGCGCGCAGCCCGCGCTCGGTGCATCTCCTGCTGCCCGACGCGCCCGGCCTGAATCTGTCGGACTCCGCGCGCGGAACCCTGCCGCACCTCGAGGGCGGCTCCTTCTTCGTGCTGCCGCCGCCCTCGAGCCTGGAGCGGCTCGAGGTGCTGCGCAGCGTGTTCGCGAGGCTCGTGCCATGACGTCTGTGCTCGATGGATTCCCGCTGCTGTCGGAGCTCACCAACGACGAGCGCAGCACGCTCGAGGCGTGCCTCGAGGCGCGCGCCCTCGACATGGGATCGGTGCTGTTCCACGGCGGTGAGGAGGCCGACGCCCTGTATTTCATCGTCGAGGGCAGCATCGCCGTCCGCAGCGAAGGACAGAGCGTCGGGGAGCTGAACGCGGGCGAGGTCCTGGGCGCGCTCTCGCTCGTCTCCGTCGGCGTACGCGAGTGCGAGGCCTCCGGCGCGACGTCGACGCGGCTGCTCGCGCTCACGCGCGAGGGCTACCTGCGGCTGCGCGCGGACCTGCCTGCGCTCGCCCTGCGCCTGCAGGAAGCGATCCTGCGCAGCTTCGCGTCGCTGGTGCGCGGCGTCGTCGGCGACTCACGCGCTCCGTCGACCGGCGTTTCTTGACACGCTAGACCCCGACCACTAGAGTGCGCGCCCATCTCCAGCACGGGGGACGGCGATGCGCGAGCCCGAGGCGACGAACGGCGGTGCGATTCGCGACGGACTGACGTTCGACGACGTCCTGCTGCTGCCCGGCCCATCGTCGGTCCACCCGACGGAAGTCGACCTGTCTGCGGCCCTGACTCCCGGCATCCGCTTGAAGATGCCGCTCGTGTCTTCGCCGATGGACACAGTCACCGAGCACCGCACGGCGATCTGTATGGCGCAGGAGGGCGGGCTCGGCTTCGTCCACAAGAATCTCTCGATCGAAGCGCAGGCCGCCGAGGTCGCGAAGGTCAAGCGCTCCGAGTCGGGAATGATCGTCGACCCGATCACGCTCGAGCCCGATCAGCCGATCCAAGACGCGCTCGACATCATGCACGAGCACCACATCTCGGGACTGCCGGTGGTGCGCGGCGAGAAGCTCGTCGGGATCGTGACCAACCGCGACCTGCGCTTCGTGCGCAGCCGCGAGGCCGCGGTCTCGACGGTGATGACCAGCGAGGGTCTGATCACGGTCCGGCTCGGCGTGTCGATGGAGCAGGCCAAGGAGCTCCTGCACGCGAACCGCATCGAGAAACTGCTCGTCGTCGACGATCTCGGGAACCTGCGCGGGCTGATCACGATCAAGGACATCGAGAAGCAGCAGCTCTATCCGAATTCGAACAAGGACCCGCTTGGCCGGCTGCGGGTCGGCGCCGCGGTGGGAGTCACCGCGGACGCGATCGAGCGCGCCGACGCGCTGATCCGCGCCGGCGCCGACGTGCTGCTCGTCGACAGCTCGCACGGTCACGCCGAAGCGGTGCTGCGCGCGATCTCGGAGCTCCATGCGGCGTTCCCCTCGGTCGAGATCGTGGGCGGCAACGTCGCGACGGCCGAAGGCGCCGAGGCGCTGATCAAGGCGCACGTCTCTGCGGTGCGCTGCGGCGTCGGCCCCGCCTCGATCTGCACCACGCGCATCGTGGCCGGCGTCGGCGTGCCGCAACTCACCGCGATCATGGACGCCGCCGAGGTCTGCCGCCGGCACGGGGTGCCGCTGATCGCGGACGGCGGGATCAAGTACTCGGGCGACATCGTGAAGGCGCTCGCCGCCGGCGCCGACTCCGTCATGATCGGCTCGCTCTTCGCCGGCACCGACGAGAGCCCGGGCGACGTCGTGCTGCACCAAGGGCGCTCGTACAAGGTCTACCGCGCGATGGGCTCGCTCTCCGCGATGCGAGAGGGCTACCGCGATCGCTACTTCCAGGACCAGGTGCGGACCCCGTCCAAGCTCGTACCCGAAGGCGTCGAAGGGCGCGTCCCGCACCGGGGACCGCTCTCGAACAGCCTGTACCAGCTGGCCGGCGGCGTGCGCTCGGGCATGGGTCTGATCGGCGCGCCGGACCTCGACGCGCTGCGCAGGCGCGCACAGTTCGTCCGGATCACCGCCGCCGGACTGCGCGAGTCACACCCGCACGACGTGATCATCACCGAAGAGCCGCCCAACTACTGGCTCGAGAGCAAATAGCGCGTTGGCAGCCGGCGAGCGCGCGATCGTCGTCGACTACGGCGGACAGTACACGCAGCTGATCGCGCGGCGAATTCGCGAGCTGCACGTGTACTGCGAGATCGTCCCGCCCTGGGTGACGAGCGAGCGCCTGCGCGAGATCGCGCCGCGCGCGGTCGTGCTCTCGGGCGGGCCGGCGAGCGTCTACGCGGCCGATGCGCCGCGCACGAACCCCGACGTCTTCCGACTCGGCGTGCCGACGCTCGGCATCTGCTACGGCATGCAGCTCCTGATGCAGGAGCTCGGCGGCCGCGTAGAGGCCGCCGGGGCGCGCGAGTTCGGCCGCGCCGAGCTCGAGCGCGCGGTCGGCGACGACGCACTCCTGCACGGTGTGCCCGCGCGCTCGACCGTCTGGATGAGTCACGGCGATCGAGTCACAGCGCTCGGGAAGGGCTTCGAGACGATCGCCACGTCCGACAACTGCCCGTTCGCGGCGGTGCGCTCGGCCGACCGCCGGACCTACGGCCTGCAGTTCCATCCCGAGGTCGTGCACACCGAGCACGGCGCGCGGATCCTCGACAACTTCCTGACGAAGGTCGCCGGGCTGCAGGGGACGTGGACGATGGACGAGTTCATCGCCGGCGAGGTCGCGCGGCTGCGCGCGCGCATCGGCGGCGACCGCGTGATCTGCGGCGTCTCCGGGGGCGTCGACTCGACGGTGGTCGCGGTGCTGCTGCACCGCGCGATCGGCGATCAGCTCCGCTGCATCTTCGTCGACAACGGCCTGCTGCGCGCGGGCGAGCGCGAGGAGGTGGAGAAGAGCTTCCGCGAGGATCTCGGCATTCCGCTCGTCACGCTCGACGAGACCGAGAAGTTCCTGCGCAACCTGCGCGGCGTGGAGGAGCCGGAGAAGAAGCGCGTCGTGATCGGCCACACGTTCGTCGCGGCGTTCGAGCGCGCGGCGAGCGCGATCGAAGGCGCGCGCTTCCTCGCGCAGGGCACGCTGTATCCCGACGTGATCGAGTCGGTCTCGGTGCACGGCCCGTCGGCGACGATCAAGACGCACCACAACGTCGGTGGCTTGCCCGAGGTGATGAAGCTCGAGGTGGTCGAGCCGCTGCGCGAGCTGTTCAAGGACGAAGTGCGCGAAGTCGGCGACCGGCTCGGAGTGCCGCGCGCGCTCTCCAGGCGACATCCGTTTCCCGGCCCCGGCCTGGCGATCCGCGTCGTCGGCGAAGTGACTCGCGAGAGACTCGCGATCCTGCGCGCGGCCGACCGCATCGTGCAGGACGAGGTGCGCGCCGCCGGCTGGTACGAGCGCCTGTGGCAGGCGTTCGCCGTGTTCCTGCCGATCCGCTCCGTCGGTGTGATGGGCGACTACCGCACGTACGAGAACACCATCGCACTGCGCTGCGTGACCTCGCGCGACGCCATGACCGCCGACTGGGCGCCGCTGCCGCACGAGCTCCTCGCGCGGATCTCCAGCCGCATCACCAACGAAGTTCACGGCGTGAACCGCGTCGTGTACGACATCTCGAGCAAGCCCCCCGCGACGATCGAATGGGAGTAGGGCGCTGGGCGTGCGCTAAGATGGCGCGCGCTGGGGGGAACGCCGCGTGGTAGCGCGAGATGGGTTTGCTCATCTGCATCTGCACACGCAGTACTCGCTGCTCGACGGCGCGATCAAGCTCGGCCCGCTGTTCGCGCAGCTGAACGAGCTCGGCCAGACCGCGGTCGGCATGACCGATCACGGCAACCTGTTCGGCGCGGCCGAGTTCTACGAGAAGGCGCGCGCGGCGGGTCAGAAGCCGATCATCGGCTGCGAGACCTACATCGCGACCGGCTCTCGCTTCGAGAAGGAGAAGCGCGCGCAGGACAAGAGCGGCTTCGACGCGATCAATCACCTGCTGCTGCTCGCGATGAACCAGACCGGCTACCGCAACCTGATGACCCTGGTGTCGAAGGGCTACCTCGAGGGCTTCTACTACAAGCCGCGGATCGACCTCGAGCTCTTGCGCCAGCACAGCGAGGGGCTGATCGCGACGTCCGGCTGTCTCTCGTCGCAGATCTGCCGGGCGCTCGGCAGCGGCGAGACGCAGCGCGCCTACGAGCTCGCCGAAGAGTTCAAGCGGCTGTTCCCCGGCCGCTTCTACGTGGAGATCCAGCGCCACGGGATCGAGCTGCAGGAGCGCGTGAACAAGGAGCTGCTGCGCATCGCCGAGGAGCTGTCACTCCCGCTCGTCGCGACCAACGACGCGCACTACCTGCACGCGCACGATCATGGCCCGCACGAAGCGCTGCTCTGCATCGGCACTGGCACGACCCTGGATGATCCGAACCGCTTCCGCTTCGACGGCAAGGGCTTCTACGTGAAGTCGGCGGCCGAGATGGCCGAGGCCTTCCACGACCTGCCGCAGGCGGTCGCGAACAGCGTCGAGATCGCGGAGCGCTGCTCGCTCGAGCTCGAGACCGGCGTGTACCACATGCCCGAGTTCCAGGTGCCCACTCACAGCACGCGCGAGGCGGTGCTGCGCGAGCAGGCGACGGCCGGCTTGCGCAGCCGACTCGGGATCCCGCCGGACGCGCCTTTCTCGAAGGCGAGCGAGGCCTACACCGAACGGCTGCAGATGGAGCTCGACACCATCTGCAAGATGGGCTTCGCGGGCTACTTCCTGATCGTCGCCGACTTCATCGCCTACGCGCGCAACAACGGCATTCCCGTGGGCCCGGGCCGCGGCTCGTCGGCAGGCAGTCTCGTCACTTACTCGCTGGGAATCACCGGAGTCGACCCGCTCGAGTACGACATCTTGTTCGAGCGATTCCTGAATCCCGAGCGGATCTCGATGCCCGACATCGACGTCGACTTCTGCATGCGCGGGCGCGACCAGGTGATCGAGTACGTGCGCCGCAAGTACGACGGCGAGGGCAACGACCAGAAGCGCGTCGCCCAGATCATCACCTTCGGCAAGCTGCAGGCGCGCGCCGCGATCCGCGACGTCGGCCGGGTGCTGGGCATGTCGTTCGGAGACGTCGACCGGATCGCGAAGCTGGTGCCCGAGATCCTGGGTATCTCGCTGCAGGAGGCGATCGACTCCTCGCCCGATCTGGCCAAGGCCAAGGACGATCCACAGATCGCGAAGCTGCTCGACACGGCGCTCGCGCTCGAGGGACTCACCCGGCACGCGTCGACCCACGCGGCGGGCGTCGTGATCGGCAACCGCCCGCTGATCGAGCTGGTGCCGCTGTACCGCGACCCGAAGTCGGGCGAGGTCGTGACTCAGTTCGACATGAACATGGTCGAGCGCATGGGCCTGGTGAAGTTCGACTTCCTGGGGCTGCGCACCTTGACGATCGTCTCGGACGCCGAGCGGCTGGTGCGCGCCAGCGGGCGCCCCGATTTCTCGGTCGCCGCGATCCCGATGGACGACAAGAAGACCTTCGAGCTGCTCTCGCGGGGAGACACCGAGGGCGTGTTCCAGATGGAGTCGAGCGGGATGACGGAGCTCGTCACCAAGCTCAAGCCGAAGGTCTTCCGCGAGATCATCCCGCTGATCGCGCTCTACCGCACCGGCCCGCTCGAGTCGGGGGCGACACAGGAATACGTGGACCGGAAGCTCGGCATGGCGAAGGTCGAGTATTTCCTGCCGGAGTTCGAGCAAGTCACGAAAGAGACGCTCGGCGTGATCGTGTACCAGGACCAGGTGCTGCAGATCGCGAACCGCGTCTCGGGCTACTCCCTCGGCGAGGCGGACTTCCTGCGCCGCGCGATGGGCAAGAAGAAGCCGGAAGAGATGGAGAAGCAGCGCCAGCGCTTCATCTCGGGCGCGGTCGCGAAGGGCGTCGACGCGAAGAAGGCGCTCGCGCTCTTCGACATGATCGAGAAGTTCGCGGGCTACGCGTTCCCGAAGGCGCACTCGACGGCGTACGCGCTGATCACGTACCAGACCGCATATCTCAAGGCGAATCACCCGCGCGAGTATCTCGCCGCGCTGCTGACGATCGAGTCCGGGAACCTGGACAAGCTCGGCAAGTACATCGGCCACGCCCGCGACCGCGGAATTCCGGTGCTCGCGCCGGAGATGAACTCCTCGGAGCGCGACTTCGCCGTCGTGACCGAGGGCATCCGCTTCGGCTTCGGCGGCGTGAAGAACGTCGGCGACGGCGCGATCGACGCGATCCTCGAGACGCGCGCGGGGGGCGGGCCGTTCACGAGCCTCTACGACTTCGCGCGCCGCGTCGACTCGAAGCGCGTCAACCGCCGCGTGGTCGAGAGCTTGATCCGCTGCGGCGCGTTCGACTTCACGAAGGCGACGCGCGCCTCGCTCTGGGAGGCGCTGGCCGGCGCGCTCGAGCGCGCGCAGCGAGACCTGCGCGACCGCGAGCTCGGCCAAGTGTCACTTTTCGGTGTAGAGATGCAGAGCGCGGAGCCCGCGCTGCCCGAGGTGCCCGAGTGGGCCGACGCGGAGCTGCTCGCAGGTGAGAAGGAGATGCTCGGTTTCTACGTCACCGGTCACCCGCTGCGCGAACACGCGGGCCCGCTCGAGCTGTTCACGAGCTTCCGCCTCGACCGCGTGCCCGACGATCCGGGCCGGCGGCGCGAAGTCTGGATCGGCGGCATGATCGGAGGTCTGCGGGTCCAGAACACGCGCAAGGGCGACCTGATGGCGCGCGCGACGCTCGAAGATCTCGGCGGCACGCTCGACGTGGTCTTCTTCCCCAAGACCTACGCGAAATTCTCGGCGCTGCTGCAGGGCGACGCGCCGGTGCTGGTGAAGGGCAACGTCGCCGGCGAGCCGGAGCGACCCGAGCTGCACGCCGAACAGATCCTGCGCCTGGCCGACGCGTGGAATCAGCGCACCAGCCGCGTCGTGGTCGCGGTGAAGGAAGAGGAGCTGTCGCCCGAGCGAGTCAGCGCGCTGCGCCGCGCGCTCGACCTCGTCCCCGGCAGCGTGCCGGTGAGTCTCGAGCTGCTGCTGCCGGCCGGGGCCGCGGCGGTCTTCGACTTGAAGGGCCGCCCGGTGCGCGTCTCGGAGCAGCTGGTGCGCGAGCTCGACGACATCTTCGGGCGAGGAGCGACGCGATGCCGGGTTGCCTGAGTCGCTGCGCGCTCGTCGTCGCGCTGCTCGTCGCGCTCGCGCCGCGGGCGCGTGCGCTCGAGCCGGTGAGTGTCTCCGTGCAGGGGGTCGTCTCCTCGGCCGAGATCGGCGAGTCCGCGCCGCGCGAGGCCGCGTACCGGGCGGGACTCACTGCGGCGGTGCTCGAAGCCGCGCGCGGCGTGCTCGGCGCCGACAAGTACGCGCCCGCCGCGGAACGGCTGCGCGCGTCGCTCGGGCCGCAGGCTCAGCGCTTCGTGCTCACCTACCGGATCGACGGTCCGATCGAGCGGCGCCACTCCGCGCTCGATCCCGCGATCGAGGAGTACGCGCTTCCGATCACGGCGCGCATCGACACGACTCAGCTGCGCGCGTTCCTGGTGAAGGAGGGCTTCCTGCACGAGGCGGGCGATCGGCCGTCGCTCGCGCTGCGCGTCCGCGCGGTCGGAGCGCTCGCGGATTCGCCGCCGGCGGGCGCGCTGTCCCATCTCGAGCAGGCGCTGCGGCAGGCGTTCGCCGCGCAGGAGTTCGTGCTGGTCGACCCGGCGCTCCGCCCGGGCACGGGCGCCGAGCCGGTGAGCGCGCTCGAGCTGGCGCGCTCGCTGGGCGCTGACGTCGCGCTCGAGCTCGAGGTGGACTGGCGCGCGGCTCCCGCGGGCGCGTCGACGGTGCCCGGCGGCGTTGCCGAGGTGCGCGCGCGCGCGCAGCGCAGCGACGACGGCAGCGAGCTGGCGGTCGCGCGCTTCGAGGCCGCCGGCTATCACGCGGAGCGCGATGCGGCGATCGCGCGCGCCCTCGAGGCCGTCGAGCCGCAGGTGGGCGAGAACCTCGCCCTCCAGCTCCAGCGGAACTGGGAAGCGGTCGCCGCGACCGATCGGCCCATCGAGCTCGGCCTCGACGCGGTCTCGAGCTTCGGACAGGTCATGGCGGTGCGGCAGGTGCTGCTGCAGCAGCTGGGAGCCCGCAGCGCGGAGCTCCGCGAGCTGCGCGCGCAGAGTGCGACGCTGCAGGTCGTCTCGCCGCTGGGGCCCGGCGCGATCCAGGAGAAGCTCGCCAGCGTGCGCTTCGAAGGCTTCGCGCTGAGTCCCGAGGACGCCGGCGCGGGCCGCGCGCGCCTGCGCATCGAGGCGCATCCGGCGGCCTCGGAGACGCTCGCTCCCGGCCGCTCCCAAAATTGACACCCCCAGCCCGAATTGATACTTGGGTCGCTGGCTTACAGGCACGTAGCTCAGGGGTAGAGCACTACCTTGACACGGTAGGGGTCGGCGGTTCGAAACCGCCCGTGCCTACCAAGACGCCGAGTCACATGGATCGATGAGCGCCGGTGAAGTTCAGCTCGAGCTCCCGGACGGCACCCGTATGGGCGTGCCGAGCGGCACCCCCTCGCTCGAAGTCGCAAAGCGCATCGGCGCGGGGCTGGGCAAGGCGGCGCTGGCGGGCGAGCTCGACGGCAAGCTCGTCGATCTGCGCGCGCCGCTGTCGGCCGGCGGCCGCTTCCGCGTGATCACGGCGCGCGATCCCGAGGGCGGCCAGGTGATCCGCCACTCCGCCGAGCACGTGATGGCGGATGCGGTGAGGCGGCTCTGGCCGGCGACGCAGATCGACGTCGGGCGCAGCGACCACAGCGAGAAGTTCCAGTACGACTTCGACATCCCGGTGCGCATCACGCCCGACGATCTGCCGCGCATCGAGGCCGAGATGGCCGCGATCGTCGCCGAGGATCGGCCCTTCCTGCGCGAGACACTCGCCCGCGCCGACGCGGAGCGCCTGTTCGCTTCGCTGGGCGAGACACTCAAGCTCTCGCGGCTCGCGGACATCCCCGAGGGCGAGCCGATCACGATCTTCCGCGAAGGGGACTTCGTCGATCTGTGCCGCGGGCCGCACGTGCAGCGCACCGGTCAGATCGGCGCGTGGAAGCTGACCGAGCTCGCGGGCTCGTATTGGCGCGGCGACGAGAACAACAAGATGCTGCAGCGCATCTACGGCGTCGCCTTCAAAGACCAGAAGGAGCTCGACCAGCACCTCGAGCGGATCGAGACCGCGAAGGAGCGCGACCACCGACGCGTGGGCCAGGAGCTCGAGCTGTTCCAGTTCCACGAATGGGCGCAGGGCTCGCCGTTCTATCTGCCGAAGGGTCTCGCGCTGTACAACGCGCTGATCGAGTACCTGCGCGGCCTGTACCGCAAGCACGGCTACGAAGAGGTCATGTGCCCGCAGATCTTCTCGGCCGAGCTGTACAAGACCTCCGGTCACTATCAGAACTTCGCGGGTGACTTCTTCCTGTTTCCCGGCTCGGAAGAGGGCGAAGAGCTCGGCGTGAAGCCGATGAACTGCCCGGGTCACTGTCTCCTGTTCCGCTCGCGCAAGCGCTCCTACCGCGAGTTGCCGCTGCGCTTCGCGGAGTTCTCGCGCCTGCACCGCAACGAGCGCACCGGGTCGCTGCACGGCATGACTCGCGTGCGCTCGATGGCGCAGGACGACGGCCACATCTACTGCGCTTGGGACGACATCGGCAGCGAGATCGACGCCTTCATGCGGCTCTGCAACGAGGTCGACCGCGACCTCGGCTTCTCCGGTGTCTCGACCTTCGTCTCGACGCGGCCCGAGAAGTTCATCGGCGCGGTCGAGAGCTGGGATCGCGCGGAGAGCCTGCTGATCGCCGCCGTCGAGAGTTCGGGCGCCAAATGCGGCATCAAGCGGGGGGAAGGGGCATTCTACGGGCCCAAGATCGAGCGGCACTTCCAGGACGTGATGGGCCGCTGGTGGCAGCTCGGCACGATCCAGATCGACACCGCCATGCCCGGCCGCTTCGGCCTGAAGTACGTCGGCGCCGACGGCGCCGACCACGAGCCGGCCATGTTACACCGAGCGGTGTTGGGCTCGCTCGAGCGCTTCATCGCGATCTATCTCGAGCACACGGGCGGCGACTTCCCGGTCTTTCTCGCGCCGCAGCAGGTGAGCGTGCTGCCGGTGTCCGATCGCCAGGCGACCTACGCGCGCGAGGTCAGCGACCTGCTGCGCGCCGCGGGCATCCGCGCCGAGGCCGATCTGCGCAGCGAGACGCTCAACTACCGCGTGCGCGCCGCGGAGACCCAGAAGATCCCGTTCGCGCTCGTCGTCGGAGAGCGGGAGCAAGCCTCGCGCAGCGTCAGCGTCCGCCGGCGCCGGAGCTCGGCCCAGGAAGTGATGCCGCTCGAGCAATTCGAGAAAAACATCCAGGAGGAGATCAGAACGCGTGGGATTCCGTAGACGCCGTTGGCGGGACGTGGCGCCCGAGAAGGACAAGGTCCGAGTGAACCGCGCGATCCGCGTTCCGGAAGTGCGGGTCGTGAACGAGGAAGGGCAACAGCTCGGCGTCATGCCGACCGACGCGGCGCGAGACATCGCGGCGCGCATCGGGCTCGATCTCGTGGAGATCTCGCCGAACGGCACGCCGCCCGTGTGCAAGATCATGGATTACGGGCGGTACAAGTACGAGCTCAAGAAGAAGGCTTCCACCCAGAAGCGTTCGCAACACCAGAGTCAGTTGAAGGAGATCAAGCTGCGCCCGCAGATCGACGGCCACGACCTCGACTTCAAGCTCAAGGCCGCGATGCGGTTCCTGATGGACGGCGACAAGGTCAAGGCGACGGTCACGTTCCGCGGCCGGGAGATCACGCACGTCCAGGTCGGGCACGACCTGCTCGAGCGCGTGACGAAGCGGCTGGCGGAGATCGCGAAGCCTGAGTCGCGCGCCCAGATGGAAGGGCGCATGCTTTCGATGATGTTCGGCCCCGACCGGGTGGCGATCAAGAAGATCGAAGCTCGGCGGGCAGCGGAAGCCGCGAAGCAGGCGAAGGCCGAGGCCGCGGCGCGCGCGCACATGCCGGAAGAGGAGCGCGAGGCGGCGGCCGCGAGAGACGCGGCTGCGGCGGAGGAAGCCGACGCCGCGGAACGAGCCGCAGCCGAGTCCGCCCTGGAAGCGGACGACGGCGACGACGACGAAGAGGGAGACGATGCCGAAGGTTAAGACGCGGCGAGCGGCCGCGAAGAGATTCAAGAAGACAGGCAGCGGGAAGATCGCGCGCACGCAGGGCTGGAAGGGCCACCGCCTGATCAACCGCACGCGAAAGCAGAAGCGCAAAGTGACCGGAATGGTCGTCGCCTCAGACGCGGACCAGCCGAGGCTGAAGCGCATGCTGCCGTATCTGTAGAGAGACTCGAGGAGAGGGACTCACCATGCGAATCAAGCGCGGCGTCACCAAGCGGCGGCGCCACAAGAAGATCGTCAAGCGCGCGAGCGGCTTCTACGCCGCGCGCGGCGCGCTCGTGCGGCCGGCGCGGCTCGCGGTCGAGAAGAGCCTCGTCTACGCGTATCGCGACCGCCGGCAGCGCAAGCGCCAGTTTCACCGGCTGTGGATCGCCCGCATCAACGCGGCCGCGCGCGAGCACGGGCTCTCGTACAGCCGCTTCATCGCCGGACTCAAGCGCGCGGGCGTCGAGATGGATCGCAAGATCCTCGCGGAGCTCGCGGTCGCGGAGCCGACGGCGTTCTCGGAGCTCTGCAAGCTCGCGCAGTCCGCCGCCTGAGCGCGCGCCGTGGGGGCGGGCAGCGACGGGCTCGACGCGCTCTGCGCCGAGGCGAGTGACTCGATCGCGGCCGCTGCGACTCTGCAGCAGCTCCGCGAGGTGCGCGCGCGATTCCTCGGCCGCAAGGGGTCCGTCTCGACGCGGCTGCGCGCGATCGGCGAGCTGCCGCAGGCGGAGCGCAAGGGCGCCGGCGACGCGCTGAATCGCGCCGCGGCGCGGATCGAGGCCGAGGTCGCCGCGCGCGAGGGGGCGCTCGAGCGGGCCGGCGCCGACGCCGCGCTGCGCGAGCGCGCGATCGACGTGACCCTGCCCGGCGCCGGTCCCGTGCACGGCGCGCTGCACCCGGTCACGCGCGTCGAGCGCGACATGGCGCAGTTCTTCGCCGGCCTGGGCTTCTCGGTCGAGGATGGGCCCGAGGTCGAGAGCGAGTGGAACAACTTCGACGCGCTGCGGATCGCCGCGGATCACCCGTCGCGCGACTCGCAGGACACGTTCTTCGTCTCCGGCGGCCACGTGCTGCGCACGCACACCTCGCCGGTGCAGATCCGGGCCATGACCGGCCGCACGCCGCCGTTCCGCTTCATCGCGCCCGGCCGCGTGTTCCGCGTCGACTTCGACGCGACTCACTCGCCGTTCTTCCATCAGATCGAAGGCTTCATGGTCGACGAGCGAGTCACGTTCGGAGACATGAAGGGCGTGCTCTTCGCGTTCGCGCGCCATCTGATGGGCGCCGACGTGCAGCTGCGCTTCCGCGCGCACTTCTTCCCGTTCACGGAGCCGTCGGCCGAGTTCGACTTCTCGTGGAACGGCGGCTGGCTCGAGTGGGGCGGCTGCGGAATGATTCACCCCGGCGTGCTCGAGAACTGCGGCATCGACTCGACCCGCTGGCAGGGCTTCGCCTTCGGCATGACGATCGACCGCACCGCGATGCAGCGCTTCGGCATTCCGAACATCCACCGCATGTTCGACGGCGACGTCCGCGCGCTCGAGCCGCTGGCATGAAGATTCCGCTCGGCTGGCTCGGCGAGTGGATCGACCTGCCCGGCGAGCCCGAGCTCTGCGAGCGACTCACTCTCGCGGGGCTCGAGATCGAGGAGATCCTGCGCTCGGGCCCGGATCTCTCGGCGCTGCGCGTGGGCCACGTGCTCGAGAAGCGCCCACACCCGAACGCCGACCGCCTTTCGCTGTGCCGGGTCGACGTCGGCGGGCCGGAGCCGCTCGGCGTGGTGTGCGGCGCGCCGAACGTCGCGGCCGGGCAGAAGGTCGCCGTGGCGCTGCCCGGCACGACGCTGCCCGACGGCACGCTGCTGAAGAAGTCCAAGATTCGCGGCGAGAGCTCCGAGGGCATGATCTGCTCTGCGCGTGAGCTCGGCCTGTCCGACGAGCACGCCGGCATTCTCGTGCTCGATCCGGGTGCGCCGGTGGGTGCGCCGCTCTCGGACGTGGTGCGCGCGGGCGAGACGATTCTCGACGTCGAGATCACGCCGAACCGCGGTGACTGGGTCTCGATGATCGGCATGGCGCGCGAGGTGCGCGCACTCTTCGGCGGTGCGCTGCGCGCGCCGCCCAGCGACCCTGCCGAGGGCGCGCGACCCGCGAGTCAGGACGTGCGTGTCTCGCTCGAGGCGCCCGACGCCTGCGCGCGCTACGTGGCGCGCGTGGTGCGCGGCGTGCGCGTCGGTCCCTCGCCGGACTGGGTGCGCGCGCGGCTCGAGGCGGCCGGAATGCGCGCGATCAACAACGTGGTCGACGTCACGAATCTGGTGCTGCTCGAGTTCGGCCAGCCGCTGCACGCGTTCGACCTCGCGACCTTGCGCGGAGGGGCCGTGCGCGTGCGGCGCGCCGCGACGGGCGAGAAGCTCGCGGCTCTGGACGGCGAGACACGCGCGCTCGCCGCGACGGACCTCGTGATCGCCGACGCCGAACGCGCGATCGCGCTCGCCGGCGTGATCGGCGGCGCCGAGACCGAGGTGCGCGAGACGACGACCGACGTGTTGATCGAGAGCGCGGAGTTCGCGCCGGTCTCCGTGCGGCGCACGTCTCGCCGGCTCGGGCTGCGCACCGAGGCGTCGTACCGCTTCGAGCGCGGCGTCGACCGCGAGGGCGTCGCGCGCGCCGCCGACCGCTGCGCGCTGCTGATCGCAGAGCTCGCCGGCGGCAGTGTCTCGCGCGGGCGTGTCGAGGTGCGCGGCGAGCCGCTGCCGCACGCGGAGACGGTCCAGCTCGATCCGGCGCATCCGAACCGACTGCTCGGCACGAGTCTCTCGCGCGATGAGGTGAGCGCGCTGCTGGCGCGGGTGGGAGTCACTGTGCAGGCTGGGGCGGGCGGCGCGCTGGTCTGCGCGATCCCGAGCTGGCGCAACGACCTGGCGATCGCGGCCGACCTGGTCGAGGAGGTCGCGCGAATTCACGGCTACGACCGGATCGAGGCCGCGATGCCGGTCGCAGCGCTCTCGCCGGTCTCGCGGCCCGCCGCGTACGCGCTGCTCGATCGCGCGCGCGAGTCACTCGCCCGCGCAGGCCTCGTCGAGCTGCGGCTCTTCCCGGCGTTCGAGCCCGCCGACCTCGATGCGCTGCAGCTTCCACCCGACGATCCGCTGCGGCGCAGCGTCCGGATCGAGAATCCGATGCCGGGACAGGGCTCCGAGCTCGCGACGAGCTTGCTCCCCGCACTGCTGCACGCGGCGCGCCGCAATCTGGCGCGCCAGGTGGAGCAGCTGCGCATCTTCGAAGTCGGCCGCACCTTTCTCGGGCGCTCGGACGGCGCGCTCCCCGACGAGCCGCTGCGCGCCGCGGCGATCCTGATCCCGGGCGCGCAGGCGAGTCTCTGGGACGCACAGAAGCTCCCGTCGCCGTTCTTCGGCGCGAAGGGCGTGGCCGAGGCGGTGCTGCGCGAGCTCGGGCAGCCGACCGTGTTCCACTCCGGCTCGGCGGTCTCGTGGCTGCACCCTTCCGCGAGCGGCGAGCTGCGCCGAGGCGACACGGTGCTGTGTCGGGTCGGCGAGCTCCACCCCGAGGCCGCGAAGGCCTTCGAGATCGGTGCGCCCTGCGCAGTCTTCGAGCTCGACCTCGACGCATGTCTGCGCCTGCCGCCCGAGTCACCGCGCTACCGCGATCCGTCCCCGTATCCGGCGGTCCGGCGCGACCTCGCCGTCCTCCTGGACCGCTCCCGGCCCGCGGGCGAGGTGCTCGAGGCGATCCGGAAGACCGCGGGCGCCATGCTCGTGTCAGCCGAGATCTTCGATCGATACGAAGGGAAGGGCGTGCCAGCCGGGAAGGTCAGCGTCGCCTTCCGACTGGTGTTTCAGCGCGGGGACCGTACGCTTCAGGACGCAGAGGTGGGGAAGACGACCGAGCGCATCGTGGCCATGCTCGGTCAGCGCTTCGCAGCCGAGCTGCGCTCTGCGTGAGAGTCGCCGAGTCATCAGGAGTCACGAGGAGGGACATGAATGACCAAAGCGGACATCGTCGAGACCATCTACGAGCGGGTCGGCTTCTCCAAGAAGGAGTCGGCGGAGCTCGTCGAGACCGTCTTCGACGTGATCAAGGACGCGCTCGTGGGCGGAGAGAAGGTGAAGTTCTCCGGCTTCGGGAACTTCATCGTGCGCGAGAAGAACGCCCGCAAGGGGCGCAATCCGCAGACCGGTGAGGAGATCCAGCTCGAGGCGCGCCGCGTGCTCACGTTCAAGCCGAGCCTGGTCCTGAAGAACGCGCTGAACGAAGGCCAAGAGGTCGAGGGCTCCGACGATGACGACGAGGACGACGACGAATAGCGCCGAAGGCGCTTTGGGGGGTGCCGGCAAGTGATTGACGCAGTCCAGACCCAGATGGCGAAGATTCCCGACCGGACCTATTTCCGGATCGGCGAGGTCGCGAAACTGATCGGTGTCGAGCCGTATGTGCTGCGCTTCTGGGAGACCGAGTTCAAGGCGATGGCGCCGCCGAAGTCGCGCTCGAAGCAGCGCATGTACCGGCGCCGCGATCTCGAGACGATCCTCACGATCAAGCACCTGCTCTACGCCGAGCGCTTCACGATCGAGGGAGCGCGCAAGCGGCTCGTCGAGCTGCAGCGCGACGTGCGGCGCGGCGATTCATCGCCGCCGCGCCGGGGCCTCGCGAAGGTGCGCGACGATCTGGCGCAGATCCGGGAGCTCGCCGCCGGGCTGTGACTCGCCCGGGCCGGGTGCGCTAGCGGCGAATCATCGCGAGCCGCCGGCGCGCGAGCGCCGCGGCGATCGGGTCCAGGGGCGCGGGCGTGCCGCTCGACCTGGGCGCGGGCTTTCGGGCGCTCGCGGGCTTCTTGCCGGTTCGCTTCGCGGTCTTCTTCTTCGCCATCTCTCACCACTCCGTCTCAAAGTTTCGCGCCGAGCCAGCGGATTATACTGAGCCATGCCCGTCCCGGAGGAGATCGCGCACTTCGGCCCCGCCGTCGACCGCGCGGTCGATCGGTGGGAGGAGCCCGCGTGAAGCCGGCGCCGCACGCCTGGAGCCGGGGATTCGAGTGGCGCGCGCCGCGCGGGCCCTACCGCCGCATCAGCGCCGGGCAGGCGCGCAGCTGGGACGAGCGCGGCTTCTTCGTGCTCGAGGACGCATTCGACGCGGCGACGATCCAGCGCGTCGCGGAGGAGATCGCGCCCTTCGAGGCGAAGTCCGAGGCGTTCCTGCGCACGCAGCCGAACGGCCGCTTCGCGATCGCGCGCGCCGACGAGATCACCTTCACGACTCACTTGGTCGCGCGCTCGCCGTTCCTGCGCGACTTCTGCCGCCACCCCGTGTTCTGCGACCTGGTGCACGACTTGATCGGCGCGGACGTGCGGCTCTACTGGGACCAGGCGGTCTACAAGAAGCCCGGCACGCGCGCGCCGTTCCCGTGGCACCAGGACAACGGCTACACGTTCGTCGAGCCCGAGGCCTATCTCACCTGCTGGGTGGCGCTGACCGACGCCACCGAGGACAACGGCTGCCCGCGGGTCGTGCCGGGGCTGCACCGCGGCGGGACGCTCGCGCACCGCGCCAGCGACCTGGGCTTCGTTTGCTTCGACGAGCCGCCCGGGGAGGTCGTCGCCGCGCCCGTGCGCGCCGGCGGAATCGTCGTGTTCTCGTCACACACGCCGCACGCGACCGGGCCGAACCTGACTCGGGACGAGCGCAAGGCCTACATCGTCCAGTTCGCCCCGGACGGTGCGGTCG
>JBIOJK010000059.1:0-21304 GCA_044450765.1 Myxococcota bacterium | reverse complement strand
TTGTTGAACTTGATGATCTTGAACTTGTGCGGCTCGCCGATCATGCGGTCGAGATTGCGCACCGGTCGCAGGTCGACCTGCGAGCCGGGCAGGAACGCTTTCACGCCCTTCAGGTTCACTGAGAGGCCGCCCTTCACGCGGCCGTTGATCACGCCCTCGACCACTTCGGAGTTGTCGTAGGCGCTCTGCAGGTGATCCCAGACGCGCAGGCGGTCGGCCTTCTCCTTGGAGAGGACGATCACGCCGTCTTCGTTCTCGGATTGCTCGACGAGAACGTCGACTTTCTGTCCCACCTGGATGCGAGCGACGCCGTCGTCGTCCGCGAATTCCCAAGTGGCGATCATGCCTTCGGACTTACACCCGACGTCGACCAGGACATGGTCTGGATCGATGGAGAGGACCGTTCCGGAGACGACCTGCCCTTCCTTGACGAGTGACTGACTGCTCTCGAAGAGCTCTGCAAAGGACTCTTCGGCGGGGGACTGCGTTGAGGCTGACATTACCTGCGTCGTTCTCCTGTCGGTTTCGTTCGCTGTCTTTGGTCCAATGTGTCCACGCTCGCCCGGGCGCCCTCGAGCAACTGCTCGAGCTCGCCTCGATCCGCGCGTTCCAGTGCCTCTAGGATCGCCCCCAGATTCTTCGAGAAACGCGCTGCCTCTTCGGCGACGCGCTTGCGATTCATGAGCAAAATCTCGCACCAGAGCTTTGGGTTGGAGCGCGCGATGCGGATGAAATCGCGCAGTCCCGGACCTGCCAGCTCGAGTCTCTCGTCCCCCGGGAGCCCCTTCGCGTAGGCGAACGCGACTAGGTGAGGCAGATGCGAGAGCGCGGCCGCGATGGCGTCGTGCTCCTCGGGCGACTTCCGAACCGTGAAAGCACCGAGACACTGCCAGAATTCCTCAATCCGGTCCACCACATAAGGGGCCTCGCCGCCGGAGAGGGCCAGGATGCACGGCGCGCCGGCGAACAGCTCGGGGTCCGCGGCGCCAAATCCCACTGCGTGGCTGCCCGTCATGGGATGGGCGCCGACGCACAGATCCGGCCGCGGCAAGTGCCGTCGGGCCAGCTCCGCGATCGGGCTTTTCACGCTCGCGAGATCGGTGATGAGCGTCTGCGGCCGCAGCTGGGGAGCCGCCGCGCGCATCACTTCGCCCATCGCCTCGATCGGCACGGCGAGCACGAGCAGATCCGCCCAAGCCGCGGCCTCGGCCAGCGGGACCAGCGGAATCGATCCCGCGCGCTCGAGCCCGGGGTCTACGCCCCGCACTTCCGTCGCCGCACCGCGCGCGAGCGCCGCCAGAGCTACAGACCCGCCCATCAGTCCCAGGCCCACGACGCCCAGGCGCTCGACCACCGGAGGCTTCAACGCTTCCGCTCGGCCGCCAGGCTCGACAAGAAGCGCTCGTTCTCCTCGGCTGTGCCGACGGAGACGCGAAGATGGGTCTTGAGACCGAAGCCGCCTAGCGGGCGGGTGATCACGCCGTGGCGGAGCAGCCGCTCCTGCAGGACGTCCGCGTCAGCGCCTACCTCGACCAGCAGGAAGTTCGCGTCCGTCTCGGCGCTGCGAAGACCGAGCTCGCGCAGACCCGCCTCGATCTGCGCGATCCCCGCGTGGGTCAGGTCGCGGATCCGCGCGGTGTGCGCGCGGTCGGCGAGCGCGGCAGCCGCGGCGACCTGCGCCAAGCTGTTCACGATGAACGGATGGCGCGCGCGCTCGAGATAGCCGATCAGCTCGCTGTCCGCGATCGCGTAACCGATCCGCAGTCCGGCCAGGGCGTAGGCTTTCGAGAAGGTGCGCAGCACGACCAGCGTCTGGCGCTCGCGCAGGAGCGCCACGCTGTCGGGGAAATCGGAGCGGCGCACGAATTCGAAGTACGCCTCGTCCGCAGCCAGCACGACGCGCTCGGGCAGCTCGCGCACCAGGCGTCGGAAATCGGCGGCGCCGATCGAGGTGCCGGTCGGGTTGTTCGGGTTCGCGAGCACGAGCAGGCGCGTGCGGGGAGTCACTGCGCCGAGCAGCGCGGAGACGTCGGCACGGAAATCTCGGTCGAGCGGTACCTGCACCGGCGTCGCGCCCGCACCCCGGGTCATGATCGGGTACATGGCGAAGCTCGGCCAGGGAAACAGCGCCTCGTCGCCGGGCGCCAGGAAACACTTGGCGAGCAGATCGAGAATTCCGTCCGAGCCCCCGGCGAAGCAGAGACTCTCGGCGCCGACCCCGAGATGTTTCGCGAGCGCGTCGCGCAGCGCGAAGCAGCTGTCGTCGGGGTAGCGGTTCAGGTTCTCGGCGGCCGCGAAGATCGCCTCCACCGCGCGGCGCGAGGGTCCGATCGGGCTCTCGTTCGACGCCAGCTTCACGGAGCCCGAGATCCCGAGTTCGCGCTCCAGCTCCTCGACCGGCTTGCCCGGGACGTAGGGAGCGAGATCGCGCACGTGCGCGTTGACGAGATCGCGCAGCTTCACCGCGCGACCCCCGCCTCGGGGTAGCTGCCGAGCACCTTCACGAAGTCACAGCGCGGCCGCAGCTCGTCGATCGCGGCGGCGACCTTCGAATCATCGACGTGACCTTCGAAGTCACAGAAGAACACGTACTCCCAGGCGCGCACGCGCGTCGGCCGTGACTCGATCCGCGTCAGATTCACGCCGTGCTGGAAGAACGGCTCGAGCGCCTTGTACAGCGCGCCGACCTGGTCGCGTTTGATCGAGAACAGAATCGACGTGATGTCGCGCGCGCTGCGCCGCGGGGGCCGCAGCGCGATCACCAGGAAGCGCGTCGTGTTGTCGACGCGGTCCTCGATTCCCGAGTGCACGACGCGCAGGCCGTACAGCTCCGCCGCGACCGAGCTCGCGATCGCCGCGATCTCCTCGCTGCGCGCGGCCAGCTCGGCAGCGCGCGCAGTCGAGTGAGTCGTCTGCTGCGGCACGTTCGGCAGGTTCAGCTCGAGCCACGCGCGGCACTGCGCGAGCGCCTGCGGATGAGAGTGCACCGCGCGGACCGCGCGCAGATCGCCGCTCTTCGACAGGAGATCGTGGTGGATCGGAACGTGGATCTCGGCCGCGATCGTGAGCGGTGAGTCGACGAAGAGATCGAGCGTGTGCGAGACGACCCCCTCGTTCGAGTTCTCCACGGGCACCACGCCGAACTCGACCTGGCCGGACTCGACCTGTTCGAAGATCGCGTCGGTCGTCGCGGCGGGCCGCAGGTCGGCCATGGTGCCGAACTGCTGGATCGCGGCCTGGTGCGTGTAAGTCGCCGGAGGACCCAGATACGCCACCGACACGCCGCGCTGCAGGGCGATCGACGCCGAGATGATCTCGCGAAAGACCTTGCGGATGGCGGTCTTCGGGAAGGGACCCAGCGCCTCGCGCTCGAGCCGCTCGAAGATCTCGAGCTCGCGGCCGGGCACGAACGGCGTCGCGCCGCCCGTCGCCTTGTGCCTTCCGATCTCGTTGGTGCGCGCAGTGCGCTGATTCAAGAGCTCGAGAATGCGCGAGTCGATCGCGTCGATCTCGTCGCGCAGCCGCGAGAGCGTCTTCTCGATTTCGTCGGGGTCGCTCAAAGCGGGCGCGACTATACCGCGTTCTCCTTTGTGAAACGATGCTTTAGACTCGGGCGCCGTGGCGGGATCCGGATCGCTGTTGGTCGGTCTCACGGGCGGCATCGGCACCGGAAAGTCGAAGGTCGCCGATCTGCTCGAGCGACTCGGCGCGGCGGTCGACTGCTCGGACAAGATCGTGCGCGAGCTGCAGGCGCCCGGCGGTCCGGCTCTGCGGGCGATCGTCGAGGCGTTCGGCGCGCAGTATCTCACTCCGGCCGGCGAGCTCGATCGGGCGAAGCTCGGCAAGCTCGTGTTCGAGGACCGCGACGCGCGCCTGCGCTTGAACCTGCTGATTCACCCGCTCGTCACGGCAGAGCACCAGCGCCGCGCCGCGTCGCACCGCGCGCGCGGGGTCGCGGTGATCGTCGCGGACATCCCCCTTCTGCTCGAGGGCAGGAAGGCCGGCGTCGGCACCGGCGCGATCTTGCCGTTCGATCTCGTCGCGGTGGTCTACGCGACCGAAGCGCAGCAGCTCGAGCGCGTGATCGCGCGCGATCGCCTGTCAGCGGAGGACGCGCGCGCGCGCATCGCCGCGCAGCTCTCGATCGAGGAGAAGCGAGCGATGGCGGACGTGGTGATCGACAACTCTGGGGCCTGGCAGGTCACCGAGAAGCAGGTGCGCGAGCTGTACGAGAGCTGGCTCCGACGAGCGAGACTCGCGTCCCGGCCGGGCTGAAGCCGCTCATCCGTCTAGGGCTTGCGGACGGCGCGAACGGCGCGCGAGAGCTCCGCGACGAAGGCGCACGCGGAGCGGACGGCGTCGTCGCGGCCCTTCGCGGCGCCGATCCGCGAGACGAGCGCGCTTCCGACGATGACACCGTCCGCGAGGCCCGCGACCGCGGCCGCCTGCTCGGCCGTCGAGACCCCGAACCCGACACAGACCGGCGTGGAAGTGACTCGCCGGATGCGCCCGACCAGCTGCGCGAGATCGACGGGAAGAGCCTGCCGCGAGCCGGTGACTCCGGTGACCGACACGCAGTAGACGAAACCCCGGCTCGCGGCGGCGATCCGCACCACCCGCGCCGGGGTGCTCGTCGGCGCCACCAGCAACACCCGGTGCACGCCGGACTCCGTGCACGCGCGCGCGAGTGTCTCGCTCTCCTCGAACGGCGTGTCGGGCAGAATCAGGCCGTCGGCGCCGGCAGCCGCCGCGTCCTTCGCCACGCGCTCCTCGCCGTGCGCGAGAACGTTGTTCAGATACCCCATCAGCACCAGCGGCACGTCGCAGACCGCGCGCACGCGGCGCACCAGAGCGAGGATCTGCGCGAGAGTCGTGTGGTGCGCGAGCGAACGCTGAGAGGCGGCCTGGATCGTCGGGCCCTCGCCGATCGGGTCACTGTGCGGGATGCCGAGCTCCACCAGATCCGCGCCGGCGGCGGCCAGCTCCGGCACGAGCTCCGCGGTCGTCTCGAGATCGGGATCCCCGGCGGTCACGAACACGATCAGCGCCGCGCGCTTCTCGGCCCGCGCGACCTCGAAGGCGCGATCGATGCGGTTCACGCCTTCCCCGCCCGCGCGAGCAGTGACTTCGCTTCGGCTGCGTCCTTGTCGCCGCGGCCGGACAGATTCAGCACGACGACCGCACCGCGCGGCAGACTCGGCGCGCGGCGCCGCAGCTCGGCGACGGCGTGAGAGGACTCGAAGGCGGGAATGATTCCCTCGCTGCGCGACAGCCAGACGAACGCGTCGAGCGCCTCGCGATCGGTGACCGGCACGTACTCGGCGCGGCCGCTGTCCTTGAAGAAGGAGTGTTCGGGCCCGACTCCGGGATAGTCGAGGCCGGCCGAGATCGAGTGCGCCTCGAAAATCTGTCCCTCGTCGTCCTGCAGCACGTACGAGAAGCTGCCGTGGAGCGCGCCGGGCGTTCCGGCCGAGAGCGCGGCCCCGTGCGGGCCGACGCCGACGCCCTCCCCGCCCGCCTCGGCGCCGACCATACGCACCTTGGTGTCGTCGTAGAAGGGCGCGAACAGTCCGAGCGCGTTGCTGCCGCCGCCGACGCAGGCGAGGAGCAGATCCGGCAGCCGGCCCTCCGCGGCCAGGATCTGCGTCCGAACCTCCTCGCCAATCACGGACTGCAGGTCGCGCACCAGCATCGGGTACGGGTGCGGCCCCGCGGTGGAGCCGATCAAGTAGTAAGTCGAGCGCACGTTGGTGGCCCAGTCGCGCAGCGCTTCGTTCATCGCGTCCTTCAGCGTGCGGCTGCCCGATTTCACTGCGTGCACCTGGGCGCCGAGCAGCTCCATGCGGAAGACGTTCAGCGCCTGGCGGCGAGTGTCTTCCTCGCCCATGTACACCTCGCACTCGAGGCCGTAGCGCGCGCACGCCGTCGCCGAAGCGACCCCGTGCTGTCCCGCCCCGGTCTCCGCGATCACGCGCCGCTTGCCCATGCGGCGCGCGATCAGCGCCTGACCGATCGCGTTGTTGATCTTGTGTGATCCGGTGTGCGCGAGGTCCTCGCGCTTGAGATACACGCGCAGCCCGAGCTCCGCGCTCGCGCGCGCGGCGAAGTAGAGCGGCGTGGGGCGACCCGCATAGGCGCCGCGCTCCAGTGCGAGCTCGCTCCAGAACGACGGGTCCGCGCGCAGGATCTCCCACGTGCTCGCCAGCTCCTCGACGGCCGGCACGAGTGTCTCCGGTACGTAGCGGCCGCCGAAGCGGCCGAAGCGGCCGGCCGGATCGGGGCGGGAGCCGCGCGGGGCAGTGGAGCGCACGGCGGCGACGAACGCCGCGAGCTTCGCGCGGTCCTTGCGGCCCGGCGCCGACTCGAGGCTCGAGGAGGCATCTACACCGTACGGTGACGCCGCGCGAACGGCGTCCGCGACGTTCTCGGGGCCGAGCCCCCCGGCGATCCAGACGCGCCTGCCCCGGCCGCCGAGCGCGCGGGCGAGAGAGAAGTCCCAGGTCGTGCCGCTGCCGCCACCCGAAGCGTGGTCGAGCAGGAGCTCCAGGCCCGGATAGCGCGCGGCAGCCGCCTCGAGCTGCGCGTCTCCCGGCAGCACCTTCAGCACCGGGAACGAGAGCGACGCGGCGTACTCCGGCGACTCACTCCCGTGCAGCTGCACGACGTCGAGCCGAACCTCGGCCGCGATCCGCTCCACCTGCGCGCGCGGCGCGTCGCGAAAGACCCCGACCCGCACCGCGCGGCCGGCGGCCAGGGCGCTGATCTCACGCGCGGCGCCCAGCTCCGCGCGCCGCGGAGAGTCCGGCACGAAGTTGATGCCGAGGGCGTCGGCGCCGGCCTCCAGCGCCGCCTCAGCGTCGGCGAGGTTCGTCAGGCCGCAGATCTTCACCAGAGTCACTCGACACCTCGCAGGCGGCGCAGCGCTGCGCCGGGGTCGGCCTCGCGCATCAGCGCCTCGCCGACCAGGAAGGCCGACGCGCCCTCGGCCTGGAGCGCGCGCAGCAGCGCTGCCGAATCCAGCCCGCTCTCGGAGACGACGACGCGCCCTGCGGCGCGCGGAAGCAGCGCGCGAGTCACTCCGACGTCGGTCTTGAAGTCGCGCAGATCGCGGTTGTTGATCCCGACGATCTGGCAGTCACAGCGCAGCGCGCGCTCGAGCTCCGGCGCGTCGTGCACCTCCACCAACGCGTCGAGGCGGAGCTCCGCCGCGCAGGCGAGCAGCTCGCGCAGCCGCACGTCGTCGAGCGCCGCGACGATCAGCAGCGCGGCGTCCGCGCCCGCCGCGCGCGCTTCCAGGAGCTGCAGCGGATCGACCGTGAAGTCCTTCCGCAACACCGGAATGCGACACGCCGCGCGCGCGCGCCGCAAGTCGTCGAGGCTCCCGCCGAAGAACTCGCGGTCGGTCAGCACCGACAGCGCGGCAGCGCCCGCGCCCTCGTAGCTGCGCGCGACCTCCGCCGCGTCGGCGCCCGGGTGGATCGCGCCGCGCGACGGTGACGCGCGCTTGAACTCCGCGATCACACGCGGTGCGGGCCCGCTGCGCAGCGCGCGCAGGAAGCCGCGCGGCGCATCGGCCCGAGCGGCGCGAGCCGCCAGCTCGGCTTCGCCGGGCGCCCGGCGCAGCTCCGCGACTTCGGCCCGCTTCACCGCGAGGATGCGCTCCAGCACACTCACGGGTCGCCTCGGGTGAAGGCGACCAGGCGCGCGAGGACGGCGCGCGCGCGCCCGCTCTCGAGACTCTGCGCCGCGAGCTTCACCGCGTCGGAGAGCGACGGCGCGCGTTCGGCGACGCAGAGCGCCGCGGCCGCGTTCAAGAGCACGACGTCGCGCTGCGGCCCGAGCTCGTTCGCGAGCACGCGCTCGGCGATGCGCGCGTTCTGCGCCGCGTCTCCGCCCGCGAGCTGGGCCGTATCGACACGCGGAAAGAATTCGCCCGGCGCGATCTCGAAGCGCTCCGCGCGCCCGCCGCTGCGCACGAGCACGTGAGTCGTCGCCGCGAGCGAGATCTCGTCGAGTCCGTCCTCCGAGTGCACGACCCAGACGCGCTCGCTGCCGAGGTCGACGAGCGCGGCCGCGGTCGGCTCGAGCAATCCGGCCTCCGCCACGCCGACGAGCTGGCGGCGGACCCGCATCGGGTTGGTCAGCGGACCGAGCCGGTTGAACAGCGTGCGGAAGCCGAGTGCGGCCCGGATCGGCGCGATCCGGGCCATCGCGGGGTGACACGCGCGCGCGTAGAGGAAGCCGAAGCCGACCTCGCGCACGGCGCGCGCCATCTGCGCGGGCTCGACCTCGATCCGCACGCCCAGCGCCTCGAGTAACTCGGCGCTCCCGCAGCGGCTCGACGCGGCGCGGTTTCCGTGCTTCGCGACCGGCACGCCGGCTCCCGCCACGACCAGCGCCGCCAGGGTCGAGATGTTGAAGGTGCCCGCGCCGTCGCCGCCCGTGCCGCAGGTGTCGATCGCCCCGGGCGGCGCGGCCGGCAGCGCGAGCGCCAGCTCGCGCAGAGCGGTCGCCGCGCCGACGACTTCGTCGAGTGTCTCGCCGCGCACGCGCAGCGCCGTGAGCCAGGCCGCGATCTCGACGTCGCTGGCGCCGTGCGAGACGATCGCCTGCACCAGCGCGCGCGTCTCGTCGCGCGAGAAGCGCTCGCCCGCGGCCGCGGGCGCGCGTGCCGCGCGCATCACCCCGCGCGCGCGCGATCTCCGCGCGCCAATCGCAGGAAGTTCGCGAGCAGCGCCTTCCCGTGCACCGTCAGGATCGACTCCGGGTGAAACTGGACGCCGAAGACGGGGTGATCGCGGTGCCGCAGGCCCATGATCTCGCCGTCGTCGGTCTCGGCCGTGACCGCGAGCGAGCTCGGCAGTCCGTCGCGAGACACCGCGAGTGAGTGGTAGCGGGTGGCTTCGAAGGGGTTCGGCAATCCCGCGAAGACGTCCGTTCCCACGTGCCGGATCAGCGACGTCTTGCCGTGCATGAGGGTCTTCGCGTGCACGACGCGTCCGCCGTACGCGGCTCCCAGCGCTTGATGGCCGAGACAGACACCCAGGATCGGCAGCCGCCCCGCGTAGCGCAGGATCGTCTCGACGCTGATCCCCGCCTCCGCGGGCGTGCACGGCCCCGGCGAGATCACGATCGCCTCGGCGCCGCGGCGCTCGACCTCGTCGACCGAGATCGCGTCGTTGCGCACGACGTCGGAGCTGGCGCCGAGCTCGCCGAGATACTGCACGAGGTTGTAAGTGAACGAGTCGTAGTTGTCGATCACCAGCAGCTTCAAGGCTCGCCCCCGGCAAGCGCGATCGCGCGCAAGAGTGCTCCCGCCTTGTGCAGTGTCTCCTGGAACTCCTTGTCCGGATCGGAGTCCGCGACGATCCCGCCGCCCGCCTGCACGAACAGCTTTCCGTCCTTCACGAGCAGCGTGCGCAGCGCGATGCACGTGTCCATGTTGCCGTTGTAGTCGAAGTAGCCGACGCAGCCCGCATAGAGACCGCGCCGCTCCGGCTCGACCTCCTCGATGACCTGCATCGCGCGCACCTTCGGCGCGCCGGAGACGGTTCCCGCCGGGAAGGTCGCGCGCAGCAAGTCCACCGCATCCTTGTCCGCGCGGATCTTGCCGCGCACGTTCGAGACGATGTGCATGACGTGCGAGTAGCGCTCGACGACCTCGAACTCGTCGACCACCACCGAGCCGATCTCCGCCACGCGGCCGACGTCGTTGCGCCCGAGATCGACGAGCATCACGTGCTCCGCGAGCTCCTTGGGATCGGCGAGCAGCTGCTTCTCGATCTCCTTGTCCTGCTCCGGCGTGGCGCCGCGCGGGGCGGTACCCGCGAGCGGGCGCAGCTCGATCACGCCGTCGGTGAGCCGAACGTGAATCTCGGGGGACGAGCCGAGCACGACGTGGTCGCCGCAGCGCATGAAGAAGAGGTACGGCGAGGGATTCAGCAGCCGCAGCTCGCGGTAGATCGAGAGCGGATCGCAGCGCTGCACCAGAGTGAGTCGCTGGGACGGCACGACTTGGAAGATGTCGCCCGCGTGGATGTACTCCTTGCAGCGCTTCACCATCTCGACGAAGCGCTCGCGCGAGACGTTGGAGACCGGTGCCAGCGGCGAGGGGTTTGCGGAGGTCGCGGCGGGGCGCGGCGCCGGCGCGGCCAGCATCGCCTCGATGCGCTCGAGCGCGCGCCGACCGCGCTCGTAGGCGGCGTCGACCGCTTCGCCCGCGCGCAGCTCGACGTCGTGAATGATCGTGAGTCGCTCGCGCGTGCGGTCGTGCACCAGCACCGTCTCGGGGAACACGAACCAGCAGTCGGGCAGCCCGAGCGGATCGGGATTCGTCTCGGGCAGGCGCTCCACGTAGCGCACCCAGTCGTACGAGACGTAGCCGACCGCGCCGCCGGCGAAGCGCGGCAGATCGGGGAGCGGCGCGGGGCGCAGCTCGGCGAGCGTGCGGCGCAGCAGGTCGAGCGGGTCCTCGCTGCGGTCCGACGCCAATCGGTGTCGGGTGCGCTCGCCGCCGCGCTCGATCTCGACTTCGCCCGCGCGCGCCCGGAAGATCGCGCGCGCGCCGAGCCCGATGATGCTGTAGCGCCCCCAGTGCTCGCCGCCTTCGTTCGATTCGAACAGGAACGCGTGGCGGCGGTCGTCCACCTTCAGGAAGACCGCGAGCGCGGTGTCGAGGTCGGCTACGACCTCGCGGACGAGCGGGACGGCGCGCGAGCGAAGAGCCAGCTGTCTGAAGCTCTCGAGGTCCGGACGGACCATGGCGCCACCGCCTTCATGGCGCGGGAATTTCTCACAGCGTCCGCGCGCAGTCAACGCCGGCGCCTCAGTAGATGTCCAGGCCCTCGTGGTGGCGGTCGTATTCCTTCCCGCGCGAGCTCTCGCCGAGCCCGGTGAGCCGGAACTGGAAGCTGACGCGCGTGTCGTTCACGCGCGCGGACCGCTCGAGCGAGAGCATCAGGTCCCAGCACTTGCACGTCGAGATCACGAGCGTGCCGACGCGGCCGCCCTCGCCACCGTGCTTTTCGAGAGACTTGAAGCCGTCGGCGAACAACTCGAGGTAGCTCGTGGCGACGATGTACGAAGAGAGATCGATCTGGTTGATGGTCTGGCCCGGGTTCGACGGAGCCTCGTACTCACTGCCGCGCGCGAGGAAGCCGTACACCGGATTCGGATTGCGGTTGTAGCGATAGCCGAAGCGGATCACGTTGCCGATCGCGGTCTGCCACGACACGGTCCCGCGCATGTCCTGCAGCCGGTGATCCTGCGGAGCCCAACCTCCGTCGAGGCCGATGCTGATCTCGCGCGACGGGTCGAAGTCCGCGAGCGCGAACACGCGCGTGAACGCGTTCTGGATCCAGTCGTAGTCGGTGCCGAAGCGCAGGTCGCCGTAGAGCCGCGCCGGCTCGCCGTCCTTGCGGCCGGGCCCGTAGAGGCGGTTCGAGACCTGGAGCTGCAGCAGGCGCGCGTCGGGCACGCGGTCACTCGGGTCCTCGGTGATCAGCCGGATGTCTCCGTCGATCAGGCGCGGCTCGACGCGCGCGGGCTCGGGAATGAACAGCGGGTTGTCGGTCTGATTGGGCGTGAACGTCGCGGCGAAAGCGATGCGCGGCTCGACGATGTGCTCGAGCGGCAGCGTGCCGAGTGCGAAGGTTCGCGCGAACGGCGCCCGCGCGTCGCCGCGCACGGTCCAGAGCGTGCGCGCGGCCGTCGCCTCCTGGCTCGGGAAATACACTGTCTCGCGCGCGCCGCCTTCCATGAGCGCGTTCACGAAGCCCACCTGCATCGGCAGTGACAGCTTCGGGAAGAAGTCGAGTCGCTGGCCCGAGTCTGCGAGCAGCTCGCCTTCCTCGAAGACGCCGTCGCCCTCGGTGGTCGTCGTGTGGTTCGGATTGTTCGCGTCGTCGAGGTTGGGGTCGCCGGTCGAGCTGAACTGGTTCTTCGCATTCGGCTCGCCCGCGGTGAAGCGGCCGTCGATGCCCGTGTCGAAGAACTGACCGTGGATGGGCGCGATGCCGAACAGGGTGCGCTTCGGCGAGAGCTGCATGAAGTTGGTGAAGCGCGTGAAGATCGACCCCAGCACCGGCAGATTGAACAGCGGGCGCTGCAGCGCCGACGCATGCAGATCCGGGATCCGCTGCAGGAAGAGTCCGTCGCGATCGAGATCGTTCGGACTCTCCAGGTCGTTGTTGAACGAGATCAGCGCGCTGCCGTAGAGCCCGTCGCCCGCGGCGCCGATCCAGCCGGCGGACTCGACCATGCGCTGGTGCTGCATGTCGCGGCCCAGGAGCAGCGGGAAGTCGAACACCATGCTGTTGTCGCTGAGCTGGTTCAGGTCGATGCCGAACGAGACGCCGGGCGCGAGTGACTGCTGGTGGCGGAGCCAGTACGCCCAGCGGTTGTCGCTGAAGAACTCGACGTCGCTGGTCGCGACCTCGCGATCGCTCGGCAAGATCGAGAAGCCGCCGTGCCCCTTTCCGTCCTCGCCGTTCACGTAGTCCGTGATCGTCGTGGTCGCGAATCCGCGCCGGCTCACCCACTCCGGCATGATCGTCACGTTCACGCTGTCGGTCAGGGACCAGAAGAACGGCAGTCCGATCAGAGTTCCGTTGCGGCTCGACTGGACGAACATCGGCATCAGGAAGCCGGTCTGTTTCTCCGTCTTGACGGGATACAAGAGCCATGGCGTGTAAATCAGCGGAACACCGAGCACTTTGAACCAGACATCGTGTGCCGTGGCGTAGCCGCCGAGCTCGCCGCTCGCGTCCTTCGCCTGGAGCTCCCACGGGCGCCGCTCCGTTTCGGGCGGGCAGTGACACGACGAGAAGGTGCCGCGGTCGACCTTGAACGTGTCGACGCCGGTGCGCTCGATCACGTCGCCGATGATCGACATGCTCGGCTCCGGATTGTCCATCGTGCCGCGCATCGCGATCGAGACCGTGGACACGAAGTCGACGACGGCGAACTGCGCGTGCGTCGTGCTCTGCGCGTCGACGATCACGACGTTCCCCGACGCGACGCCCGTGCGCGTCGTGCCGTTGAACAACGCCCAGTCCGAGGTGAGCACGCGCCCGTCGGGCTGGGTGATCTTCACGTTGCCGGTCGCCTCGTAGAGATCGCGCTCGTTGTCGTAGGTCACGACGTCGCCGTCGACGACGAACTGCAGCTCCGGAAGGTTCGCGGCCGGCGCCGGCTCAGCGGGCGGCGGAGGCTTGGTGGGCGCCGGCTCGTCGGCGCGCGCCGCCGCGGCGAGAACCAACGCGCTCGCGGCGAGGAGCGCTCCGAGGCGACGCATCGGGCACTTCTACCCTGCGCTCCGAGAGGAGGCAAGCCGAAGCGCGACTGCGCTCTACGAAGGCTTCTGCGCGACTGACGCGAGCTCGTCCGGCTCGAGCACCGTGAGCTGATCGTCGACCAGCCCCACGAGTCTCCGGTCGAGCAACTCCTGCAGACACAGATAGGCCTGCCGGATCGGAAGGTGCGACGCCGCGGCCAGATCCATGAGCCGGCCGCGCACTGGCGTCGGCACCTCACCGGGGATGCGGCGCGCGAGGATCGCGCGCGCGAGCGCGGCCAGCGTGCGGGCATCCTGGCGCGCAGCGGCGCGCGGCGGCTCGGGCTCGAGCGGGAGCGCCTCGGCCGACGCCTCCTCGCGTGCGGCGCCGACGCGCTCGGCGAGCGCTTGGATCAGGCGGAACGAGAACTCGGCGTTCTCGCGCACCAGGACGTTCAAGAGCGACACGTCGAGCGCCAGCACACTCGTGTCACCCTCGGCCTCGGCGCGCACGGGCGAGGCGCGGCCGAGGATCGCGGGCGCTTCGCCGAACATGTCGCCGGGCCCGAGCAGGTACGGGGCTTGACCCTCGGCGACGTGCACCAGGACGTTTCCGCTGCGAACCACGTATAGGACGCGCTCGCGAGAGCCGCGCTCCACGATGGTCTGGCCCTTCGTGAAGCGCTGCTCGATGTCCTCGGGTTTCATATCGGTCACGGGCTCCGCGCACAGGGAAGCTTGTCGAGCGGATCGACGCGCTCGGGCGCGGTCTTGAGCTAGCGTGCTGCGTGGCGCGCGAGTACCGCGCGCAGCTGCTCGCGGTCGTGGAAGCCGGACTCGAGGCGCTCGAGCACCTTGCCGTCGGGCCCGAGCACGACGTGGAACGGAAAGGCGTCGGCGCCGTAGAGGCCCGCCAGATCCGTGTCGCCGAGCGCGACCGGATAGGTCACGTCGCGCTCCTTGAGCCAGTCGCCGAGCGCGTCGAGAGTGAGATTGTCGACGGAGATGGCGAGCACGCGCGCGCCGGTCGTGTCGTGCGACACGGCGTTCAGCTCGGGAACCTCGGCGAGACAGGGCGGACACCAGGTGGCCCAGAAGTCGATCAGCACGGTCTGGCCGCGGAGCGATGTCAGTGAGACATTGCCGCCGCCGACCAGCGGGAGCTCGAAGTCCGGGGCTGCGTCGCTCACCGGTGCCGGTTTCTGGCCGCACGCGAGCGCCGCGACGAGCGCCGCGAGCAGAGCAAACCGCGCCACCTCAGGAGTCACTCACTCGTAGTTGCCACCCTCGGACGACGATTTGTCGAGCGCGCGCTCCTTGCCCACGAACTGCAGCGGCTGATTGAACGTCAGGTGCTCGGGCGTGACCACGTAGTCGCCGCGGATCGCGGGCTGAATGATCTCGCGCGGCACGTCGAGGCGCCCGCCGGTCAGCAGATACGCGAGTCCGCCGGTGATCGAGCCGAGCGTCGCGTAGACGACCTTCACGGGCCCGTAGACCAGCGTGCAGAGCACGGCGCCCAAGCCCAGGCCGTAGTGAAGCATGATGTTCCGCTCGGGCGCCTCGTCGGCGCGCGCGGCGACCGGAGCGCCCGCGATTGCCGCGCACACGAGCGCCGCGGCGAGCAGACGGAACACGAGACTGTGCGATACCCCCCTGCGTTCCATGCCGCGGAATAAACTAAAAAAGCCGGCGCGTGTCGAGGAGCAAGGTCACCGGGCCCTGATTTGCGAGCTCGACTTCCATCTCGGCGCGGAAGCGGCCCGTGACCACGGTGACGCCGAGCGAGCGCGCGTGCGCGACCAGCGCGCCGAGCAGCCTCTCGGCTTCCTCGGGCGCGGCGGCTTCCGCGTAGCTCGGGCGGCGACCCTTGCGGCAGTCACCGAGCAGAGTGAACTGGGACACCACGCCGAGCGCGCCGCCGGTGTCGGCGAGCGCGCGGTTCATCACGCCGTCCGCGTCGTCGAAGACGCGCAGGTGCACGAGCTTCTCCGCGAGCGCGCGCGCGTCGTCTTCGCCGTCGCCGCGCGCGACGCCGACGAGCGCGAGCAGGCCTGCGGACATCTCCGCGGCGATCTCGCCTGCGACCGTGACGCGCGCGCTGCGGACGCGCTGCGCGACGGCTCTCACGGTGAGTCCTGGTCCGCGAACTTGCCGCGGTAGACCGCCGTTCCCTCCGTGCGCTGCAGCACGATCTGGCAGATGCGGATGCCCGGGTGAATCGCGAGCGGCCGACCTGAGACGTTGCTCATCTCGAGCACCTGGTGATTCGCTGCTCCCGGCTGCACGAAGCCGGAGCTCACGTGCACGGTGAGGCCCAGCCGCGCGATCCGGCTGCGGCCTTCGATCCACGCGCACAGGTCAGGCGGCAGGAAGAGGCGCTCGCGCGTGATGCCGTGCACGGTGTAGCCGGGCGCGAGCACGTACGGCTTCTCGAACGCGATCACGCGCGTGATCGCCTCGGGCGAAGCGTCGTCGGTGACGTCGATCGGGCCGTTCGCGCTCTCGATCGGCACCCGCAGCTCGCCGCCCAGGTGGAGGTCGATCGACGCGGCGCCGACCTGGTCGAGTGAGAACGGCTCGAGCCGCAGGCGTCCGCTCGCCAGCTCGCGAAGGATCACGTCGCGGGTCAGAACGCTCATGATGGCTCCGCGCGGAGGCTCGCGGAGCCGGCGCGCTTGTCAACTCGGCAGCGCGCCCCGTAGCGTGTGCGCGTGCATCCCTATTTCGACATTCCGCGCCCGCAGCTTTTCGCCCACCGCGGCGCGAGCGGCGAGGCGCCCGAGAACACGCTCGTGGCGTTCGAGCGCGCGCTCGCCCAGGGCGTCGCGTATCTCGAGCTGGACTGTCACGCGACGGCGGACGGCGAGCTCGTCATCCACCACGACGACACGCTCGAGCGCACCACGAATGCGGTCGGTCCGCTGCGCGAGCGGCGCTTCGCCGAGCTCGAGAAGATCGACGCCGGCTTCCGCTTCAGCCCCGACGGCGGCCGCTCGTTTCCGTACCGCGGCACCGGAGTGCGGATCCCGCGCCTCGGCGAGGTGCTCGCCGCGTACCCGGCCGCGCGGCTGAATCTGGAAGTGAAGCAGGCGGAGCCGCCGATCGCGGCGGAGGTCGTGCGCGCGGTCCGCCGCGCCGGCGCCGAGCGACGAGTGCTGCTCGCGGCCGAGGACGAGGCGATTCTCGCCGCGCTGCGCGCGCTCGACCCGGGCACCGCGCTCGGCTCGTCACTCGCGGACGTCGTGGAGTTCGTGCGCGCGGGCGCGGACGGCCGGATCGCGAGCTTCCGGCCGCGCGGTCACGCGCTGCAGGTGCCGACTCACGCGCTCGGCCGGCCGCTCGTGACCGACGCCTTCGTCGCCTCCGCGCACGCGCTGGGTCTCTTCGTCCACGTCTGGACGATCAACGAGCCCGGCGAGATGCGCCGGCTCCTCGCGCTGGGCGTCGACGGTCTCATGTCCGACTTTCCGGCTCGGCTGATCGCGACGGCGCGCTGATCCGAGCGCGCGCCCAGCGCGCCGCGTCGGCGAGTGACTCGTCGGGCGAGTCGAGGAAGCGCTCGACGGCTGGCAGGAGCGCCGGGTCGGCGAGGTTCCCGGCGGCCAGCAGCGCGTTGCGGCGCAGCCCCGGGAGCTTCGCCCGCGCGATCGCCGAGTGGCGCAGGCGCGCGCGGAGTGAGTCGTCGTCGAGACCGAGCAGCTCGGCGAGATCCGGCGCGTGCCACTCGCGGCGCGGCGCGAAGGCGGGAGCGCCTGCCGCGGGCCGCGCGCGGCGCTGATTCCAGGGGCAGACCTCCTGGCAGACGTCGCAGCCGAAGACGTGCGCGCCGATCCCGGGCCGGAGCGCGCCCGGGATCTCGCCGCGCTTCTCGATCGTCAGATACGAGATGCAGCGCCGGGCGTCCAGCACACCCGGCTCTGGAAACGCGTCGGTCGGGCACGCGTCGAGACAGGCGCGGCAGGTGCCGCAGTGATCGAGCGCGCGCGCGTCCGGCGCGATCTCGAGGTCGCTGAGCACGACGCCCAGAAACAGGTAAGAGCCGAGCTCCGGGTCGATCAGGCAGGCGTTCTTGCCGATCCAGCCGACCCCGGCGATCTCCGCCAGCATCCGCTCGGGCACCGGGCCCGTGTCGACGTAGCGGCGAAAGGCGGCGCCGGGGAAATCGCGGGCGAGTGACTCGACCAGCGCGTCGAGCCGCGCGCCGACCACTTCGTGGTAGTCGTCGCCCCAAGCGTAGCGCGAGACCCAGCCGCTTCCGGGCGCGCGCGGCGCGCGCGAGTCGGCCTCGCCGGTGTCGTACGGAATCGCGGCGACCAGGACGGAGCGCGCCCCCGAGAGGAGTCGAGTCGGGTCTTCGCGCTCGGCGAGCCGCCGCGCGATGTAGTGCATCTCGCCGGCGTACCCGCGCGCGAGCCATTCGCGCACGCGCGCGAGCTCGGGGTAGCGCTCGACGCGCGCCACGCCCAGCCGCGCGATGCCGTGCTCGCGCGCGAGCTGGGCTACACGCGAACGTGTCTGCTCGGGGGTCGAGATGTCCGTCGCCTCCCGTGCGCAGAGTAGCCGGCCGTGCGATCGTCGCGCGCATGCGCGGCCAGACGTTCGCGACCCGCGAGGACCTCCACGTCGTCCTCGTCTCGCCGGAGATCCCCTGGAACACGGGGAACGTCGGGCGCACCTGTCTCGCGGCCGGCGCACAGCTCCACCTGGTCGAGCCGCTCGGCTTTTCACTCGCCGCGCGACCTGTGCGCCGCGCGGGTCTGGACTACTGGCCGCGCGTCGCTCCGCGGGTCTGGCCGGACTGGGAGACTCTCGAGAAGTCACTGCCCGATCTGGGCGAGCCGTGCTTCTTCTCGGCGGAGAGCGAGCGGCCGTTCTGGGATGCGCCGCCGGCGCAGCGCTCGGTGCTCGTCTTCGGTCGCGAGAGCACGGGGCTGCCGCAGGACATCCGCGCGCGCTGGCGCGATCGGCTGGTCGGCTTTCCGATGGCCGACCCGCAGCTGCGCTCGCTGAATCTCTCGACCTGCGTCGCGCTCGCGGTCTACGAAGTGCTGAGACGTCGGCGCGCGCGCGGCGAGTGACTCGCTTTCAGAAGACGTCCAGGGTCGGGACCTCGCTGCTCGCACGCAGGCAGTCGCACAGAAAGGCGGCCAGGCCCAGGTCGCCGGTCCACAGCGAGAACTTGCGTTGCCCGTGCTCCGCGACGCCGCGCTCCGCGCGCCCGATGGCGTGCATCGCGAAGCGGCGCGCGCGCGCGAGCCACTCGTCGTCGCCGGTGCGCGCGAAGAGCTTGAGAAAAGCGTAGCCGCTCCCGGGCGAGCCGTGACACAGGCCCGGTAGCTTCACGAGCGGACCCGCGAGCCAGGTGAGCTCGCCGGCGGCGAGCAGCAGTGCGTCGGTCTCGGGCTCACTGGGCAACGAGGCCAGACAGTTCACGATGCCCGGCGCGCCGATGCAGTGCTGCACCCGCAGCGGCGCCGGCTCGGCGCTCGGCGTCTCGTCGGCGGCCAGCGGCCAGTTCGCGTAGCGGCCCTCGCGTCGCGCAGTGACTCGCAGCGCCTGGCGGGCCCGCAGCTCGAGCTCCGCGAGGCGATCGGCTCCCAGCAGCGCGCGACCCCGCAACATGCACGAGACAGTCGCCGCAAAGCCGTGCAGGCCGCCGAGCCGCTGCTCGCGAACGCCGTAGAGGTCCTGCGTCCAGAGGTGACAGCCAAGCGACTCGTCGTAGTCCCAGCTTCTCCACAGCTCCTCGAAGATGCGCAGAAAGAGCGCCTTCCAGCGAGCGCCACCGGTCCGCTCGAACATGAAGAGCGCGGCGAGCATGCCGCCGGGCGCGCCCCAGCAGAACCCGAGCGAGGGGTGACTCGCGTTCGCCTCGATCGCTGCGTGGAGCTCGCTCGCCAGCGCATCGGCCGGCGCAAGCGTCCAGTGCAGCAGGAGGATCCCCGCGTCTCCGACCGGGTAACCGAGAATGGGCGCGCCCGTCAGGCGGAGTGAGTCTGCGCGGTGCGCTTCGAGGAGGCCGCGCACCGCCGGGAGATAGTCGTGCCGAAGCTCCGCGAGGCCGGCGCGCTGGAGGCGGTGCAAGGTCCAGATGACTCCCGCCGCGCCGTAGTACAGGGGCTTCAGGACCTCCGCGCGCTCCGGCGAGCGGTCGATCGGGTGGATCGGCCAGAGGCCCTCTTCCGTGAATGCGGCGTGCGTGTCGGCGGCGATCCGCTCGATCGCCGAGCGCGCCTGACCCTCCTCCCACGGGATGTCCACCAGCGGCTCGTGCCGGTGCGGCTCGAAGAGAGCCATCGGCCGCGCCGGACCGGCTACGAGAAAGCGACGATCGCTTCGCCCGGGGTGGTGCGCTCGCCCTTCGCGTTCTCGGTCCAGATCTCGAGCTGCGCGAGCTTCTTGCCGCCCTCTTCCCACTTGCGCTTCACGGTGCCGCGGCAGCGGATCGGCTGGTTCGGCGTGTCCATGCCGCGGTACTGACAGGCGAGCTTCTGGATCCGGCCGTTGTGACCGAGCCAGTTCGAGACCAGCTCGCCGAGCGAGGCGTACTTGAAGCGGCCGTGGACGATGATCGAGCCGATCTGCTTCGCCTGCGGGAAGGCGTAGTCGTGGTGCAGCGGGTTGAAGTCGCCCGAGCCGGCGGCGTACTTCACCAGCTGAGTGACTCCCGGGTTCTTCTCGAGCTGCGGCAGCTCGTCGCCTTCTCGGATCGCGTCCCAGGTCACCGCCATCGCCGTCTCCTAGTAGAAGATCGCCTGGCCGCGCTGGCGCGCGACGAGCTTTCCGGTCTGTTGATTCGTGTAGGTCGTCTCACTGGTGGTGATCAGCATCTTGCCCAGGGACTTGCTCTCGCGCACGTCGAGACCCGCGACCTTGCTGACGACGACGAGGGTGTCGCCCGCGCAGATCTGGTCGAAATACTCGGTCTCGGTGCCCCCGTCGAGCAGTCCGGGCAGCCCGTGCTTCACGGCAGGCTGGCCCTCCGTCGGTCCGCTGAAGGTGTCGCTCGAGCGCCCGGGAATGAACACGGGGGTGCCGAGATAGGTCGGCGGCGCGGGCAGGCTCCGGTAGCCGGCCTTGCGCGCCACGTCGACGTCGAAGTAGACCGGATCCGTGTAGCCCACGCCGCGCGCGAAGGCGCGCACGCTGGTGGTCGTGATCTCGTGGACCCAGGGCGGGGACTCGCGCCCGATCTGCGCCCGCATCTCGGCGGTGATCTCGAATTCCTTGGCCATCTTCTGGACTCCCGTGTGCGCGCGCCGCGCGGGAAGTGTAAACCAAACGCCCCGATGAGTTCGAAGCGCAGCGGCCCACTGCTCCGTCCAGACGAAGTGCTCGCGCGCTTCGCGTCGGGCCCGAAGGACGGCGTGTTCACGGACGGCGCCTGCGAGGGCAACCCGGGTCCCGGCGGCTGGGCCTACGTGTGGGTCGAGGGCGACCGCGTGCGCAGCGAGAACTTCGGCAGCGATCCCGCCACCACCAACAACCGCATGGAGCTGACCGCGCTGATCGAGGCGTACCGCGCGCTCCCCGACGACGCGCGTGTGACCGTGCACTCCGACAGCGAGCTGTGCGTCAAGACGATCAACGAGTGGGCCGCCGGCTGGGAGAGCCGCGGCTGGCGGCGCAAGACGGGGCCGATCGCGAACCTGGAGCTCGTGCAGACGCTCTGGCAGCTGGCGCAGTCACACCGGAATGTGTCGCTGATCTGGATCCGCGCGCACGACGGCACGCGCTGGAACGAGTATGTCGACGCGCTGGCGAACTCGTTCCTGCGTGACCGCGCCGAGAAGCTGGCCGGCTCCTAGCTGCTACACGGGAACCAGCGCGCCGCGCACGGTCGCGCCCGCGTCGCCCGAGAGCCAGTAAATGACTTCCGCGATCGCAGCGGGCGGGGTCCACAGCGAGAAGTCCGCGCCGGGCATCGCCGCCCGGTTCGCCGGCGTGTCGATCGTCGTCGGAATCACGGTGTTCACGCGCACGTGCCGGTCGCCGACCTCCTTCTGCAGGATCTGCGACAGCGAGAGC
>JBIOJK010000058.1:0-21758 GCA_044450765.1 Myxococcota bacterium | reverse complement strand
GACCACGATCGGGTTGCCGCCGTTCTTCGCGATCAGGATCTCGCCGGGCGCCGACTCGTCGATCACCGCGATCGCGCACGAGCCCTCGAGCCGGTCGACCGTCGCGCGCACCGCTTCGAGCAGCGACGCGCCGCGCTTGCGGGCCTCGTAGACCAGGTGCGAGATGATCTCGGTGTCGGTGTCGCTCTTGAACACGCATCCGTCGCGCTCGAGCTCGTCGCGCAGCTCGCGGAAGTTCTCGACGATGCCGTTTCCGATCACCGCGACGGTGCCGGCGACGTGCGGGTGCGCGTTGCGCTCGGAGGGCTTCCCGTGAGTCGCCCAGCGCGTGTGGCCGATGCCGAGCGGCCCGGCCAGCGGCACGTCGCGCAGCACGCCCTCGAGATTCACGAGCTTGCCCTGCGCGCGCATCACGCGCAGCTTCCCGTCGACCAGGACCGCGATGCCGGCCGAGTCGTAACCGCGGTACTCGAGGCGGCGCAGGCCGTCGAGAATCACGTCCTGGGCGCGGTCACTGTGTCCGACGTAGCCGACGATCCCGCACATGTCTCATCTACCTCACTTGCTTCGACTCATCGGATTGGCAGTCACTGGTCGTGGCCGCCGCCCTTGAAGCGACGCTTGCGCCAGCCCTCGATGTTCCTCTGCTCCGCGCGCGCGACCCCGAGCGCGCCGCTCGGGACCGTCTTGGTGATCGTCGAGCCGGCGCCCACGTACGCGTCGGCTTCGATGGTCACCGGCGCGATCAGATTCGAGTTGCAGCCGATGAAGGCGCGGTCGCCGACCGTGGTTCGCGTCTTCTTCGCTCCGTCGTAGTTCACCACGATCGAGCCGCAGCCGAAGGTGACCTTCTCGCCGACGTCGGCGTCCCCGATGTAGGCGAGATGATCGGCCTTGGTGCCGGCGCCGAGCACCGAGTTCTTCACCTCGACGTAGTTCCCGATCCGCACGCCCTCGCGCAGGTCGGCGCCGGGGCGCAGGTGCGCGTTGGGTCCGAGCTCGCAGCGGTCGGCGATGCGCGAGCGCTCGATCAGGCAGCCGGGCTTGATCCAGACGTCGTCCCCGACGGTCGAGGCCTCGATCACCACGCCGGGATCGATCCGGCAGTTCGCGCCGATGCGCGTGCCGCTGCGCAGAGTGACTCCCGGCGCGAGCACGCTGTCTTCACCGACCTCGACGTCGACCTCGACGTAGGTCGTGTCCGGGTCGAGCAAGGTCACGCCCTCGCTCATCAGCGCGTCGACCAGGCGCGCGCGCATGAGCTTCTCGGCGTGCGCGAGCTCGGACTTGGTGTTGATGCCGAGTGACTCGCACCAGTCGTCGGCGCGCGCGCTCTCGACGCTCTTGCCGAGCTGGCGCGCGATCTCGACGACGTCGGTGATGTAGAACTCGCCCTTCGCGTTGTCGTCGCGCACGCGGCCGAGCAGCTCGAAGAGCAGGGGCGCGTGCGCGAGATACGCGCCCAGATTCACCTCGCCGATGCGCCGCATCGCGTCGGAGCACTCGGCCTCTTCCACGATCCGGGCGATCCGGCCGCCTTCGCGCAGCACGCGGCCGTAGCCGCTCGGGTCCGGCATCTCGGTCACCAGGATCTCGAGGTCCGCCTTCGTGCGCTCGAAGCTCTCGCGCATGGCCGCGAACGTGCGCGCGCGGTACAGCGGGTGGTCGCCGTTCATCACGAGCACCGGGCCGTCGTGGCCGGCGAGCACCTCGCGAGCCTGCAGCGCCGCGTGCGCCGTGCCGCGCTGCTCCGTCTGGCGCACCAGCTCGACGTCCTGGCCAGAGAGCGCCGCGCGGACCTGCTCCTCGCCGGCGCCGATGATCACCACGCGCCGCTTGGCGCCCAGCTCACGGCCGAGCTCGAGCGCGTGCATGAGAATGGGGCGGCCGCAGATGGGGTGCAGGACCTTGGGCAGCCGCGAGCGCATGCGCGTGCCCTTTCCCGCCGCCATCAAGACCAGCGCCAGATCGCCCCGAGCCATTCCCGTTCTCCCGACTCCGCGATGATCGGCGGGCGATCACCGCCTCCTAAGCCAACATGAGGAAATCGCGGCCTTCGCTGAGCTCCAGATCCGAGAGGATTCCCCGAATCCGCTCGCGCGCGCCACGGAGCGCCGCTGCCCCGAGCAGGACGCGGCCGGCAGCGCGCCATTCGCCGGCCTGTGCCTTCAGCGCGCTGGGACCGAGCAGCGGAACTCCCAGCCAGCCAGCCGCCGGCGCCGGCTCGACCGGGGCCACGAGCGCGTGGGTCGAGACCCCCTCTGCAGCCAGCAGGCGAGAGTAGCGGCGCGCGGTCCGCCCGCTGCCGAGAAACACCGCGCCCGACATCGGCCGCAGCCGCGGCAGCCAGTGTGCCTTCGCGCGCGCGAGCGCCAGTCGCCCGTAGCGCGGGTCGCGGCGCGTGAGCCGGCGGTCGTGGTCGCGCCAGCGGTGCAGGATGCGCGGCACCTTCTCGGCCCGCGCGCCGTCGGCGAGCAGCCGATAGAAGAGGTCGAGATCCTCGGCCCAGTCGAGGTCGCGCCAGCCGCCGGCGCGGTCGAGGGCCGCGCGCCTCAGCATCCAGGTCGGGTGCGGTACCGGGCAGTCGATGAACGCCTCGCGCGCGATCTCGTCCGGCGTGACGCACGCGTTTAGCCACTCGGTGTACAGCCGGAAGCCGTCGCGCAGTCCGCCGTCGCGGAACGATTCGATCCGGCAGCCCGCGAGGGCGACGTCGGCGCGGCGGTCCAGCAGATCGGCCTGCCGCGCGAGGCGCTCCGGGTGCATCTCGTCGTCGGCGTCCATGCGCGCCAGCAGTCGGCCGCGCGCCGCGGCCCGCGCGTCGTTCAGGGCCGGAACGATGCCGCGCGCCGGCCGCGACAGCACGCGCACGCGCGGGTCTCTGCGCGCGCGCTCCGCGAGCAGCCGAGCGGTCGCGTCGCGCGAGCCGTCGTCGACACAGATCAGCTCGAAGCTCGGGCCGACACTGGCCAGTGTCGAGTCGAGCGCGG
The DNA here is from genome assembly GCA_044450765.1 of Myxococcota bacterium. Lineage (GTDB taxonomy): Bacteria > Myxococcota_A > UBA9160 > SZUA-336 > SZUA-336 > VGRW01. The sequence continues at coordinate 18,768 of JBIOJK010000058.1, read as the reverse complement.
CGCAAAGCGTCGCTTCCGCGTCGCGAACCGGCATGAGAACCGAGATCTCGGGCGAGGCCGCGGCTCCGAGCTCGGCCCCGGGCAGTGACATGCGCGCGATCGTAGCAGAGAATCCACGGCGCCCGGCCCCCCGGAGGAAGTCAGCTCTTGCGCCGGATCGCTGCCATGCTCGCGCTCGCCCTCAGCGGTTGCTTCGCGCTCGGGCGCGAGAGTTACACCACGCTCAGCGGCTCGGGAGCCGCGCCGGTCTTCGCGCCGAAGCAGGTCGAAGTCTCGAACGGCCGCACCGGGCACGGCTTCGCGCAGGATGCGCCCGCCGCGCGCGCCGGCGCAGACGTGCTCGTGTCGGTGTGTGACTGGGATCCGGGCTTCTGGCTGTTGGTGTTTCCGCCGATTCCCATCCCGCTGCTGTCGATGGCGGAGCAGCCCGGCCTGCCCGACACGACCGTCGTGCGAGTCACCTTCGACGGCGCGGGGCCCTGGAGCGCGAGCTTCGCCGACCTCGCGCTCGTCGGCCCGGAGAGCTCGCGCGTGACCCCGCTCTTCTACCGCGTCGTGCTCGCGGCGAAGGCGGAGTCACTGGCCAACAAGGGTGCCGATCCGCGCGAACTCGAGCCGTGCGCGCGCGCGGTCGACCCGAAGAAGTCCGTCGACAGCGCGCACGTCGCCGTGCTCGAGCCGGGCGAGCTCTGGCTGACCTTCGACACGCACACGTTCCCGAAGGGCCCGCGCCGGCTCGAGCTCAACGGCATCTCGCGCGGCGACGCGGCGGTCCCGCTGCCGCCGCTCGCGCTCGAGGGCGGCAGCCGCTGGTTCTGGTACCGCCTGTTTCCGTAAGATGGCCGGATGAAGTTCGGCCTGACGATCTTTCCGACGCAGGACTCGATCTCGCCGGTCGAGCTCGCGCGAGCGGCGGAAGAGCGCGGCTTCGAGTCGCTCTGGTTCCCTGAGCACTCTCACATTCCGGCCAAGCGCGAGTCACCCTGGCCGGGCGGCCCCGAGCTGCCGAAGATGTACTACGACGTGTTCGAGCCGTTCGCCGCGCTGGCCGCGGCCGCCGCGGTGACTTCGCGGATCAAGCTCGCGACCGGAATCTGTCTCGTCGTGCAGCGCGATCCGATCCAGACCGCCAAGAGCGTCGCGACGTTGGACCGTGTCAGCGGCGGGCGCTTCCTGTTCGGCATCGGCGCCGGCTGGAACGCGGAGGAGATGCGCAACCACGGCAGCGACTTCAAGCGCCGCATCCCGCTCATGCGCGAGCGCGTGCTCGCGATGAAGCAGATCTGGACCCGATCGCAGGCCGAGTATCACGGCCGCTTCGTCGATTTCGCGCCGCTCATGAGCTGGCCGAAGCCGGTGCAGCGGCCGCACCCGCCGATCCACGTCGGGGGCGGCTTCCCGAAGGGCGCGGCGCGCGCGATCGAGTACGGCGACGGCTGGCTGCCGATTCACGGGCGAGACGAGATCTTCGGGCGGCTGCCCGAGTTCCGGCGCCTGGCCTCGGACGCGGGCCGCGATCCCGCGGCGCTCGAGGTCTCGATCTTCGGCATGCGCCCCGAGCCCGCAGAGCTGGCGAAGGCGCGCGACGCCGGAATCGCGCGCGTGGTCCTCGGTCTGCCGCCGGAGTCCGCCGACAAGATCCTGCCGCTGCTCGACCGCTGCGCCTCGCTCGTGCACAGTGTGGCGTAGAGGAGTCGACGATCTCCGAGCTCTACGGCCAGACTTACGGGCTGAAGGCGAATCAGCTCCGGCGTCTCACGAATCTGTACAAGCGCAAGCTGCCGCGCGAACGGCTCATCACGCAGGAGTTCGCGCGCACGCTCGCGGAGATTTCGGCGGACTGCGGGCGCCAGGTCGGCGTGCTCGTCGCGCGCAGCGGCCGCGTCGAGTACGTGATGGTCGGCGACGCCTTCTCGATCACGCTGCCCGACTTCAAGCGCGTGCGCACCGGCGCGGGTCGCTTTCGCGGCCTGCGCTGCATCCACACGCACCTGCGCGGTGAGTCACTCACCCGCGACGACCTCACCGATCTGACCCTCTTGCGGCTCGACGCCATGGCCGCGGTGCTGGTCTCGGACTCGGGCCTGCCGGATAAAGTCGACTACGCCTCGCTGCAGCCGGCGGATCCGGCCGGCGAGACCGTGACTCGCCACGACCCGATCGCCCCGAGTCAGATCGAGTTCGACTTTCTCGAGTGGATCGAGGAGCTCGAGGCGCGCTTCGGCGAGGCGCAGAAGGGGGTCGCCACCGACGGCGACGGCGAGCGCGCGGTGCTCGTGTGCGTGCAGATCGGCAACGACCCGCACGCCGACGAGCGCTGCGACGAGATGCGCGAGCTCGCGCGCACCGCCGGTCTGTCGGTCGTCGACGTGCTGCGCCAGCGCCGGCCGAAGCCCGACCCGCGCTATCTGGTCGGCCCGGGCAAGATCAAGGACCTGGTGACTCGCGCCTGGCAGCGCGGCGCCGAGATCGTGCTCTTCGACCGCGATCTCTCTTCGGGACAGATCCGCGCGATCACGGACCTGGTCGAGGCGCGCATCGTCGACCGCACGCAGCTGATCCTCGACATCTTCGCGCAGAACGCGAAGACGAAGGAGGCGAAGCTCCAGGTGGAGCTCGCGCAGCTGAAGTACCGGCTGCCGCGGCTCGCCGGCTCGGGACAGACCGAGGGTCTGTCGCGACTCATGGGCGGAATCGGCGGGCGCGGCCCCGGCGAGACGAAGCTCGAGGTCGACCGGCGCCGCGTGCGCGATCGAATCAGCTTGCTCGAGAAGGGGCTGAAGGAGGTCGCGAAGCAGCGAGAGACCCGGCGCGCGCGGCGCGGCCGCGAGGGTCTGCCTGTGCTCTCGATCGTCGGCTACACCAACGCGGGCAAGTCGACCTTGCTCAACCGACTCACGAAGAGCGAGGTCTATGCGGCGGACAAGCTGTTCGCCACCGTCGACACGTCGGCGCGGCGGCTGCGCACGCCGCGCGAGCGCGACGTGATCGTGACCGACACCGTCGGCTTCATCCGCGATCTGCCGCCCGAGCTGGTCGCCGGCTTCAAGTCCACGCTCGAAGAGATCCGCGACGCGACGATCCTGCTGCACGTGGTCGACGCCGCGAGCCCGCAGATCCGCGAGCAGATCGAAGCCGTGCGCGAGATACTCGCCGAGCTCGGGCTGGCCGAGAAGCCGGAGCTCCTGCTGCTCAACAAGTCAGACCGGCTCACGCGCGAGGAGCGCGAAGGCGTGGCGAAACGCTTCGCCGGGCTCTGTATCTCCGCCTTGAACGGCGACGGAATCCCGGAGATGCTGCAAGCGGCGGAGCGCATGGTCTTCGAGCGAAAGCCGAGCGCAGCCGAGGAGACGAGATGAGGGTGATGCGAAGCGTTCGGATCGCGGGCACCGGCATGTACGTGCCGCCGCGCGTCGTCACGAACTTCGACCTGATGAAGCTGATGGACACGAGCGACGAGTGGATCCAGCAGCGCAGCGGAATCGTCGAGCGCCACCACGTCGACGCGGGCACGGGCCCGGCCGAGCTCGCCTTCGAAGCGGCGAAGATCGCGATCTCGGGCGCGGGCATCACGGCCGACGACGTCGACGCGATTCTCGTCGCCTCGCTCTCGCCGCAGCACGACTTCCCGGGCATCTCGTGCTTCCTGCAGGATCACCTCGGCATCGCCGGCTGCCCGGCGATGGACGTGCGCTGTCAGTGCACCGGATTCCTGTACGCGCTCCAGGTCGGCGAGCTCTACGTCGCGTCGGGTCAGTACGACCGCGTGCTGGTCGTCGGCGCGGAGGTGCACTCGACCGCGCTCGACTTCACGACGCGCGGGCGCGACGTCGCGGTGCTGTTCGGCGACGGAGCGGGCGCGGTCGTGCTCGAGCCGTCACCGGAGCCCGAGCGCGGCATTCTCTCCGTGCACACCCACGCCGAGGGGAAGTACGCCAAGAAGCTGTGGATCGAGGCGCCCGGCTCGTCGTTCTGGCCGCACCGGATCACCCACGAGATGCTCGATCAGGGCCGGCACTTCCCGGCCATGGAAGGGCGCCTGGTCTTCAAGCACGCGATCGAGCGCATGCCCGAGGCGATCGAGGAAGCGCTCGCGCACAACAAGGCGCAAGTGAGTGACGTCGATTTGTTCCTGTTCCACCAGGCCAATCTGCGCATCAACCAGTTCGTCGCGCAGAAGCTGCGCATTCCAGACGACCGGACCTACAACAACATCCAGAAGTACGGGAACTGCTCCGCGGCCTCGATTCCGATGCTGCTCCACGAGTGCGCCCAGGCGGGCCGGATCAAGGACGGCGACCTGATCGCGATGGCCGGCTTCGGCTCCGGCTTCACCTGGGGCTCGGCGCTGATCCGCTGGTAGTTCGCGGACTTCGACTCGCCGCGTTGAATCGCGCGCAGCGTCTCTGTGGTTGCATCCGGCAACCCACCAAAATTGCACGAAAAAGATGCCGGCTTGACCTCATGACGCACTGTGTTATCGTGCGCCCCGTTCACACCCCCAGAGGAGGTCATTCATGGCCCATGCACGTTCGAGCGGGTTCGATCGATTCAACGACGCGCTGAAGTCACTGGACGAGCAGCTCCAGGACCTGCGGGAGCGCTTCGACCACCAGCGCCAGCGCCTCGAGCGCGAAGTGCGCAAGCGCACGACCCGTATCCAGGAGCGCGTCCAGGAGAGCGATCTCTACAAGCGCGCCGAGCAGGGATACAAGGACATCGGCTCCCGCGTCGATGAAACCCGCTCGCAGATCTACGACGTCTTTGGTATTGCGTCCAAGTCCGAGATCGACAAGCTGCACAAGCGGCTGAACAAGATCTCGAAGCAGATCCACGACCTCTCCGAAGGCCGGCCGGTCTCCGAGGTTCACTCCGAGGCCGTCTGAGTCGCCGCTCCTCCGGGAGGTCCAGCGAGACATCCTGGAGGAGGCGACATGTCCTTCGAAGCCCTCGACTTCTACCGAATCGAGGACTCACTCGCGCCCGAAGAGCGGATCGCACGCGACACCGTGCGCGAGTTCGTCGAGAAGGAATTCCTGCCGGTCGTGGTGAAGCACGTCCGGCAGGACGGTTCCTTCCCCATGGAGCTGGTGCCCAACCTGGCGGAGCTCGGCCTGTTCGGCGCCAACTTGCACGGCTACGGCTGTGCGGGCATGAACAACGTCGCGTACGGGCTCGTGATGCAGGAGCTCGAGCGCGGTGACTCGGGTCTGCGCTCGTTCGCCTCGGTCCAGGGCGGCCTGTGCATGTATCCGATCTACAGCTACGGCAGCGAGGCGCAGAAACAGCGCTGGCTGCCGCCGATGGCCGAGGGGCGAGTCATCGGCTGCTTCGGACTCACCGAGCCGGACTACGGCTCGAACCCCGGCGGCATGCTGACGAAGGCGGTGCGCAAAGGCGACCGCTGGATCCTGAACGGCACCAAGCGCTGGATCACGAACGGCTCCGTCGCGGATCTGGCGATCGTCTGGGCCAAGGCCGGCGACGAGATCCAGGGCTTCCTGGTCGAGCGCGGCACGAAGGGCTTCGAGGCGCGCGACATGAAGGGCAAGTTCTCGCTGCGCGCCTCGATCACGAGTGAGCTGTTCCTGTCCGACGTGGAGCTGCCCGAGGCGAATCGGCTGCCCGGCGCGAAGGGGCTGAAGGGCCCGCTCGGCTGTCTCTCGCAGGCGCGCTACGGAATCGCCTGGGGCGCGATCGGCGCCGCGCAGGCGTGTTTCTCCGAAGCGCTGCGCTACGCGAAGGAGCGCATCGTCTTCGATCGCCCGCTCGGGTCACTCCAGATTCCCCAGCAGAAGCTCGCGTTCATGGCGACCGAGATCACCAAGGCGCAGCTGCTGGTCCTGCAGCTCGGCAGGTTGAAGGACGCCGGAAAGCTGAAGCACGCCATGGTGTCGATGGCCAAGATGAACAACGTCGACATGGCGCTGCAGATCGCGCGGCTCGCGCGCGACATGCTCGGCGCGAACGGCATCGTCGACGACTACTGCTCGATGCGCCACATGGTGAACCTGGAGACGGTGCGCACGTACGAGGGCACGCACGACATCCACACGCTGATTCTCGGCAAGGAGCTCACCGGGCTCGACGCCATCGCGGGCTGACCCGCGGTGCCTGGCCGCGCTCAGCGCCGCGGTCCCGCCGCGATGAACGCGCGCATCCGCTCGAGCGGCCACGGTGCGGCCCAGTCACTCGCGAACCCGTCGGGACTGACTCGGGCGAGCCACCAGGTCGCCCCCGAGCGCGCGTAGATCGCGGGATCGCCTGCCGGCGCGCCGCAGTTGACGACCTCGAACGGCCCGGTGCCCGGGCCGCGGCCCGCGCGCACGGCGGCGACGGCCTCGGCGAGCTGCTCGGCGTCGCGCGGCGGTCCGTCCGGGAACAGCGCGAACAAGCCGTCCCATCGGAGTGCGCGGCGAAGGGGCCGTCGATGCGGCCAATACGCGGCGATCCAGACCGGGATTCGCGGCGCCTGCAGCGGGGTCGGGCGGAAGCAGGCGCCGGCGACACTGAAGTGTGTCCCGGCGAAGTCGAAGGGCTCGCCCGACCACAGGCCCGCGAGCACGGCGAGCGCCTCGTCGAGCATCTCGCCGCGGCGCCGGAGGTCCAGCTCCTCGCCGAACGCAGCCCATTCGGACTGCGCGCCTCCGGCGCTGCCGAGCCCGGCGCCGAAGACGAGCCGGCCGCCGGAGAGGCGGTCGAGCGAGGCGGTCTCGCGCGCCACCTTCCACGGCCGGCGCCGCGCCAGGGGAGTCACGAGCGCGCCGATCCGGATCCGCTCGGTGGCCGTGGCGATCGCGGCCAGGGCGATCCAGGGATCGACGACCGGCGGCGAGCCGGGCCGCGCGATGTGGTCCCACAGGAAGAACCCGTCCCAGCCCGCGCGCTCGGCGAGCGCGGACAGCTCGACCAGCACTCGTGGCTCGCCGAACGCGCCGAAGTTCGGCAGGTAGAGCCCGTGTTTCAAAGCGCCGCTCCCGGCGGAGTAGAATGCCACGCGGAGCCCAGCGCATGTCCGAAAGCCAGAACCCCGAGATCCGACTGCTCGACGGCGGCTTCTATCTCGACCGCCCGCTCGAGCACTACCGCTGGCTGCGCCAACACGCGCCGGTGTACTGGGACGAGAGCGCGGGTCTGTGGGCGGTGTCCCGCCACGAAGACGTCATGTCGGTCTCGAAGAGTCCCGACGTCTACTGCTCGCGGATGAGCTCGCGCCCCGACGCGCCGCCGATTCCGTCAATGATCAACCTGGACGACCCGCAGCACCGGCGCCGCCGCAATCTCGTGAACAAGGGCTTCACGCCGCGCCGGGTCGACGACCACGAGCCGAAGATCCGCGCGATCTGCCGCGAGCTGATCGCGTCTGTCGCGGCCAAGGGGCGCTGTGAGTTCGTGCGCGAGATCGCCGCGCCGCTGCCGATGATCGTGATCGGCGATCTGCTCGGCGTGGCGCCCGAGGACCGCGGCGATCTGCTCCGCTGGTCCGACGATCTGATCGCCGGCACAGACGCTGCGGCGCCGCCAGAAGTGAAGCTGCGCATGATGACTGCGGCGACCGAGTACATCCAGTACGCGCAGCGCGTGATCGCCGACCGCCGCGCGAAGCCGCCGCAGGACGACCTGATGAGCGTGCTCGTGCACGCCGAGATCGACGGCGAGCGACTCAGCGACGAAGACCTGATCCAGGAGAGTCTCCTGATCCTGGTGGGCGGTGACGAGACCACGCGCCACGTGATCACCGGTGGAATGCTCGCGCTGATCCGCCATCCCGATGCGCGCCGCGCGCTGGTCGCGAACCCGCGCGCGATTCCCACCGCCGTCGAAGAGATGCTGCGCTTCGTGACTCCCATCAAGAACATGAACCGCACCGCCACGCGCGATGTCGAGCTGCGCGGCTGCAAGATCCGCGAGGGTCAGAAGGTGCTGCTGCTCTACGAAGCGGCGAACCGCGACGAGCGCGTGTTCGCCGAGCCGGACCGCTTCGACGTGGCGCGCGCGCCGAACGACCACGTCGCGTTCGGCGGCTATGGCGCGCACTTCTGTCTGGGCGCGAGCCTCGCGCGCCTCGAGCTGCGCGTCATGTTCGAAGAGCTGCTCCCGCGCCTGCCGGATCTCTCGCTCGACGGCGGCGCCGAGCCGCGGCTGCGCCCCTCGAACTTCATCGTCGGCATCGAGCACATGCCGGTGGTCTTCACACCGAGGACTGACTGATGCCGGAGCTGAACGGGAAGGTGGCCTTCGTGACTGCCGGCGCGACGGGCATCGGCTTCGCCTGCGCGCAGGCGATCGTCGAGGCGGGCGGCAAGGCGATGATCTGCGCGCGGCGCGAGGACACTCTGCGCGACGCGGCTGCGAAGCTCGGGCCGAGCGCCGACTGGGTCGTCTGCGACGTGACCGACGACGCGTCGGTCGACGCCGCGGTCGCCGCGACGCAGAAGCGCTTCGGCGCGCTGCAGCTCGCGGTGAACTCCGCGGGCACGGGCACCGCCGGGCCGCTGCTCAACACCAAGACCGCCGAGTTCCTGCGCGTGCTCGACACGAACCTGACCGGCGCATTCCGCTGTCTGCGCGCGGAGGCCCGCGCGATGCAAGCCACCGGCGGCAGCATCGTGAACGTGAGCTCGATCGCCGGCGCGCTCACGCACCCGTGGATGGCGCCCTACTGCGTCTCGAAGGCGGGCCTCGACATGCTCACGCGCTGCGCGGCCGACGAGCTCGGCGCGGCTCAGATCCGCGTGAACTCGGTGCTTCCGGGAGTCACCCGCACGCCCATGGCCGCGGCGCTCTCCGACGTGCCGGTCTCGCGCGACGAGTATCTCTCGCTGATGCCGATCTCGCGCATCGGCGCGCCCGAGGACGTCGCGCGGCTCGTGCTCTTCCTGCTCTCCGACGACGCGAGCTGGATCACCGGCCAGCTGATTCCCGTCGACGGCGGCCACACGATCCGCAAGGGACCGAACCTGGTTCCGCTGTTCGAGCGATTCATCCCGCGCGAGTAGCTCGCTTCCCGTAGAATGCGCGCGTGCCCAAGCTGAATCTCTTCACGAAGATCTCGTACGGGATCGGCCAGGCGGGCGAAGGCATCAAGAACACCGCCTTCGAGGCGTTCCTCTTCTTCTACTACAACCAGGTTCTCGGAGTTTCGGCGACCAAGGCGGGCGCGGCCACCCTGATCGCACTGGTCTTCGATGCCTTCATCGATCCGCTCCTGGGCTCGCTCTCCGACTCACTCCGTTCGCGCTGGGGTCGGCGCCACCCGTTCATGTACCTGGGCGCCGCGCCCTTCGGCGTGATGCTCTATCTCCTGTTCGCTCCGCCGCAGGGTCTCTCCGAGAACGGGCTGTTTCTGTGGCTGGCCGGCTTCGCCATCGCGGTGCGCGCGTCGATGTCGGTCTACCTGATTCCCCACAACGCGCTCGGCGCCGAGCTCACGGCGGACTATCACGAGCGGACGTCGATCGGTGGCTGGCGCCTGTTGTTCGGTTTCACCGCCGGCTTCATCGCGATCGTCGTGGGCTACGGCTACTACTTCCGCAACACGGAGGCCGTGCCCTACGGTCTCGGTGTCCAGGCCGCTTACCCCCGCTTTGCGGCCTGCTTCGCGGTCATCTCGAGCATCGCGGTGCTGTGGTCGGCGCTCGGCACTCACTCGCGCATTCGCTATCTCGTCGAGCCGGTGCGAATGCACGAGCGTTTCACGCCTCGGCGGCTGTTCGTGGAAGTCGCGGAAGCGCTGCGCAGTGACTCGTTCCGCGCGCTGTTCGTCGGTACGCTGGTCTTCTTCGTGACTCGCGGCGTGCAGACGACGCTGGGCAACTACATGGGCCTGCACTTCTGGGGCATCAGCAGCCAGCAGATCGCGGTGCTGGGGACCGCTTCGTTCGCCGGCCTGGTTGCCGGGCTCGGCTTCTTCGGCCGTGTCTCGCGCCGCTACGACAAGAAGCCCACGTTCATGATCGGCGTGGTGATCTTCTCGGTGTTCGTGGTGGCAGGGCCGGTGCTGAAGCTCGCCGGCATCTGGCCGGCGCGGGAGGACGAGCGCCTGTACCTGGGTCTGCTCGCTCTCTTCAACTTCCTGGCCAGCTTCGGTGGAGCGGCTGCGCTGATCACCGCGACCTCGATGATGGCCGACCTCGCCGACGAGCACGAGTTCGACACGGGCCGCCGCCAGGAAGGCATCTTCTTCGGTGCGCTCGCGTTCTCGGGCAAGGCGTCCGCGGGGCTCGGTCACGGCATCGCCGGCGTGGCGCTCGATTGGATCGGATTTCCGGAGAGCGCGACCCCGGGAACCGTCGCGCCGGAGATCGTGCGCCATCTGGGCATTCTCTATGGGCCCGGAACCGTGCTCGTGCTCGCGCTCGGCGTCGTGTATTTCGCGCGCTACCACCTCAGTGCCGCGCGCGTCTCCGAGATGCAGAAGGTTCTCGAGCAGCGCCGCGCGGCGCTCGGCGGAAGCTGAAGTGACTCGCCTGATCTTGCTGCTCGCCGTGATCGCGGCGCTCGCGCTCGTCTGGGCCAGCGGGCTGCCGGCGCAGGTGACACCCGCGGGTGTCGCGGAGCTGGTCGCTGCCGCCGGCGTTCTCGGTCCGCTCGCGTTCATCGCGCTGTTCGCCGCGGCCGAGGTCGTGCACGTGCCCGGCACACTGTTCGTGATCGCTGCGTCCGCGCTGTGGCCGCCGGCGGTCGCGATTCCGACCTCGTACGCGGGGGCGCTCGCAGCGTCGCTCGTGGTGTTCTCGCTCGCGCGGCGGGTGGTCCCCTCGAGCCTGCGCGAGCGGCTGCCGGAGCGCATGCTGCGCTACGAGTCGCGGCTCGAGTCACACGGGCTGCAGACCGTGATTGCGCTGCGCCTCGTGCTGTTCCTGAGTCCCACCGTGCATTGGCTGCTCGGCGCGTCGCGCGTCTCGTACCGCGACTATCTGGTCGGATCCGCGATCGGGCTCGCGCCCGGGGTGATTCTGTTCGCGCTCGTCGGCCGGCAGGCGTTCCAGCACTGGGATGCCGTCCGTCCGTGGGCGCTCGCGGCGCTCGCGCTGGGTCTCGCGGTCGCCGTCGCGCGCGGCCTGCGCGCGCGCGCCGCCTGAGCGCAGTGGAGAAAAGCGAGCGCGCGGTGATAGCGTGGCGCGATGGAAGCTCGAGTTCGCGACGGCGTACGGCTCTGCTACGAGGAAGGCGGGACGAGAGCACAGCCCATCTTGTTCGTGCACGGCTGGTGCTGCGACCACCGCTACTTCGCCCCCCAGTTCGGCCACTTCTCGGCGCGACACCACGTGGTGGCGGTCGATCAGCGCGGCTTCGGCGCCAGCGACAAGCCCGAGCAGAAGTACACGATCGAGGGCTTCGCCGACGATCTGGCCTGGCTGTGCCGCGAGCTCCGGCTCGAGCGGCCGGCGGTCGTCGGGCACAGCATGGGCGGCGCGATCGCGCTGGCCGTGGCCGCGCGACACCCCGAGCTGCCGCGCGCGATCGCGCTCTGCGACCCGGCAGTGATTCCGCCGCCGTTCCTGCGCGCGGCGATCGATCCGTTCATCGCCGCGCTCCGGACGCCGGACTTCAAGGCAGTGGCGGCGCAGTTCATCCAGGACCGCCTGTTCGGCGCGAACGACGACCCGGCGCGCCGCGCCCGCATCGTCGCCGACATGTGCGAGACACCGCAGCGCGTGATGCTCTCCGCTTTCGAGAACCTGTTCGCGTTCGACAGCGAGGCGGCGGCGCGCGGGTGCAAAGTGCCCGTGCTGCTGATCGACGCCGAGTCACCGCTCCCCGACCGCGCGCGCTTCCGCGAGCTCTGCCCGCAGCTCGTCTGCGCCCAGACCGCCGGCGCCGGTCACTTCCACCAGCTGGAAGTGCCTGATCAGATCAACGCGATGCTGGAGAGATTCCTGTCATAGCTTGTGTCGCGCGGTCTCGTCGCGGTGCTTCCGAAGATAGGCCATGAAGGGCGTCCCGCCGGTGCCGACCGCGGTCGGGTTGGCGGCGCCGGTCGGGCGCTGCTGGTGGATGTAGCGGGCCGCGTAGTCGAGGTGAGTCGAGCGGAACGCCTCGAGCCAGCGCAGGCACTCGTCGTAGGCGGCGCGCAGGTCGGGATCCGACGACGCGAACACCGCGGCGCGGATCGACGGCGCGCTCTCGACGGCGGCGAGAAACTCGCGGTGTCCCGGCGGCATGTAGTCGCGCATCTCGGCGAGATAGGCGCGCAGCGGATCGGCCGCGTGCACGATGCCCAGTGCGGCGTCGAGCGCCGGCACGATCCCGCTCTGCGCGCCGGTCTCGCCGCGCCAACGCTGCGGGCGCTCGCGCAGCTCGCGCACGCCTTCGTAGACCACGCCTTCGGGCAGCAGCGGGTGGTCCTTCCAGCCGTGGATGTACGGCCGCACGCGCCGGTAGTACACGTATGGGTCGCAGAGCTCCGGCATGCGCCCGAGGCTCTGGCAGAGTGACTCGATTCCCGAGGCGATCCGCTCGAGTCTTTCGCCGAGCCCGCGCGTGTCTCCCTCGCTGGCGCAGGCGGCCGCGGGCCCCAGCTCGCGCAGCACGCGCGCCGCGCGCGCCTCGATCTCGAGGTGCACGAGGATGAACCAGTCCTCGTCCGCGCCGCCGAGGAAGTTCTGAAGGATCGCGAGATTGTCGAGCTCGAGCGGCCCGCTCGGATCGAGCCGGCGCCAGTTGTCGAGCGCGTACGACGCGTACGAGAGCACCGGGGGCCGGCCGAGTCGCGCCGCCACCGCGCACCAGGGCACGGCGATCGCCGGGGGAATCACTGCCGCGGGCTCGCCAGCGCCCCAGACGAACGCGTGCCCGAAGTACGAGAGCACGAGCATCGCGCGGCGCAGCGCGGCGTCACCGGAAAGTGTCGCGGGATCCAGCACCGGCAGCTCGGCCAGCGCGGCGCGCGCGCGGCCCGCGACCAGCAGCTTCGGCAGGTCGGCTGCGATCTCGTCCCAGCGCCGGAATAGGGCCGGCAGCTCGGTCGCGGGGTCCTGCTGCGGCAGGAAGCCGCGTTCGGGCGAGAGCTCGAACTGCTTCAGGTCGGCTGGGTCACTCATGCCGCTTCCTTCGGGACACGCGCACATGGCCTGGAGTGCTGCGCACAGCCGAGTCTGTCCGCGTGGTCCGCGGGCGCACGGCGGGCTCGGTCTTTGCGCCACGCGCGTGTACTCTTGCGCGCATGAATGCCTTGGCGCGCTTCCGGGCATGGATCGCCACTGCCGTGGCCGGAGACTCGGATCGCGGCATCCCGATCGCCGAGACGGTGCAGTGGGTCGCGCTCGTGTTCGGCGGCGCGTCGCTGCTGTCGATCGTCGCGGTGTTTCTGGAGTTCCCCGACCGGACCTGGCGCATCGCCATCGCGCTCGGCTGCCTGCTGCTCAACGCCTGCGCGCTGGCGCTCGTGCGCACCGGGCGTCCGCGCGCCGGCGCACTCGTGATGGTCTCGAGCTGCTTCGTATCACTCACCCTCGCGCTCGCGATGACCGGCGGTGTCTCGGTCGCTTCGCAGTCGGGCCTGGTGCTCGCGATCTGTTGCGCGGGGCTGCTGCTCGGGCGCAGGACTTCGTTCGTGCTCGCCGCTCTCTCGACGATCGAGGGGCCGCTCTTCAGCGGGCTGCAGCTCGGCACGACGCTGAACGAGGGGGTGTCAGTCGCCGGGCAGGGTCTCTGGATGATGCAGGCGGCGATCTTCTTCAGCGCCGCGGCGCTGGTCTCGATCACCGTGTCTCACGCGGAGCGCGCACTGGCGCGCGCGAAGCGCAGCGAGAACCGCTTCCGCGCGCTCGCCGACAACATGCAGGACATCATCGTCGAGTTCGACTCGGAAGACCGTTTCGCGTACGCGAATCGCGCCTTCCTGAAGCGGCTCGGCACCACCTCGCTCGACGACTTTCGCGACCGGCGGCTCGGCTACACCACGCACCCGGAAGACATGGAGAGAGTCGTCGCCGTGCTGCGCCAGGTGCGAGACGCCGGCGAGAGCGCGCGGTTCTCGACGCGCGTCCTTGCTCTGACGGGAGTCACGGCGATCGTCGACGTCAGCGCGGGCGGGATCGTCGACGAGAACGGCGAGCGCCGGGTCGTCACGGTGAGTCGCGACGTGACTGCGAAGCGCGCCATGGAAGACGCCCTGCGCGACAGCGAAGAGCGCTACCGCATGCTCGCCGAGCACGCGCCCGACATGATCGTCGAGCACGACGCGCTGGGGCGGATCGTCTACGCGAACGCGGCCGCGCGCACGGCCGGCTACGAAGAGAGTGAGTTCGCCGCTCACTCGTACGGCGAGTGGAATCACCCGGACGACGTCGAGAAGTGCCGCAAGGCGTTCGAGGACGCCATGACACAGAACCGTGTCATTCGGCTGGTTCACCGCCTGCGCCACAAGGACGGCACTTACCGCTGGGTCTCGTCGTCGGGCGCGCCCTACCGGACTTCGAAGGGCGAGATGCACCTGGTCGGCCAGAGCCGCGACATCACCGAGGAGGTCGCGCTGCAGGAGCAGCTCCGGCAGGCGCAGAAGATGGAGGCGATCGGCCGACTCGCGGGGGGCGTCGCGCACGACTTCAACAACCTGCTGACGGTGATCGGCGGATACGCCGGCGTGCTCGAAAGCTCGGCGGCTCTCGACCCGCGCGCGCAGGAGGCGGCGCAGGAGATCGCCGCCGCGGCCGAGCGCGCGGCGGGACTCACTCGCCAGCTGCTCGCGCTGTCTCGCCGCCAGCTCGCCAAATCGCAGATCGTCGATCTGAACGCGGTGTTGCGCGGCATCGAGCCGGTGCTGCGCCGCGCCCTGCCCGAGAGTCTCGAGCTCGAGCTCGTGCTCGACGGCGACTTGCCGCCCGTCGAGGCGGACCCATCACAGCTCGACCAGGTGATCTTGAATCTCGCGCTGAACGCGCGCGACGCGATGACCAGCCGCGGCCGCCTGCGCATCGAGACGCGCCGCGGCGAAGGCGGCCACTCGCTGCAGCTGTTCGTCTCCGACACCGGCGCGGGCATGAGCGAGGCGACGCGCCTGCGCGCGTTCGAGCCGTTCTTCACGACCAAGCCCGCGGGCGAGGGCTCGGGGCTCGGTCTCTCGACGACGTACGGGATCGTGCAGCAGATCGGCGGGTCGATCTCGCTCGACAGCGCACCGGGCTGCGGCACGCGCGTGGCGATCGAACTTCCCGCAGCCGAGGCGATCGTGAGTCACCCGACTGCGCTCGCGCGCGCACCCGCCGCCGGGCCGGCACGCGACGCCGGCATCCTGCTCGTCGAGGACGACCGCTCGGTGCGACGCCTGCTCACGCTCATGCTGCGGGGCTCGGGCTATCGCGTGGTCGCCGCCGCGAGCGGCGACGAGGCGCTCGTGCTCGCGGATGCGGGCGCGCTCGAGATCGATCTCGTGCTGAGTGACTACGTGCTGCCGGGGCTCTCCGGGGTCGAGCTCTGCGTCGAGCTGCGCAAGCGCTTCCCCGGCGTGCGCGTCGTGCTGATGACCGGACACGCGGAGGTGCCGGCCAACGGCGCCGCGTCTCTGCCCGAGGGCGCGGAGCTGCTCGGCAAGCCGTTCACGCGCGAGCAGCTCCAGCAGCTGCTCGACCGCCAGCTCGCCGCGACTTAGCTCCTTGCAGATCGCGACCCTTTGCGAGCGCGCGCCGATCGAGCGCATGCTGCGCCGCTCTGCGCCGGCGCAGATCTACGCCCTCGCGGACCTGGACGACGCCTTCTGGCCCGACACGCGCTGGTACGCGACGCGAGGAGACGACGGCGAGCTCGCGGCGTTCTGTCTCGTGCTCGAGAAGCTGGCGCTGCCGATCGTCTACGCCGTCGCTCCGCCGCACGACCGCGCGACGCTCGAGCTCGCGGGCGCGCTCGTCCCGCGCCTGCCGCGGCGCTTCTTCGCGAACTTCCCGATCGGCTATCGGGAGGCGTTCGCGGCGACTCACGAGATCGAGCCGCACGGCGAGTACGCGAAGATGTGGCTCGCCGATCCGAGCGCGCTCGCGGCGGCGCAGCGCCCGGACGTCGCGCGGCTGGGGCCCGAGCACGCGGGCGAGATCGAGGCGTTCTTCGCCGAGCGCGCGTACGCCGCCGACGAGAGACACTCGCGCTTCTTCGCGCGCTACATGCTCGAGCTCGCGCCCTGGTTCGGGATTCGCGAAGCGGGCCAGCTCGTGTCGATCGCCGGCGTCCACGTCTTCTCGCAGCGCTACGGCGTCGCAGCGCTCGGGAACGTCGCGACGGTGCCCGCGCGCCGCGGCCGGGGGCTCGCCCGCGCCGTCTGCGCGCGACTCGCGAGCGAGCTCGCCGCGCGCGTGCCGCTCGTCGGCCTGAACGTCGCCAGCGCGAACACGCCGGCGCTGCGCTGCTACCGCGCGCTCGGCTTCCGCGAAGCGCTGCGCTACGAAGAAGCCGTGCTCACGCTGCGCGCAGACTCGCTCTGATAACATGCGCGCGGTGCTCGGGAGGTCTCAGTCGATGCCCATGACGAGGTCTCTCTCGCTCGTCGCGTTCGCCAGCGTCGGGCTCGCGTGCCTGGCTCCCGGCGCGCGCGCGCGCACGATCGAGGTCGCGTCCGGTGAGTCGATCCAAGCCGCCGTCGACCGCGCCGTCTCGGGTGACACCATTTCGGTTCAGCCGGGAACTTACGCCGGCGAGGGCGGGCTCGCGCTCGTGCACGTGCGCAAGAGCGGCCTGCGTTTCGAGGCCGCGCGCTCCGCGCTGATCGACGCGCGCGGCTACCGCTACGGAATCCTGGTCGGCGACGACGGACCGATCGGCCGGGACGGCTGCGTGCCGATCGCCGTGCGCGACTTCGCGCTGGTCGGCTTCACGATCAAGAGCGCCGCGCACGCGGGTCTGCGCCTGGTCGGCGTCGACGGGTTCTCGGTGCGCGGCGGCGCGCTGCTCGAGAACGGCCAGTACGGAATATCTTCGCGCTGCTCCGCGCACGGGCTGATCTCGGACACCTTCGTCGCGGGTCACCGCGACGCGGCGCTCGAGCTCGCAGACTCGGACCACGTCGTGTTCGAGAACAACGCCGTGACCGAGAACGGCGTCGGCGCGCTGGTCGAGAACTCGAGCTTCGCTGTCGTGCGGCACAATCAGATCTTCGGCAACGCCGCGGGAATCGCGCTGCTGGTGCAGCCCAACCTGCCGCTGCCACTCACCGACCACGTGCGCATCGCCGAGAACGCGATCGTGCAGAACGACCTGCCCAACCCGGTTCCGGCCGACGGGGCCGACTCCGTGGGCGCCATTCCGAGCGGGGCCGGAATCCTGAACGCCGGCGGCGACCACGTGACGATCGAGCGCAACGTGATTCTCGGCAATGACTCGTTCGGCCTGGCCAGCGTCGCCAGCCCGTTCGGCGCCGCCGACTCGCGCATCGATCCCTTCCCCGACGACCAGCGCGTCGCGCGCAACGTGATTCTCCTGAACGGTCAGGGCCCCGACCAGGAGCGCGCCGCGCCGCCCGGGGCCGACATCGTGTTCGAGCCGGGCCTGGTCGACTTCCGCACCGGTCAGACCCTGCTGGCCGATCCCGACTCGAGCGACGACTGCTTCAGCGACAACCGCTTCTTCACCGAGCATCCGGTCGGGGTCACAGGTCGGATGGCGTGCCCGTGAGTGACTCGTCCGAGAAGCCGACCGTCGGAATCCTCGCGAACCCGCTCTCGGGCCGCGACGTGCGCCGCGTCGCCGCGCGCGCCGACACGTCCACCCCGCAGAGCAAGCGCAACCAGGTCGCGCGCATCGCCATCGGCGCGGTCGCGGCCGGCGCGAAGCGCGTGCTGGTGCTGAAGGAGCCGTTCCGCGTCTCGACCTCCGCGATCGAGAACCTGGTGCTCGACGCCGAGCTCGAGGCGCTCGACGTCGGCGCGAAGCTCGACGCGGGAGACACTGCGCGCGCGGCCGAGGGCATGCGCAAGGCGGGCTGCGCGGCGATCGTGGTGCTGGGCGGCGACGGCACGAACCGCGCGATCGCGCGCATCTGGCCCGACGCGCCGCTCGTGCCGCTCTCGACCGGAACCAACAACGTGTTCCCGCGCCTGGTCGAGCCCACCACCGCCGGCGCTGCCGCGGGGCTGGTCGCGTCGGGCGCGGTGACTCTCGCCGAAGTCTCGCAGCGCGCGAAGTGCGTGCGGGTCGAGATCGACGGCGAGCCGGACGACTTCGCGCTGGTCGACGCCGCGTTCCTGGTCGACGACCACGTCGGCAACTTGATGCCGTTCGAGCCCGCGAAGCTGCGCGCGCTGGTGCTGGCGCGCGCCGAGCCGACCGCCCTGGGCATGTCGCCGATCGGCGGCTTGCTGCAGCCGGTGGGCGCGGCCGAGGACTGCGGGCTCACCGTGGTCTGCGGCGGGCCGGGTGACTCGGGCCGCGAGCTGCTCGCGCCCGTCTCGGCGGGTCTCTACCGCGCGGTGAAGGTGGTGAGTCACCGGCGCGTCGCGTTCGGCGAGGCGGTCGAGGTTCGCGGCCCGGGCATCCTGGCGTTCGACGGCGACCGCGAGCGCAAGCTCGCGGCGGGTCAGCGCGCGCGCATCCGCGTCCTGCGCGACGGCCCGTTCGTGATCGACGTCGATCGCGCGCTGCGACTCGCCGCCGAGCGCGGCGCGTTCCTCGACCGAAAGGGCTGGCGCGACGCGTACGACGCGCAGTGACTCAGCCGGCCCCGCCGCGCAAAATTGCCTCGAGCTCCTTCCCCTGGCGCTCGAGCGTGGTCAGCCACTCGTCGTGCTTCGCGGGATCGCCGGCGGTCACGTTCAGCGCGCGCACGGTCGTGCGCAGGAG
>JBIOJK010000057.1:0-21767 GCA_044450765.1 Myxococcota bacterium | reverse complement strand
CGTGGAGCTGCGCGATCAGCTCCTTCAGGCTCGGCTTCGAGCCGACGGCGAACCCGAGCGTGGTGCGGTCCACGACGTCGCCGAAGCGCGCTTTGAACCTGGGAATCACTTCGTCGGGCGAGCCGACCACGGCGAACTGCTCGAGGATCTTGTCGTCGACGAGCTCGCCCATCCTGTCCCACTGACCCTGCTTCGAGAGCGCGTTCAGCTCGGTCTGCAGCCCGCCCCAGCCGTGCATCTCGAGCACCGGCCGGTACGCCGGCGTCGAGCCGTAGAACGCGATCTGCTTGCACACGCCGCGGCGCGAGTCACTCCACGCCTTCTCGGTCGCTCCGGTGACCACGAAGCCAGGGAACGAGATCTGGAAGTCCTTGCGCTTGCGGCCGGCCTTCGCGAGCCCGCGCTCGATCGCCGGCAGAGTCACCTCGCGCATGTACTTCTCGGTGGTGAACGCGTGGCAGATCACGCCGTCCGCGACCTCGCCCGCGACCTCGGTCATCAGCGGTCCGACGGCGGCGAGAAACACCTTCGGCGCGCCGTACGAGGTGTCGGTCGGCGTGAACATGGGAGTCATCAAGGTGTGCGTGTAGAACTCGCCGCGGAACTCGAGCTTCTTCCCGCCGATCCAGCAGTCCCAGATCGCGCGCATCGCCAGGATCAGCTCGCGCATGCGCGCCGCGGGGTGCGACCACGGCATGCTGAAGCGCTTGGTGATGTGCGGCTGGATCTGCGAGCCCAGGCCGAGAACGAAGCGCCCCTTCGAGAACGCGTTCAAGTCGTGCGCCACGTTCGCCAGAGTCATCGGGCTGCGCGCGAAGGCGACCGCGATCGAAGTCACCAGCTCGATGCGCTGGCTGTGCTCCGCCGCGAGCAGCAGCGGGAAGAACGGATCGTGCGCGGTCTCGGCGGTGATCGCGCCGTCGAAGCCCGCGGCCTCGAGCTCGCGAATGCGCTCCGGCACCTCTGCCAGCCCGCCCATCAAGCCTGCATCGACGCGCATTTCGGACCTCCCCTTCGGGAGCCGATTCTACCAGCGTGGCGCGCGCTCCGCGGTGGGGATCAGCGATCTCGAAGCGCGCTCTCGATGCGCCGGTCGGGCACGAACCACAGCGCGGCGACGCCGGCGTAGAGCAGCTGCGAGAGCCAGGGCCGGACGAAGGCGAGCGCGATCGCCGCCGCATAGGCGCCGATCGAGAGCCACTCCTTGCCGCTGCGGCCCACCGCGGCGCCGAGCGCCGAGTCGCGCCCGTGGTGCGCGATCAGAGCGGATTCGAGGATCTGATAGGCGGTGCCGGCCGCGAAGAGCACCGCGCCGTAGAGCACGGTCGGCCAGGACGCGCCGCGACTCTCGCCGATCCACGCCGTCGCGAACGGAAACAGCGAGAGCCAGAACAAGAGGTGCAGATTGAGCCATAGGATGCGCCCGGTGACCGAGTGAGTCGCGTGCAGAAGGTGGTGGTGGTTGTTCCAGTAGATGCCGACGTAGACGAAGCTCAGCGCGTAGCTCGAGAACACCGGCAGGAGCGGGCGGAGTGACTCGAGGTCCGTCCCCGCCGGCACCTTCATTTCGAGCACCATGATCGTGATGATGATCGCGATCACGCCGTCGCTGAACGCCTCGAGGCGGGACTTGCTCATCCCTCGCGCGCGCCGATCGGCGCGTCGCCGATGATGCCGGCGGCAGCGAGCTCCGCGAGCTCGCGCTCCGGGTGACCGAGCAGGCCGCACAGGATCTCGCGGTTGTGCTCGCCGAAGAGCGGCGCGTGGCGGCGCAGGGTCGGCTTGGCCTCGACGAGGCGCCAAGCCGACGCCGGCTGCTTCCAGCTCTTCATCTTCGGGTGCGGCAGCTCGACCCACGCGCCGCGCGCGGCGAGCTGCGGGTCGAGGTGAATCGCGTTGCAGTCGAGCACGGGCGCCGCCGAGACGCCGGCGCGCTGCAGCGATTCGGCGGCCTCGCGCGGCAGGTAGAGCGAGGTCCAGCTCTCGATCCGCCGGTCGAGCTCGTCGTGCCGCGCGCGCCGCTCGGCGAGCTCGAGTGACTCGAGCTCCGCCGCTCCGATCGCGCGCGCGAGCGCCCACCACTCGCGGTCGTCGCGCGCCGAGATCGCGACCCACTGGTCCGGGCCGGCGCAGGGGTACACGCCCTGCGGAGCGAAGTTCGGATCGCGGTTGCCCCGGTGGGCGGGTGACTCCCCGCGCAGCGACGCCGCTGCGAACGCGGGCCCGATCATCTGCGCCATCGTCTCGCGCTGCGCGAGGTCGATCCAGGCGCCGCGGCCGGTTCTCCGGCGCGCGATCATGGCCAGCAGCACCGCCCCCGCGGCGGCGACGCCGCCGATCGGATCGCCGTAGGAGATCCCCGTCTTGTACGGCACGCCGTCGTCGCCGTAGCCGGTCGTCGACGCCATCCCCGCCATCTGCTCGATGATCGGCCCGAAGCCGACGAGCCCCTTCTCGGGGCCCGTCTTCCCGAAGCCGGCCATGCTGATCAGGATGACGTCGGCGCGCGCCTTCTGCAGGACCGGATAGCCGATGCCGAGCTTGTCGAGCACGTCGGCGCGGTAGTTCTCGATCACGCAGTCACAGCGCACGACGAGCTCGAGGAAGAGCTCGCGCCCGCGCGGCTGGGACAGATCGAGCGTGAGTGACTTCTTGTCGCGGTTGTAGTCGTTGAAGTAGAACGACGTGTTCCACGGCTCGGTCGCGCCCGGCTGGGGCAGCAGCGTGCGCACGTTGTCCCAGGCGCGCGGTGACTCGATCTTGACGATCTCCGCGCCCATCTCCGCGAGCAGCCGCGTCGCGAACGGGCCGGCCCACATCATGGAGAGGTCGGCGACGCGCACGCCCGCGAGCGGCAGCTTCTTCACGAGCGCGCTCCGAGCCAGTCACTCGCCACGGCGTCCGTGTCGGCCGCCGGCGCGTGCAGCTCGCCGGCCTGCCACGGAATGCCCAGATAGGGCCGCCCGGGCACGCGCGCGGCGCCCGCGGGGGTGGAGACCTCGTCGAAGAAGTCGCGCTCCGCGAGGCCGGGGCTCGCGAGCAGGTCGAGCGGCGTCAGCACCGCGCCGATCGGCACCTTGTGCCGCTCGCCCATCGCGAGCAGGTCGCCCTTCTTCTTGTCTCGGAACCAGTGCTCGACCAGAGCGCCGAGCTCGGCGTCGGCGGTGAGTCGCTGGATGGGATCGAGGAAGCGCGGATCCGCCAGCGCCCGATCGCCGGTCATCGCGAGGAACGCCGGCGCCTGGCGCTGCAGCGCGCAGACCCCCGCGAAGCCGTCGGCGCAGGGGAAAATTCCCCAGATCGCGTGCACGCGGTTGCCGAGCCGCGGCGCGGCGGTGTTGTCGAAGGCCGCGCGCGGCCCGTAGAGCTCGAGCATTCCCGCGGCGCACTCCTGCGCGGAGAGGTCGAGCCAGTCGCCTTCGCCCTGGGCGAGCGCCCCGAAATACGCGGCGAGCGCCGCCGAGAATCCGTTCAGCCCGAGCAGCATCCAGGCCTGATTGAGGCCGTTCTGCAGCGGCGGCCGCGAGATCGGCCCGGTCAGTGACAGGATCCCGCCGGCGGCGTGCGCGACCAGGTTCGACGCGCGCCAGTGAGCGGCGGGGCCGGTCTGGCCGAAGGGAGTCAGCGAGACGACGACGAGTGACTTTTTCTCGCGCCGCAGCCCGAGCGGCTCGAGGCCGCGCTGCGCCAGCCCGCCCGGCGCGCCGTCTTCGACGACGATGTCCGCTGCGAGCGCGAGCTCGCGCAGCCGCGCGTCCGGCGCGCCGACCCGCCGCTTGCCCGCGAGCAGGAACGCCTGTTCGTCCCGGCTGAGCGTCTCGCGCGCCGCGTCGCTGCGCACCACGTCGGCACCGAACCCGGCCATCCAACGCGTCGCGAACGCGGCCGCCAGGCCCCCGCCGATCTCGAGCACGCGCACCCCCGCGAGCGGGAGCTCATCCCCCTGTGACCCCATCGAGCGAGATCATGGACGAGGGCCTGGGACCGGAGCAAGCCCTAGCCCGTCCTCAGCGCGCGCTGAACACCGCGAGCGTCTCGACGTGCGGCGTGTACGGGAACAGCGCGTAGGCGTCGAGCGCGCCGAGTGAGTAGCGACCCGAAGCGAGCAGCTCGGACGCCTCGCGGGCGAGTGACTCCAGCCCGCAGCTGACGTACACGAGCGTCGCGGGCGGAGTCGCGAGCAGCGCCTCGAGCACCGCGCGGTCGAGACCGCGGCGGGGCGGGTCGACGATGACTGCGTCGGCGCGCGCGATGCGCTCGGCCTGCGCCGCCGCGTCGCCGGGGACGACCGCGGCGCGCATGCGCTCGGGCGCGGGACGAGCGGCGATGCCGAGCTCGATTCCGCGCACGCCGTGAGGCGACAGCTCGTTCAGCTCGAGCGACGCGGCGCGCGCGAGGACGCCGAGGCCGATCGCGCCCGTGCCCGCATACAGCTCGAGCACGCGGGCGCCCTCCGGCAGCGCGCCGCGCGCCCGCACGGCGAGTGACTCGAACAACTCCGGGTGGCTCTGGCCGAAGGCGCCGGGCGGGTGGAATACGTCGACTCCGCCGACCGACTCGCGCAGCGCCTCCTCGCCGGCGATCCGCCGCCAGCGCGGTCCCAGGATGGCGTTGCCGGGCGCGCTGTTGCCGTTCCAGAACAGCCCCTGCAGCCGATCGCCGAGCTCGCGCTCGAGCGCCGCGAAGACGGGCGCGAGCGGCTCGGGTGACTCGCTGTTGGCGACCAGCACGACCTGCGCGCGCCCGCTCGCGCGCTCGACCGCGACTTGCAGGTATCGCAGTACGCCGCGCCGCGACGGGTCCGCGTACGGCTCGACCCCGCTCTCGCGGATCGCGCGGCGCAGCGCGGCGGCGACCTCGTTCACCGCGGGGTGGTGGATGCCGCAGCGCGGGATGTCGGCGATCCGGTGAGTCCCGGTCTGGAAGATGCCGACCTTCGGCGACCCCGCGCGCCCCCGCACGGCGAGCCGCGCGCGCGTGCGAAACCCGAGCGGGGCGCCGGTGGCGATCCGAGGCGGTGTCAGCCCTCCGCGCGCCGCGAGCTCTGCCAGCAGCGCGGCGGCGGGCGCGTCGACGCCCGCTTCTCCGTAGCGCGGACAGCCGGGGCAGGTCGGTCGATGGGGGCAGAGCGGGATCGGAGGCACGGCGCCGAGGCTATACTCCCGCACGGCCATGCGCCGCCCGCCCCCGCCCTCGAGCGACTCGTTTCTGCCCACGACGGCGGACGAGATACGCGCGCGCGGCTGGGACCAGGTCGACGTGGTGCTCGTCTCGGGAGACGCGTACATCGACCACCCGTCGTTCGCGGCCGCGATCCTCGGGCGCTGGCTCGAGAGGAACGGCTTCCGCGTCGCGATCCTGTCTCAGCCCGACTGGCGCACGGTGGAGCCGTGGCGCGCGCTCGGCCGGCCGCGCCTGTTCTACGGCGTCTCGGCCGGCAACATGGACTCACTCATCAATCACTACACCGCGAACAAGAAGCGCCGCAACGCGGACGCCTACTCGCCGGGCGGTCGCATCGGACTGCGCCCCGACCGCGCGACGGCCGTCTACGCACAACGGTGTCGCGAGGCCTTCGCGGGGGTGCCGGTGATCGCGGGCGGGGTCGAGGCATCGCTGCGCCGGATCGCGCACTACGACTACTGGTCCGACAAAGTCTGGCCGAGCATCCTGGTCACCTCGAAGTCCCACCTCTTGGTGTACGGCATGGGCGAAGCGCCGATCGTCGAGATCGCGCGCCGGCTCGACCGCGGCGGCGGCGTCGAGGGTCTGCGCGACCTGCGCGGCGTCGCCTACCTGCTGGGCAAGAGCGGGCGCGTGCCCGAGCACCGCTGGGACGACGCGAATTGCCCGAACGAGGACGTGACTCTTCCCGGCTTCGAGACCGTGGTCTCCGACAAGGTCGCGTTCGCCGAGATGACCCGCGACATGCACCGCGAGACGAATCCGCTGAACGCGCGCCGGCTGCTGCAGCCGCACGGCGATCGCACCTTGGTCGTGAACCCGCCGAGCCTGCCGCTCTCGGAAGCGGAGATGGACGCGCTCTACGACTTGCCCTACACGCGCCGCGCGCACCCGAGCTACGACGCGGAGATTCCCGCGTGGCAGACGATTCGCGACTCGGTGCAGATCATGCGCGGCTGCTTCGGCGGCTGCACGTTCTGCTCGATCACCATGCACCAGGGCCGCGCGATCCAGTCGCGCTCGCCCGACTCGATCCTCGGCGAGGTGCGCGCTCTGGCCGCGACCCCGGGCTTCTCGGGTCACGTCTCCGATCTCGGCGGGCCGACGGCCAACATGTACCGGATGCGCTGCACGAAGCCGGACGTCGAAGCGGTCTGCCGGCGCCTGTCGTGCATACACCCGACGGTGTGCAAGCTGCTCGGAACCGACCACCAGCCGACGATCGATCTGATGCGCGCCGCGCGCGAGGTGCCCGGCGTGAAGCAGGTGCACGTCGCCTCGGGGATCCGCATGGACCTCGCGCGCGAGTCACCCGAATATCTCGAGGAGCTCGCGCGGCACCACGTCGGCGGCCACTTGAAGGTCGCCCCGGAGCACGTCTCCGATCGCGTGCTCGCGCTGATGAAGAAGCCCGCGCAGCACACCTTCGAGGAGTTCGCCGAGCGCTTCGAGGCCGCCTCGCAGCGCGCGGGCAAGGAACAGTATCTCGTCCCGTACTTCATCGCGAGTCACCCGGGATCGACCGTCGAGGACATGATCGAGCTCGCGGTGTTCTTGAAGCAGCGCGGCTATCGCCCGCGCCAGGTGCAGGACTTCATCCCCGCGCCGATGGACGTTGCGACGTGCATGTACTGGACGGGCCTGAACCCGCACTCCATGAAGCCCGTCGAGACCGCGAAGAAACTCCGCGACCGCAAGCTGCAGCGCGCGCTGCTCCAGTTCTTCGCCCCCGAGAACTACTTCAGCGTGCGCGAGGCACTCACCCAGGCGGGCCGCGCGGATCTGATCGGCGATGGCGCGGAGTGTCTGATCCCCGCGCGCGCGCCGCGCGAAGCGCTCGAGGCGCGGCGCGCCGACGCGAGCGGTGCCGGCGGACGTCCGGGCTACCGGCGCGCGGCGCGCACCGGCGCGAGCCGTCCGCGCTCGGATTCGTAGCGTCCGCCGAGGCGCCGCGCCGCTCGCGGTCGAGTCAGGCAGTCATCGTGCGCAGGCGCGCGATCCGCTCGTCGAGCGGCGGGTGAGTGAGGAAGAGCCGGCCGAAGCGCGAGATGGCGTCGCCGGCGATGCCGAACGCCTGCAGCTGCTGGGGCAGCGGCTCCGGCTGCGAGGCCTTCAGGCGCTCCAGCGCCCGGATCATGTTCTCGCGCCCGGCCAGCCGCGCGCCGCCCGCGTCCGCGCGAAACTCGCGGCCGCGCGAGAACGCGAACACGATCAGGCTCGCCGCGATCCCGAACAGGATCTGCAGCGCGATCACGGTGAGGAAATACCCGGGCCCCGGCCCGCGCCGCTCGCGATCCCCGAAGATCGCGCGGTCGACGATCCCTCCGAGCGCGCGCGAGAGGAAGATCACGAAGGTATTCACGACGCCCTGGATCAAAGTCAGGGTGACCATGTCGCCGTTCGAGACGTGCGTGAGCTCGTGCCCCAGCACGCCTTCGATCTCGTCGCGCTGCATCGTGCGCAAGAGGCCGGTCGAGACCGCGACGAGCGCGGCGTCGCGGCGCGCACCGGTCGCGAATGCATTCGGCTGCGGAGAGTCGAAGATCGCGACCTCCGGCATGCCGATGCCGGCGGCCTGCGCGAGATGGGAGACGGTGTTGACCAGCCACTGCTCGCCGTCGTTCTGGGGCTGCTCGATCACGCGGGCGCCCATCATGTGCTTGGCGCTCCACTTCGACAGCAAGAGCGAGATCACGGCGCCGCCCATGCCGAAGACGGCGGCCATGGCCAGCAGCCCGCCGAACTGGGCCGGATCGGCGACGCCGACCACGCGCGCGACGATCGACAGGACGAACAGAACGGCGAGGTTGGTGACGACGAATAGGAATACGCGCTTCATGCCCCAGACGATCTTCCCCCGCATACCCGTGTCAAGGGTGATCCAAGGGTGACCCGCCGCAGTCGCGCCGGCTTCGGTAGAGTCTGGGCGATGTCGCGAGCGTTGCTGGCTCTGGTGCTCTGTCTCGCCGCGGGCAGCGCGCTGGCCGCGCCGTCGGTGCCGGAATCTGCGCTCGCGAGCACCGCGTCCGACCGCGGGAATCCGCGCCTCGAGGGCCGACTCCTGCTGCAGCACGACGCGGTGCGCCCGGGGCAGCCGTTCCAGGTCGGCCTGCTGCTCGGCATCGACCCACACTGGCACGTCTACTGGCGCAACTCCGGTCAATCGGGCGCGCCGCCGCGGCTTCGCTGGACGGTCGATGGCGCGGACGTCGGCGAGACCGAGTGGCCGTTCCCCGAAGTGTTCCGGGAAGCGGATGGCTTCATCACGACGTACGGCTACACGCGCGAGGTCCTGCTGGCGAGCCGGGCGGTGTTTCGGTCCGGCGTCGAGGGCGAGGTCGAGGTGCGGCTCGACGCCGACGTGCTCGTGTGCGAGGTCCAGTGCATTCCGGGCGAGCTGCATCTCGCGCGGCCGATCCGCGTCGGTGTCGCGGAGCCAGAGAGTCCATCTCCTGACTTCGAGCTCTTCGAGCGCGCGGCCGCGCGCGTGCCCCAGCCGATCGGCGCGCGCGCGATCGAGCTCGAAGCGTTGTACTCGCAGTCGGCGATCCGGCCGGGAGACGATTTCCGCGCGGCGCTCGCGGTGCACGCGTGCGCGGAGCAGGCGGCGGACCGAGAACCGTGCGCCGCGGTCACTCCCGGCACGCCGAACGTCTCCGACGCGTTCGTTCCCGACCGCGTCGGCGGAGTCGAGCTCGCGGTGACCGGCGCGCGGCGTCCGCCGCTGCTCGCCGGCGGCTTCCTTCTCACTCTGAAGGGAAGCGCCGGTGCGGATGCGGTGGCCAGCGACGGCCACCTGCGCGGTGTTCTCGCGCTCGAGCGCGAGGGTCAGCCCGAGTTCGTCGAGGTCGATCTGCCATTGCCGCGCGCGGCGGCGGGCGCCCCGGTCAGCGCGCTCGACAACCAGTGGCTCGCGCCGGAGCCGGCCGGCTCGTTCGCGCCCGCGCTGTCGTTCTGGCAGGCCGTGTTGCTCGCACTTCTCGGCGGCGTCGTGCTGAACGCGATGCCGTGCGTGCTGCCCGTGCTGGCGATCAAGGTCTTCGGTCTCGCGGAGCTCGCACAGCACGGGCGCGCCGAGCTCGTGCGACACGGATTGGCGTACACCGCGGGCGTGCTCGCCAGCATGCTCGCGCTGGCGGGCACCGTCGTCGCACTGCGCGCCGCGGGAACTTCGGTCGGCTGGGGCTTCCAGTTCCAGGAGCCGCTCTTCGTCGCGGCGATCGCGGCGGTGCTGGTCGTGTTCGCGCTCTCGCTCTTCGGCGTGTTCGAGTTCCGCTTGGATGTGACTCGCGTGGCGAGCGCGGGCACGCAGAGCGTCGGCGCGCGGCGCAGCTTCTTCGAGGGCCTGCTCGCGGTGGTGCTGGCCACGCCCTGCACGGCGCCGTTCGTCGGCACGGCCGTCGGCTTCGCGTTCGCGAGCTCCACCGCGACGATCGCCGCGATCTTCCTGGCGATCGGGCTGGGTCTCGCGCTGCCGTTCCTCGCGATCTGCGCCGTGCCGGCTTGGGCGCGCCTGGTCCCCCGCAGCGGGCCGTGGACGCTCCAGCTCCGCACCGCGCTCGGCTTCGCGCTGCTCGGCACGGTCGTCTGGCTGCTCTGGGTGCTCGGCCGCTCGGCGGGCGCGGACGCACAGGCGGGACTGCTCGCCTACCTGTGCGCGCTGGCGGCCGGTGTCTGGGTCTTCGGCGTCGTGCAGCGGACCGAGCGAGTGAGTCCCGCGCGGATCGCCGGGATCGGGCTGCTGGCGCTCGCGCTGCTCGGCCTTCGCGCGCTTCCAGTCGGAGCCGCCCCCGAGTCTGCCGGTGAGCGGGGCGCAGCGAGTCACTCAGAGCTCGGCCGCCGCTTCAGCGCGGCGGACGTCGAGTCCGCGCGCGCGCGCGGCGCCCCCGTCTTCGTCTACTTCACCGCCGAGTGGTGTCTCACGTGCAAGGTGAACGAGCACCTCGTGCTCGACGACGCGCGCGTGCGCGCGGAGCTCGCGCACGCCGGATTCGAGGTCTTCAAAGGCGACTGGACGCGCCGCGACGACGCCATCCAGCGGGAGCTCGCGCGCTTCGGCAAGGCGGGCGTACCCTTGTATCTGGTCTACGGCTCGAGCGCGTCGGCGCAGCCGATCGTGCTTCCCGAGCTGCTCACCGTGGATCTGTTTCTCGACGCGCTGCGCCGTGCGGCGCCTCAAACGGAGGAAAAGACATGAAGCGCATCGGACTCGCAATCGCCGCCGCTCTCCTGCTCGGGGCCGTCCAGCCGCTGAAGGTCGGGGATCGCGCGCCGGACTTCAGCGCGCGCGACGAGAACGGCGTCGAGCACAAACTCTCCCAATACGCGGGTCACGCCGTGGTGCTGGAGTGGACCAACTCCGAGTGTCCGTTCGTCGAGCGCCACTACCAGGCGGGCACGATGAAACGGCTCGCGGCCGCGCTCGGAGCGAAGGACGTCGTCTGGCTCGCCGTCAACTCGACTTACACCAACACGCCCGACGACACCCTGGCGTGGAAGAAGGAGCAAGGGTTCACCTACGCGACCCTGCAGGATCCGGACGGGAAGCTCGGCCACCTGTTCGGCGCGCGCACGACGCCGCACATGTTCGTGATCGACGCGAAGGGCGTGCTGCGCTACCGCGGCGCGATCGACGACGACGAGTACGGCCGCGAAGCGAAACCGGTGAACTACGTCGACGGCGCGGTGCACGCGCTGCTCGCGAGCGCGAGCCCGGACCCGAGCGAGACGCAGTCCTACGGCTGCTCGGTGAAGTACAAGACGGATTGAACTTCGTTCGCCTGGGGCTCACTGCGCGCGGCTGCGCCGCTTGCGGGCCTCGTTCGGGACGGCCCTCGCTCGGCCATCGCGCTGTTCATTGTCTCGCTCGGGAAGAGCCGGACCTGTCTTCTCGAGCTCAGCCTCGATCAACGGGACGGCGGAGCGCGAGGACGCCCTCGCGCGGAGCCCGCAAGCGCAGCGAAGCGGAGCGCGCAGTGAGCCGCAGGCGAACGTAGTCAGTCGGGAGCGGCCGCGCTCTCGATCCGCATGTTGTAGAAGGAGCGGTAGACGAACGTCGCCGAGATCAGGAAGAACACGCCCGCGAGCACGTGAGTCAGCTCGGCGTGCGTCTTGCTGAGCTCGACCGCGAGCTCGACGGCGAGCAAGCCGAACAGCGTCGAGAACTTGATCACCGGGTTCATCGCGACCGACTACGTGTCCTTGAACGGGTCGCCCACCGTGTCTCCGACGACCGACGCGTCGTGTAGCGGGGTGCCTTTCGCCTTCAGCTCGGTCTCGACCACCTTCTTCGCGTTGTCCCAGGCGCCGCCGGCGTTGGCCATGAAGATCGCCTGGTACAGGCCGAAGATCGCGATCGAGAACAGATAGCCAATGAAGAAGAATGGCTCGACGCACGCGAACGCCAGCGTGCCGAAGAAGATCGCCAGGAAGATGTTGAACATGCCGCGCTGCGCGTAGATCGTGCAGATCTCGACGACGCGCTTGCTGTCCTCGACCGAGGCCTTCTCGACGCCCTCGAGCTTGATGTTCGCCTTGATGAACTCGACGGCGCGGTACGCGCCGGTCGAGACCGCCTGCATCGACGCGCCCGAGAACCAGTAGATCATCGCGCCGCCAGTCACCAGCCCGAGCAGGAAGGGCGCGTGCATGAGTGACAGCTTGTCCAGGTCGGTCGTCATGCCGTGCGTGAGCATGAAGATGATCGAGAACACCATGGTCGTGGCGCCGACGACCGCGGTGCCGATCAGCACCGGCTTCGCGGTGGCCTTGAAGGTGTTGCCGGCGCCGTCGTTCTCTTCGAGGAACGCCTTCGCTTTTTCGAAGGCGGGCTCGAAGCCGAAGTCGCGCTGTATCTCGCCCTTGGGCACGTTCTCGACGAGTGACAGCTCGTACACCGACTGCGCGTTGTCGGTCACCGGGCCGTAGCTGTCGACCGCGATCGTGACCGGGCCCATGCCGAGGAAGCCGAACGCGACCAGGCCGAAGGCGAAGATCGGCGAAGCGTCGATGCTCGAGCCCGCGATCGGAAACAGCACCTGGAGACCCTGCGTCGAGACCAGGAACGCGAGGCCCATCAGCACCACGATCACGATGCCCATCCAGTAAGCGCTGAAGTTTCCGGCGACCAGGCCGGAGATGATGTTCAGCGAGGGGCCGCCCTCGCGCGAGCTCGTCACGACCTCGCGCACGTGTCGCGAGTTCACCGACGTGAACACCTTCACGACCTCGGGAATGATCGCGCCCGCGAGCGTGCCGCAGGTGATGATCGCCGAGAGCTTGTACCAGAGCGTGCCGTCGCCGAGATCCGCGATCAGGGCGTGCGAGACGATGAAGGTCAGGACCACCGAGATGATCGACGTCAGCCAGACGAGGAACGTCAGCGGGTGCTCGTAGTTCATGTGATCGACGTCCGCGTAGCGCGCGCGCGCGATCACGTCGTTGATCAGATACGCGCCCAGGCTCGCGATCACCATCATGATGCGCATCGAGAAGATCCAGACCAGCAGCTGCACCTGCGTGGTCGGGTTGTGCGACGCGAGCAGGATGAAGGTGATCAGCGCGACGCCGGTCACGCCGTAAGTCTCGAAGCCGTCTGCCGACGGGCCGACCGAGTCACCGGCGTTGTCGCCGGTGCAGTCCGCGATCACTCCGGGATTTCGCGCGTCGTCCTCCTTGATCTTGAAGACGATCTTCATCAGATCGGAGCCGATGTCCGCGATCTTGGTGAAGATGCCGCCCGCGATGCGCAGCGCCGCGGCGCCGAGTGACTCGCCGATCGCGAAGCCGATGAAGCACGGACCGGCGAAGCTGCCCGGCACGAACAGCAGAATGCCGAGCATGATCAGCAGCTCGACGGAGATCAGCACCATGCCGATCGACATGCCCGCCTGAAGGGGGATCGCGTAGGTCGGGAACGGCTTGCCGCGCAGGCTCGCGAACGCGGTGCGCGAGTTCGCGAAGGTGTTCACGCGAATGCCGAACCAGGCGACACCGTAGCTGCCCGCGACGCCGACCAGGCTGAAGAGCAGGATGATGAAGACGCGCCCCGCGGTCATGTCGGCGTCTTCGATCAGCACGCCGAAGTACAGCACGATCACCGCACCGATGAACACCCAGAGGCGCGCGATGAACTTGCCCTGCGTGATCAAGTACTGCTGGCAAGTCGCGTAGATCAGCTCCGAGATCTCCAGCATCGACTTGTGCACGGGCAGACTGCGCAGCTGCATGTACTGCAGCAGGCCGAAGCCCATGCCGAGTGCGGAGACCACCAGGCCCCAGACCAGGATGCTCGCGCCGCTGCTCGAGCCGCCGAAGAAGATCGGCTCGGCGAAGCTCGGGAGCTTCAGCGACGCCTCACTCGCGTCGGCGCTGCCGGCCGCGCCGAGCGCGGCGAACAGCACGAGCGCGGACAGGACCCAGATGCGGCGGAACGGAAATGACGACATGCGCGGGCTCCCTCTCCCTATGGCCTGAGCGGCGGCTCTAGTAGCACAGAACGCGGGCCGGGGTCGAATGGCAAGCGGTCGGCCCCGCGCCCGACACCACGCGGTGTAGGTTAGCCGGGCGCCGGGCGCGGCACGCCGATCGCGTAGGTCACCGGGATCGGAAATCCCGGATAGCGCGACTCGCCGATCTGCCACTCGTACCCGTCACCCGCGCCCTCGGCGGCGAACGCGCCGAATTCGTCGACGGTGTAGCTGCGCAGGCAAGACACCACACCGTCGAAGGTCACGAGCAGGGGGATCAGCGGGACGAGGTAGGTGAAGACCAGCCGCGAGACGCGGACCGGGCGGATCCCCGGAGTCAGGATCATCACGAAGAGCCACGAGAAGCACGCCAGCAGCACGGCGAGCGGCGTGCGCTGCGTGACCTCGAGGATCGCGATCCCGCGCCGGTTTCGCACCGCGTCGCGCACGATCTCGCGGGCTTCGTCGGGACGGAAGTGGTGAAACGCGGCGAACAGCGTGCGGAAGCCGGCCAGGTTCTTGGGCACCGCGCGCGCGTCGATCGGCTCGGGGTGCGGTCGGATGATTCCCCCCGAGCTCTGCGCCGCTCTTGCCCACGCTTCGGGACTGGTTCGCTGATCGCTGAGCCGGATCTCGATCGGACCACCGCCGGTCTTTTCCCACGCCGCGAGCAAGGGCACCCACGGACCTCCTGCGCCGGAGCACAGGTCGAGAACGCGCTCGTCTCCGCAGCGCGCGAGCGCGTCCTGCAGGCGCGGCAGCACCGGATCGTACGGGCGCATCACCGACTCGGCGTGCCGCAGATAGTCGGTGAGTCCATCTCGCAGGAACCGGGGACACCACGACTGGTCTGCGACTTCGATGAAGTGAAATCGCTGGAGCGGCACCGATGCGCATCTCGCCGCATTCGAGGGCGGATGTCAAACGAAACGCGGGCGCTGCCGATAGCGTGAAATGTCCGCAGTCGGCCGCTCGCGGACTTCAGGGGACCGCATGTCCGAAGCCCCGCAGAAACGCCTCGCGCTGCCCGATTGGATCGATCAAACGCTCGCGTGGTTCGTCCGCGGCGCGGAGAGCTCGGCCGAGCTTCGCAAGCGCAAGATCGTGGTCGGGTTCACGCTGACGATCCTCTGCTGGAGCCCGGCCTACGCCTGGTTCTACGTCGCGTACTTCCCGCGACCGTACGCCGACGTGGCGCTCGCGTCGCTCGCGGTCGGCATGGCGCTGGTCGCCGCGGTGCCGCTCTTGATCCGCTACGGCGGGCACGTCGGACCGTCGGTTGCGCTGCTCGGGTTCAGCCTCGGCGGGCTGCTGATGTTGATGTGCCTGATGACTGGCGGCTATCGCTCGCCGCTGCTGCCCTGGATGGTGCTGCACCCGCTGCTGGCGCTCGGGTTCGGCGGCGTTCGCCTCGCGTGGATCTGGACCGGCTGCGTCTTTGCCGAGCTCGCGCTGCTCGCGGCGGCGGAGCCGCTCGGGCTGCCCACCATGAGCTTGCTCTCGCCGTCCGCGATGAGCGCGCTCTGGGGTGCCACGCTCGTGATGATCACGCTGACGATCTTCATGGTCGGCTGGATCTACGAGACGATCAAGAATCAGACGATCCGCGAGCTCGAGCGCGCGAACGAAGCAAAGAGCGACTTCCTCGCGCACATGAGTCACGAGATCCGCACGCCGATGACCGCGATCCTGGGCTTCGCGGAGGAGCTCGAGCAGACGGGCGCGCCGGAGCAGCTCGAAGAGCTGCGGACGATCCGCCGCAACGGCGAGCACCTGGTCGCGGTGATCGACGACATCCTCGACCTTGCGCGCGTCGAGGCGGGGCATCTCGAGCTCGACCGAGGCCGCGTGCGGCCGGATCGGCTGCTCCACGAGGTCGGCGCGCTGGTCGAGCCGCGCGCGCACGAGCGCGGCCTCGAGCTGCGCGTTCAGATCGACCCCGGCTCGGCCATCGCGATTCGCTCGGACGCAACGCGCCTGCGTCAGATCCTGATCAACCTGGCGGCCAACGCCGTGAAGTTCACCGAGACCGGTCACGTGAGTCTCACGGTCCGCGCGCCGGCGGACGGATTCGTGAGCTTCGAGGTCGAGGACACGGGGACGGGGATCCCGCGCGACAAGCAGCGGATGATCTTCGAGGCCTTTGCCCAGGCCGACGCGTCCATGTCGCGCCGCTATGGCGGGACTGGGCTCGGGCTCGCGATCTCGCGCAAGCTCGCGGCGTTGCTCGGCGGAGAGATCGGCGTCGAGAGCGAGGTCGGGCGCGGCAGCCGCTTCACGCTGCGCATTCCGTGGGTGCTCGATCCCGACGGTCCGCGCGGGGACGACGGCGAGACGCTGAGCGCGCCGAGCGCGCAGCTCGAGGGACGCATCCTTCTCGCGGAGGACAGCCCCGACAGCCGGCGCTTGCTGGTTCGGCTGCTGCAGCGCTGGGGCGCCGAGGTCGAGGTCGTCGAGAACGGCGCGCTCGCCGTGGAGCGCATGGCGAAGGCCATGGAGCGCGGCGACGCGCTGGACCTCGTGCTGATGGACATGCAGATGCCGGAGATGGACGGATACGAGGCGACGCGCCTGATCCGCGCCGCGGGATTCCGCGGTCCGATCATCGCGCTGACCGCGCACGCAATGGCCGGCTCGCGCGAGACCTGCATCGCCGCGGGCTGCGACGAGTTTCTGACCAAGCCGATCGATCGCGCGCGCTTCCGCGCGATGGTGACCGAGTTTCTCGCGCGCGGAGGCCGCTGAGCTACGCGCTCACGCTGCCGACCCCTCCGAGCGCCACGTCTCCCCAGCGCAGCAGCGCCGCGCCGGCGCTCGAGATACTGCCCACCGTGTACAGCAGCACCAGGTCGCCGGGCCGCAGGCGGCCGCTGCTCGCGGCTCGGTAGAGATTCACGGGCATCAGCGCGGGGCCGATGTTCGCGTACTCGGGGTAGGTGTCGACCGTGCGCTCGCGCGGCACGCCGAGTGCCTTCGCGCAGAAGTCCGCGTACCACGCGGTCGGAGTGTTGAACACGAAGAAGTCCACCTCCGAGAGCTTTGCGCCCGCAGCTGCGACCGCCGCGTCGCAGCACTCCCGGAGATACGGCTCCGCGGTCTCGTAGAGGATCTTGCCCGTCTCGGGAGTGCAGTCCATGCGGATCCGCGCGCCGCGCGCCGCGTCGGCGACGACCTCGTAGTAGAACGTGCTGCAGGTCTCTCCCGTGTGCCGCACGCGGCCGGCGACGTAGCTGGCACCCGGTGAGTCCGCGACGACGAACGCGCCCGCGCCGTCGCCGAGGAACCAGCCCAGTGTGTCGTCCTCGTCGGCCACGCGCGAGTAAGTGCACGAGACGACGACCAGCGCGTTGCGGTACTCGCCGGTGCGGATCAGCGCGGCGGCGCTCTGCAGCGCGACGAGCGCGCTCGAACAGGTGGTCTCCACGTTCCATGCGGCGCAGCGCAGGCCGAGCGCGCGCGCCAGCGGCGTCGCGTTCCCGACGCCGACCTGATCGGGGAGAAACGAGCAGCAGATCAGGAGCTCCACCTGACTCGGGTCGAGCTTCGCCGCCGCTAGAGCCCGGCGCGCGGCGTCGAGCTCGATCGAGCTCGACGGCTGGCCGGCCGCGAGCACCCGGCGCTCGCGCGAGCCGCGGAACGGGTCCGACAGATACGGGGCCATCGCCTGCTCGAAGGCGTCGAGCGGCCCGCTCGGCGCGTTCGAGCGCCAGAGCCGCGCCAGCGTGCGCCGCTCCTCGTCGGCGACGAGCGCGGGGTGGCGCTCGCGCCAGTAGTCGTTGCTGCGCACCCCCGAAGGAAACGAGACCGCCAGCGATCGGATGCCCACGGACGCGCTCATGACTGAACCTCCTGCGTTGAGTGAGTGGTCTGGCGAATGAGACTCTGTACGCGCCGCAGGAACGGCGCGGGCTCCGCCGGGTCGACGCACACGTCGACGACCAGCGGCCGAGTCAGTGACTCGATCCGCCGGAGCGCCGCGTCGAGCTGTATCTCGCGCTCGACGCGGATGCCCTCGGCGCCCTGTGCCTGCGCCCAGGCGGCGAAGTCGGTGGCCGGGATCTCGGTCTCGAGCGGCCGCAGACCCTGTGCGCGCATGCCCTGCGCGATCATCCCGTAGGCGCCGTCGTTCAGTACGATCCAGGCCGCCGGGATCCCGTAGCGCACGGCGGTGCTCACCTCGGATTGCATCAGCATCGCGCCGTCCCCGACGAGCGCCACGGCGACGCCGCCGCGGCCCTTCGCCGCGCCGATGACTCCGCTGGTCGCGTGGCCCATCGCGCCCCAGCCCGTGCTCGTGCGGTAGCGCGCGGGCGCGGCGAAGCGCAGCGCGTAGCTGCCCCAGGCGAAGGCGTTGCCGGCGTCGGTGAGCACCGGCGCTCCGCTGCGCTCGACGACCCAGGTCTGCACCGCCTGCAGCAGGACCTCGGGCCGGATCCGCCCGCTCGCGCGCGGCGCCGGCGACGGATCGCGCGGTCGCGCGCGCCAGGCGGGCCGGGCCGGTCCTTCCGGCAGCCGCTCGAGCAGCGCGCGCAGAAACGCCTTGACGTCGGCCTGTACGCCGAGCGTGGTCGCGCGCGGGTAGGACGCGCCCGGCACGTCGGGATCGAGGTCGACGTGCACGAAGCTGCCCGGCGGGACGAAGATCGGATCCCAGAAAGACGTGAACTCTCCGAGCCGCGAGCCGAGCACGAGGATGTGCTGCGGAGGAGACGACGCGAGATACTCCTTGACCTCCGGATGACCTCCGAAGCCAGTCACTCCGACGTACTGACGGTGGTCCTCGGGAAACACTCCCTTCCCGCGCGGCGAGCACATCACGGCGGCGCCGGTGCGCTCTGCGAGTCGGAGGACTTCGGGCGCCGCCCCGCGCGCGCCGAAGCCCGCCCAGATCGCGAAGTCGCGCCGCTCCAGCAGCGCCGCGCAGCGGTCGGCGAGCGCGGCGTCGATCTCGAGCCGCGTCTCGTGGCGCTCGACGGAGACGGGCGCGCACGGCTCGGTCTGCACGCCGATCGGGACGCTGAGATGGCCGACCCAGCCCTGCGGCCGGCCGAGCCCGCGCGCGATATCGGCGGCTATCGCCGGCATATCGGCGGAGCGGTCGAGCCGCCAGGCGCCGTCGAAGATCGGCCCGGGGCCGAACAGGCCGCTCTGCGGCAGAGTCGCGCTGCTGGTCTCCTGGAACGCGCGCCGGCCGACTTCGGGGGGCGAGGTCGAGGCCGAGACGAGCAGCACCCGGCCTCCCTCCCAGCGCGCCGCGCACAGGCCGGTGAGCGCGTTCGTGATTCCGGGTCCGGTCGTGACGAAGACCGCCGCCGGCGCTCCGCAGGCGAGTGAGTCCTCGAGCGCGGCGAACGCCGCGCCCGACTCGTGGCGGCAGTGCAGCGGCTCGAGCGCGGAGCGGCCGAGCGCGTCGCAGATCGGCGCGATCGGGCCGCCGGTCACGCCGTAGGCCCGGCGGACGCCGAGTGACTCGAGCATCGCGCTGAGCGCGCCCGCGACGGAGCTGGAGTCAGTAGCGCGCAATGATCTGATCTGCGAAGTCGCGGTAGATCTCGCGTGCGAGGTCGATCGGGGGCAAGAAGGCGATCTCGCGCAACCCGGCCCGCTCGCGCTCGCGCAGGCTCGCGATGATCTCGTCCGGCTTGCCGACGTAACCGCGCGCGGCGCGGATCACGTTGGGAGTCACGAAGCGCCGTTCAGACGCGACCTCGTACGTGCAGTGACCGTCGTGGAGCTCGATGTAGCGCCGCTCCGCGGGCGTCTCCATCTTCTCGACGTGCTCTTTGAACTCGTTCCACTCGCTGCGGATCTCGGCCGGGATCGCCGCGTCGGTACCGCTCTTCAGATACCACTCGTACCAGTAGCGGAGATAGGCGACCGACATCGGCCCGACCTGATCGACCACGCGCTCGGAGCGGAGCGTCTCGCCGGGCCGCAGCACGCACACGAACGCGAGCGTCGCCATGTGGTAGTCGCGCGGCAGCTCGCGGCCGGCGGCGCGCGCAGCGTCGCGCACGATGCCCATGCTCTGGGGCATGAGCTCGGCGGGCTCGTTGTCCGCCGAGACGCGGCCGTCGCCGAATTCGCCCGCGACACGCAGCGCCTGCGGGCCGTTCGCGGCGACGTAGATCGGGATCTCGTGCTCGATGTCGATCACGCCGAGCTTCTCCGACATGAACTCGATGTGGCGCGTCCTGCCGCGCCAGGTGAACTCGGCCTGGCCGCCGCGCAGCAGCTCGCGAGTCACTCGTACGTACTCGCGGAACTCGCGCGGCGGGACCGGGTCGAAGCCCATCGTGCGCATCGCCGTGTGGCCGGTGCCGAGGCCGAGAAAGACACGGCCGGGCGCAAGCCGGTTGATGCTCGCGATCGCCGCCGCGGTCACCGGCGCGATGCGCGTGCTCGCGATCGAGACGCCCGTGCCGATGCGGATGCGCGAGGTGTTCACCGCGGCGA
Source organism: Myxococcota bacterium (assembly GCA_044450765.1). Classification (GTDB taxonomy): domain Bacteria; phylum Myxococcota_A; class UBA9160; order SZUA-336; family SZUA-336; genus VGRW01. The sequence goes on along the minus strand of JBIOJK010000057.1, from coordinate 1,659 downwards.
GCGCCATCAGCGCGTAGCAGTCGGACGCGATCATGTGTGAGTCGGGAACCCAGAGCGAGTCGTAGCCGAGGCGCTCGATGTCGCGAGGCAGGTCGAGGTCGTCGATGCGGGGCTGAATCATGGCGCCGAACTTCACGGGGCTTCTCCTAGGGAGCGCGTGCGGCGCTCGTGCGCAGCTCGGCGCACAGGGCGCCCAGCGTTTGGAAGGCGAGCGCGAGCTCCTTCTCGGGCTCCGTCGCCGGGTGCAGAGTGACCATCAGCTCGTCGACGCCCGCGCGGCGAATCGCGCGCAGCCGATCGGCGATCTGCGCCGGGGTTCCCCAGACGAAGAGCGCGTCGATCAGCGCGTCGGGCGGCACGCGGCTGTCGGGAATCGCGAAGCCCGCCGCCTTGAACATCTCCACGTAGGCGGGCGCAATCAGGTACATGCCGAGCGCCGCGCGCGCGGCGGCGCGCACCGCGGCGCCGTCGGAGCTCCACACGATCGGCACGTTCGCGATCAGCGGAGGCCGCGCGCGATTTCCGGCGCGCGCCCCGCGCTCGAGCTCGGGGAGCGCGCTGCCGAGCAAGTACGGGATCGGGCACCACGCGGCGAGCGCGCCGTCGGAGATCTCGCCCGCGAGGCGGAACATGCGCGGGCGCAGCGCCGAGATCGCGAGCGGGACGCGCGTCGGCGGCCCCGCCAGCTGCGCGTGGACGCGGAAATACTCTCCCTCGAAGTCGACTTGGCCCTTCTCGAGCAACCCGCGCACGACGCCCAGGTACTCGCGCAGATGCGCGACCGGCGGGTGGAATGGAATGCCGAGCATGCCTTCGATGATGAAGGGGTGACTGTTGCCGAGCCCGATGCGCAGCCGATCGCGCGCGAAGGGCGCGACGGCGAGCACCTGGGAGACGAGCACCGCGGGGTGGCGCGGATAGGTCGGCACGATGCCGGTTCCGATCGCGATGCGATTCGTGCTCGCGGCGATCGTGCCGAGCAGCGTGAGCGGGTCGAACGCCATCGGCACCGCAGGCAGCCAGACGGCGTCGATGCCCGCGCGCTCGGCCGCGATGACCGCGCCCACCGTCGACGCTGGATCGGGCTGGAAGACGGCGACGCTCAGCGAGATTTCTCTCACTTCCTTCCCCCTCTCGGCCCGAGTATACCCGTTCGCGCGGAAAGTGACTCACTCGGCGAGCGAAGCGAGTCACGAATCGTCGCGTGTGAGTATTCGCACCCATGCCTTGCGCTCGGAACTTTCGAGTCACGACGCAACCTGCGCGCTCGTGTGTCTCGCGCGGCACAGGTACGACCAGGGGTCGCGCGGCGGACTCGTGGCGGCGGAGCTCGCCGCGCGGATCGCGCACCGCGCTTCTCACTAGAATCAGTGCGATCAACGAAGCCGATGAGGCGGTGCCCAGGTGCGCGCCGGCAGCGGGCTCGGGCGGGCGCAACTGGGGGGACTTCGCGGCCGCGCCGCCGCGCAACACCCGGGGCCGAGGCCGGTTCCACCGGTCGAGAGGAGAGCCCGTGCGGCACCCCAAACGACGAGGATCGGCTTCCAAATCGGCGACCTGGCGAGCCGCCTGCGCAGGCTTTTGCGCCTGCATCGCGCTCTCGGGCGCGGTTCCAGCGGCCGCCGGCCCGCCGCCTCCTCCGCCGCCGCCGCACACGGG
>JBIOJK010000056.1:0-21994 GCA_044450765.1 Myxococcota bacterium | reverse complement strand
GGTGTCGATGACGAAGTTCTTCGTCGCGAACACGCTGTGGAAGGTGCTGGACCAGGCGATCCAGGTGCACGGAGCGCTGGGCTACTCGAGTGACACGCCGCTGGAGCAGATGATGAAGAACGCGCGCTCGGCGCGGCTGGTCGACGGCGCGGACGAGGTGCACCTGACGCAGATCGCGAAGCACGTGCTCGACGCGTGGCGGTCCGAGGGCTCGAGCCGCCGCGCCACCGGGCTGGGACTGCTGTTCTAGCGGCGACTCAGGCCGGCGCCCAGGCGAGCAAGTCGTCGGCGATCTCGTCGGGGCAGGTCATCGCCATCAGGTGGGGGGCGTCGAGGGTCTTGAGCTCGATCGTGCGCGCGAGGCCAGCGAGGCGCTCGGCGAGCACGCGCGGGAAGTTCCCGCGGCCCGCGTGGAGCAGCAGCGCAGGCCGCGTGAGTCGCGACGCGTCCCGCCAGGCGTCGAAGCGCCGCCCGGACTCGTAGACCGCGCCCTCGATCGCACCGGGACACTTCAGCTCGATCTGGCCGTCGCTGCGATCGCGGAAGCCGTGCTCGAGATAGAGGTCGAGCGCCCGGGGGTCCCAGTCGGCGAAGGTTCCCTTCTCGCGCCAGCGCTCGCGCAGGGCCGCCCGCGAGGGGAACACGTGCGTGCGCTTGCGCGCGATGTCGGCCGCGACGTTCGGCCCGCGCAGCATCGGATCCGCGTTCGGAAAGTCCGCGGGCGCGGGCACGATCACGGGGTCGAGCAGGGCGAGCCGCGCGAAGCGCTCCGGCTCGCGCGCCGCGGCGTTCATGAGACAGGTGCCGCCGAAGCTGTGACCGACGCCGAAGGCGAGCGAGCGCTCGCCTCGATCGGCGAGCAGCGCGGCGGTGATCGCCGACAGATCGAGTGCGAACTGGTCCCATCCGTAGGGCTCGGGCGGCGCGGGCTTCTGCGAATCGCCGTGGCCGCGCGCGTCGTAGCCGATCACGCGGAAGCGGGCCCGCAATCGCTCCGCGATCACGCCGAGCACGTCGGCGCAGAACCCGTTCGCGTGCGCGAGCAGCGCGAGCGGGCCGTCGCCGCCCCAATCGACGACGTTGAGCTCGATGCCCCGCGAGGGCAGGCGCACGAGGCGCCGCTGGATGGGGTCCGAGCTCACCGCGGGGCATTGTACAATCCGGCGCCACGGGAAGACGTCGGACGGAACGCCGTCGGGAGGACGACATGAAGGCCGCAGTTCTGCGCGCGGTGAAACAGCCGCTGACGATCGAAGACATCGAGATCTCGAAGCCCGGCCCGCACGAGGTGCTGGTCCGCACCGTCGCGGCCGGCGTCTGTCACAGCGACCTGCACTTCCAGACCGGCGCGTACATGTACCCGATGCCGGCGGTGCTCGGTCACGAGTCGGCCGGCGTCGTCGAGCAAGTCGGGTCCGAGGTGCGCTACGTCGCGCCGGGCGACCACGTGATCACCTGTCTCTCGGTCTTCTGCGGTCACTGCGAGTTCTGTCTCTCGGGCCGACCGGCGCTGTGCACCAAGCACGACACGCGGCGCAAGCCGACCGATCCGCCCCGCCTCTCGAAAGGTGGCCAGCCCGTGTGGCAGTTCCTCGACCTGTCGTCGTACGCGGAGCAGATGCTGGTGCACGAGAACGCGATCGTGAAGATCACGAAGGACATGCCGCTCGACCGCGCGGCGCTGATCGGCTGCGGAGTCACGACGGGGGTCGGCGCCGTGTTCAACACCGCGAAGGTTCCGCCCGGCGCGACCGTGGCCGTGATCGGCTGCGGGGGCGTCGGTCTCTCGGCCGTGCAGGGCGCGGCGATCGCCGGCGCCGGCCGCATCATCGCGGTCGACATGCTCGACTCTAAGCTCGAGCTGGCCCGCAAGATGGGCGCCACCGACGCGGTGAACGCGAAGAAGGGTGACCCGGTGCAGCAGGTGAAGGAGCTCACCGGCGGCGGGGTCGACTTCTCGTTCGAGGCGATCGGCCTGAAGGTCGCCGCCGAGCAGGCCTTCGGAATGCTGAAGAACGGCGGCACGGCGACGGTGATCGGGATGATCCCGCTCGGGCAGAAGGTCGAGCTGCCGGGCGTCGACTTCCTGTTCGAGAAGAAGATCCAGGGCTCGAGCATGGGCTCGAACCGCTTCCGAACCGACATGCCGAAGTACGTCGACATGTATCTCAACGGGAAGCTGAACCTCGACGACATGGTCTCCAAGCGCATCAAGCTGGCCGACGTGAACGACGCCTTCGCTGCGCTCGAGAAGGGCGAAGTCGCGCGCCAAGTCATCATGATGTCGTGACGGGAAACTGACTCGTGGAGGTTCCGCTGCTCGTAGACGACTTCCTGCGCCGCCCCGCGCAGCTCTACCCCGACAAGCTCGCGATCGTGGACGGCGCGCAGCGCTTCACGTACCGCGACTACGCCCGGCGCGTGAATCGGCTGTCACACGCGCTGCTCCGGCTGGGCGTCCGGCCGGGGGACCGCGTCTGCATCCTGTCGCCGAACTCGCACTTCTTCCTCGAGAGCTTCTACGGGACGAGTCAGATCGGCGCGATCCTCGTTCCGCTCAACTACCGACTCACTCCGGCGGATCACGAGTACATCCTCAATCACGCGGGGGTCGGCGTCGTGCTCGTCGACCACGAGTACACCAAGGTCGTCGACGAGATCCGGCCGCGGCTCACGACGGTCCGCAGCTACGTGGTCGCGAAAGAGGACACGGTGACTCCCGCGGGCTGGCTCGACTGGAACGAGCTGATCGCGCGCGAGTCCGACGCTCCCCCGCCAGCGGTGCCGCGCTTCGAGAACGACGTCGTCTCGATCAACTACACCTCGGGAACGACCGCGCGGCCGAAGGGCGTGATGCTCACGCACCGCAATTGCTACATCAACGCGTACTCGCTGATCGGCCACCTGCGCGTCTCGCACGGCGACGTCGAGCTCTGGACCCTGCCGATGTTCCACTGCAACGGCTGGGGCGGCGTCTACGCGCTCACCGGCATGGGCGGGACGCACGTGGTGCTGCGCGCGATCGACGGCGCGAAGATCTTCGAGCTGATCGCGGCGGAGGGCGTCACTTTCGCGTGTATGGCGCCGGCGGTGCTGCGCGCGATCCTCGACTATCCGGACAAGGCGAAGCACGCCATCCGGACCGTCCCGCGCTTCACGGTCGCCGGCGCGCCGCCGCCTGCGGCGTTCATCGAGAGACTCGAGCAGGAGCTCGGCTGGGACTTCATCCAGATCTACGGACTCACCGAGACCGCGCCCGTGCTCACCGTGTCGATGCCCGACCACGCGACCAGGCGCGACGACTGGCAGCGCCGCTCGCGCGCGGGGGTGCCGGCGATCGGCGTCGAGGTCGCGATTCTCGACGGCGACGCGAAGCCCGTCCCGAAGGACGGCGTCTCCGTGGGCGAAGTCTGCGCGCGCTCGAACGTGGTCTTCGCGGGCTATTGGGAGCAGCCCGACGAGACCGCGAAGGCGATCCACGGTGGCTACTTTCACACCGGTGACCTCGCGGTCTGGGACGAGACGGGCTCGATTCACATCGTCGATCGCAAGAAAGACGTGATCATCTCGGGCGGCGAGAACATCAGCTCGCCGGACATCGAGGCCGCGCTCTACCGGCATCCGGCCGTCGTCGAGTGCGCGGTGATCGGCGTGCCGCACGAGAAGTGGGGCGAGACGCCGAAGGCGCTGGTCGTGCTGAAGCCCGGCAGCGCGCTTACGGAGGCCGAGCTGATCGCGTTCACGCGCGAGCACCTCGCGCACTTCAAGTGCCCGACCTCGGTCGAGTTTCTCGACGCGCTGCCGCGCACGGCGACCGGCAAGCTGCAGAAGTTCCTGCTGCGCGACAAGTACTGGAAGGGCGGAAGGAGAGTGAATTGAGGGCGCTCGCACGAGTCAGTGTTTCGATCGCGCTGCTGGCGGCCGCTTCGCTGGCGCGCGCCAGCGATCTCGCGCCGGGCGACAAGGCGCCCGACTTCGCGCTGCAGGCGACCGACGGGCGCACCCTCCGACTCGCCGACTATCTCGGCAAGCGCGGCTTCGTGCTCGCGTGGTTCCCGAAGGCGTTCACCAGCGGCTGCACGGAGGAGCTCGGCGCGCTGCGCGATGCGGCGGCTCAGCTTGCGCCGTTCGACGCGGACGTCTTCATGGTCAGCTTCGATCCCCCAGAGAAGAACGCGGACTTCGCGAAGTCGCTGAACGCGAAGCTCGTGCTGCTCTCCGACCCGAAGGGCGAGGTCGCCAATGCCTACGGTGTGTCGGCGCTCGGCGGCATGTACGCGAAGCGCTGGACCTTCTACGTCGACAAGGACGGAGTGATCCGCTTCGTCGACCGGGCCGTGAAGACCGCGAGCGCCGGCCAGGACATCGCCGCGAAGCTCGACGAGCTCGGCTTCCCGAAGCGCTGAGTCAGGGGCGCGCAGGCCGCTCGATCGAGAGACGCACGCCGATCCACGCGGAGAGCGGCATGCCCGGCGCGAGGAACGTGCGCGTCAGCCGCGGAGTCTATGCGAAACCGCCCTCAGGCCGAGGCGTGCGCCCAGCCGTCGCCGAGCCATTTCATGCGCACCTCGACCTCGAGCTGGTGCTGGAACGGACCGTGGTAAAGACCGTGCAGCGGCAGCGCGTCGCCGTAGTCGCGGCCGTGCCCGATCTTCACGTGGCGTGCCCCGACAGTGAGTCGATTGGTCGGGTCGAGCGGCCACCAGCCCGCGCGCGGCAGCGCGATCTCGACCCACGCGTGCGTCTGCACCACGACTTCGTCGCGCGCCGGCTCGGCTGGCGCGTCAGCGCGCGGAGCGAACAGATAGCCCGACACGTAGCGGGCCGGGACGCCGACGCTGCGGCAGAGCGCGATCAGATAGTGCGCGAAGTCCTGGCATACCCCGCGGCGTGTGCGCTGGAGCTCGTTGACGTCGATCCCGACGTGAGTCGAGCCGGGCACGTACTGGAGCGTGCGCCCGACGTGGTTCGAGAGAGCGAGCCCGAGCGCTGCGGCGTCGTCGGGAAGTCCGGCAGTCACCTCGCGCGCCTCGCGCCGCACGCTCTCGGCGAAGTCGGTGTGGGCGCTCGGGCTGAGATACTCGTGGTGGGACTCGAGGAAGGACCGCTCGAGGCGCGAGCCGCGCGCTGCGGGCGGCTCCGCGCTCGCAGCCCCCTGCATCGCGACCCGGATCTCGGCCAGCACCTCGAGCTCGCGGTGCGGCTGCGCCACGCCGAACAGATCGACGCGCGTGCCGAAGTAGTCCGTGTAGGAGACGACGCGCGACGCCGGGGCGATCGAGAGCCGGTAGCTGAGCAAGATCTGGCGGTCGTCGCTGCACGGCGCGGCGCGCAGCACGTTGTGCGAGTCCCAGACCGGCTGCGGGTAGAGGAAGAGCGACCGGTAGCGGATCTCGAACAGCTCCATCACGCCGATCCGAAGATGTGTCGCTGCGGCTGCGGTCCGCTCGCGAAGAAGGCCTCCTCGACGAGCTCCGCGACCTCGAGGATGTCCGCCTGCGCGCGGTCGAGCACGCTGCGCTCGCCGAACGCGCGCAGCTCGTCGACGTCGTGATACTCGAGCTCCGCGCGGATCCGGCCCAGGGTCCGGCGCGGCCGAGCGATCGGCACGCCGCCCTCGAGCTGCATGAGGATGGTGTCCGCGGCGCGCACGCAGAACAGCACGCTGCGCGGAAAGTCCCCGGCGAGCAGCAGGAACGAGATCACGCGCGAGGGGTCGATGTCTGCGCCGTGCGCGCGCGTGTACGCCTCGAGCGCGGAGACGGAGTTCAGCACGAGCAGGAAGTCGTGAAAGCCCGAGCGCGAGTCAGGCCGCGGCAGGCGCACGCGCAGCATGCGGCACGTCATCTCCGCGCGCTCGATCAGCCGGCCGAGTAACAGGAACCGCCACGGATCGGAGCGGGGCATGGTCTCCGCACCGGCGCCGGCGATCGTCTGACAGCGGGTGCGGATCTCGCGGTACAGCTCGTGCGGCTGGGCGGCGAGCTCCGCCTCGAGGTCGCGCCCGCGCAGCTCGAGGAAGCAGGAGTTCAGCGCCTCCCAGAGCTCGCTCGACAGGTGCTCGCGGACGTTGCGCGCGTTCTCGCGCGCGCGGGCGATCGCCGCGACGATCGAGCTCGACTGAGCCGCGTCGGCGACGAGAAACTTCGCGACCGCGCGCGCCGACACCGCCGCGTGTTCGGCGTAGAACGGGTGCGCGAGCTGCAGCGCTTCGAGCAGCGTGCGCCAGGCCGACTCGCCGTCGGGTGAGCCGCCTTCGAGCAGGCCGTGGTAGGTCACGTCGAGCATGCGCGCGGTGTCTTCGGCGCGCTCCAGGTAGCGCCCGATCCAGAACAGGTTCTCGGCGTGGCGCGCGAGCATCAGCCAGCCCTGGTCTCTTCGAGGACCCAGGTGTCCTTCGAGCCGCCGCCCTGCGACGAGTTCACCACGAACGAGCCGCGCCGCAGCGCCACCCGCGTGAGTCCCCCGGGAAACACCTCGGTGCGCGCGCCGGACAGCACGAACGGGCGCAGATCGATGTGTCGCGCCTCCAGGCATCCGTCGACGAAGGTCGGGTGACTCGACAGCTGCACGAGCTCCTGCGCGATGAAGGCGCGCGGATTGCACTCGATCTCTTTGCGGCAGATCTCGAGCTGATCCGCGGTCGCCTGCGGCCCCATCACGATGCCGTAGCCACCCGACGCGGCGACCGGCTTCACGACCAGCTGGTCGAGCCGCTCGAGCGCCGCCTCGCGCTGGTCGGGCTCCCAGAGCAGATAGGTCTCGACGTTCGGCAGGATCGGCTCTTCTCCGAGGTAGTAGCGGATCATCGCGGGCACGAACGGGTAGATCGCTTTGTCGTCGGCGACCCCGCAGCCCAGTGAGTTCGCCAGCGACACGTTCCCGGCGCGCAGCGCCGAGACCAGGCCGGGCACGCCGAGCGCCGAGTCCGAGCGGAACAGCGCGGGGTCGATGAACGCGTCGTCGACGCGGCGGTAAATCACGTCGACGCGCTCGAGCCCCCGCGTGGTGCGCATGTATACGGCCTGGTCCTCGACCACGAGGTCGCTGCCCTCGCAGAGCTCTGCGCCCATCTGCTGCGCGAGAAACGCGTGCTCGAAGTAGGCAGAGTTCCAGATCCCGGGAGTGAGCACCACCACGCGCGGTCCGCCGCCACTCGCGCGCGGCGCGAGTGAGTGCAGCGCGTTGAGCAGCGACGACCCGTATTGGTGCACCGGCCGGATCCGATGGCGTGCCGACAAGCTCGGCAGCACGCGCGTCAGCGCCGCGCGGTTCTGGAGCACGTACGAGATTCCGCTCGGGGTGCGCAGGTTGTCCTCGAGCACGCGGAAGGTCCCGTCGAAGTCGCGCACGAGATCGATCCCGGCCACCACGCAGCGCGCGCCGTGTGGCGCGCCCAGACCGACCGCCTCGCGCACGAATCCGTCCGACGAGTACACGAGCCATGCGGGCACGATCCCGTCGCGCAGCGCGGCGCGCTCGCCGACGTAGAGATCCTCGAGAAACATGTTCAGCGTGCGAGTGCGCTGGGCGAGCCCGCGCTCGATCGCGCTCCACTCACTCGCCGGCAGGATGCGCGGGACCAGGTCCATCGGCCAGGTGCGCTCCGCGCCGCTCGAGTCGCCGTACACCGCGAAGGTGATGCCGAGGCGCCGGAAGATCGCGTCGCGCAGGCGCTCGCGAGCGGCGAGCTCGGCCGGCTCCAGCCGCTGGAGCTCCTCGAAGACCGCCGCGTAGTGCGCGCGTACCTGTAGGTCGCCCGAGATGGCCTCGTCGAAGCCGGCTGCGCGCTGGTAACCCGCCAGCCGATTTCCTGGCATCAAGAGCTCCCTCGTTCGTCTTCCGACCTGTCGAGCAAGATGCGTGCCCCGGTCGATCGACCGAAGAGCCTCTGCGAGGGGCCCGGTCGCGCGCTGTGCTCGCAGGTGCGGCGGCCGCTGCACGATCTCTAGCCGTCGCACGGACTCGGCTCGCGCAGCAGAATTGCTCGGGTCCTGGCGTTCTTCGCCGAAGACACCCGGCCGGGCGGCTCTAGCCATCTGGGGTGGATGAGGGGATTCGAACCCCCGACCCTCGGAACCACAATCCGATGCTCTAACCAGCTGAGCTACATCCACCGGCAGACGGAAGCGTGCGTCGCCTGGGGGCGACGCGCGCGCCATCTTAGACGATCCCGGCGTCGTCGCCACGGCGGCGCGGCGATTGACACGACCGGCCAGGTGCTTTCCTTCGAGCGACCATGGATCTCGAGAAACTCACGCAGAAGAGCCGCGAGGCGGTCGCGTCCGCTCAGGCAATCGCGTCGGAATTCGGCCACACCGAGGTCGATGCCGAACATCTCCTGAGCGCACTCTTGCGGCAAGAAGGCGGGCTGGTGCCGCGCCTGTTCCAGAAGATGGGCGTGCCCGGCGATTCGCTCGGCCAGCGACTCGAGCGCGACCTCGAGCGCCGCCCGCGCGTCTCCGGTCCCGGCCGCGAGCCCGGCAAGGTGTACGTCACACAGCGCCTCGAGCAGGTGTTCGTGCGCGCGGCCGAGTCGGCGAAGCAGTTCAAGGACGACTACGTCTCGGTCGAGCACCTCCTGCTCGCGCTGACGGCGGAGCCGGCGCAGAGCGGCGTCGGCCGCGTGTTCGGCGAGTTCCAGGTCAGCCCCGACCGGGTGCTGAAGGCGCTCCAGGAAGTGCGCGGCGGACAGCGAGTCACGAGCGCGGATCCCGAAGGCACTTACGAGGCGCTCGAGAAGTACGGGCGCGACCTCGTGAAGGCGGCCAAGGACGGAAAGCTCGACCCGGTGATCGGCCGCGATCAGGAGATCCTGCGCACGGTGCGCATCCTTTCGCGCCGCACGAAGAACAACCCGGTCTTGATCGGCGAGCCGGGCGTCGGCAAGACGGCGATCGTCGAAGGCCTCGCGCAGCGGATCGTGCGCGGCGACGTGCCCGAAGGTCTGAAGGACAAGCGCGTGGTGGCGCTCGACATGGGCGCGCTGATCGCGGGAGCGAAGTACCGCGGCGAGTTCGAGGAACGCCTGAAGGCCGTGCTCAAGGAAGTGAGTGAGAGCCAGGGCCAGATCCTGCTGTTCATCGACGAGCTGCACACGATCGTCGGCGCGGGCGCGGCCGAAGGCGCGCTAGACGCCGGCAACATGCTGAAGCCGATGCTCGCGCGCGGCGAGCTGCATTGCATCGGCGCGACCACGCTCGACGAGTACCGCAAGCACATCGAGAAGGACGCCGCGCTCGAGCGCCGCTTCCAAGCGGTGCTGGTCGAGCCGCCGTCGGTCGAGGACACCGTCTCGATCCTGCGAGGTCTGCGCGAGCGCTTCGAGGTGCACCACGGCGTGCGCATCCAGGACGGCGCGCTGGTCGCCGCGGCGCAGCTCTCGGACCGCTACATCAGCGACCGCTTCCTGCCCGACAAGGCGATCGACCTGGTCGACGAGGCCTGCGCGACGATCCGCACCGAGATCGACTCGATGCCGAGCGAGCTCGACCAGGTGAATCGCCGCGTGCTGCAGCTCGAGATCGAGGAGAAGGCGCTTCAGAAGGAGACCGATCCCGCGTCGCGCGCGCGGCTCGAGGACCTGCGCCGCGATCTCGCGGAAGATCGCGAGCGGCGCGACTCACTGAAGGCGCAGTGGGACGCCGAGAAGGCGGAGCTGCACAAGCTGCAAGCCCTGCGCGCACAGATCGAGAGAGTGAACCACGAGATCGAGGCCGCCGAGCGCGCCTACGATCTGAACCGCGTGGCCGAGCTGAAGCACGGCGAGCTGCCGAAGCTCCAGGGAAAGCTCGCGGACGAGACCGCCCAGCTCGAGAAGTCGGGCGGCGGCAAGCGACTGCTGCGCGAGGAAGTGACCGAAGCGGAGATCGCCGAGATCGTCTCGCGCTGGACGCGCATTCCCGTCTCGAAGCTGGTCGAGACCGAGCGCGAGAAGCTGCTGCAGCTCGACCAGGTGCTCCACAAGCGAGTCATCGGCCAGGACGAAGCGGTGCGCAGCGTCGCCGACGCGATCCTGCGCTCGCGCGCCGGCGTGCAGGACCCGCGGCGCCCGATCGGCTCGTTCATCTTCCTCGGCCCCACGGGCGTCGGGAAGACGGAGCTCGCCAAGGCTCTGGCCGCGGCGCTCTTCGACTCGGAAGAGAACATGGTGCGCATCGACATGTCGGAGTACATGGAGAAGCACGCCGTCTCGCGCCTGATCGGCGCGCCGCCGGGCTACGTCGGCTACGACGAGGGCGGGCAGCTCACCGAGGCGGTCCGGCGCCGGCCGTACTCGGTCGTGCTCTTCGACGAGATCGAGAAGGCGCACCACGACGTCTTCAACGTGCTGCTGCAGATCCTCGACGACGGACGACTCACCGACTCACACGGCCGCACGGTGAACTTCCGCAACACGGCGATCATCATGACCAGCAACATCGGCTCGCCGCTGCTCCTCGAGGGCTTGGACTCGAACGGCGAGATCTCGCCGGTCGCGCGCGAGTCGGTGTTCAAAGAGCTGCGCGCGCACTTCCGGCCCGAGTTCCTGAACCGCGTGGACGACACGATCCTGTTCAAGCCTCTGCGGCTCGACGAGATCGTGAAGATCGTCGGACTCCTGTTCGAGCAGCTCCGCGCGCGGCTCGCGGAGCGCAAAGTCACCCTGGAGCTCGACGACGAGGCGCTGGAGCTGATCGCGAAGGAAGGCTTCGACCCGGTCTTCGGGGCGCGGCCGCTGCGCCGCTTCATCCAGCGCGAGGTCGAGACACGCCTGGCCCGCGCCCTGATCGCGGGCAGCGCGAGCGAGGGCTCGACCGCCCACGTGCGCGTCGTGGACGGCGCGATCGACGTGGAGATTCTCCCGGGCGAGGACGCCGCGAAGTGAGCTAAGCTCGGCCGCGATGCGCTGGGTGGGGTTCGCGCTCGCGGCACTTCTCGGTGTAGCCCTGATCGCCTACGCGGTCGGGCTCGGCATCTACGCGGTCGCCTCGACGCGGCCGGGCGCCTCGACCCAGCCCCGCACGCCGGACGAGGCGGAGCTCGTGCTCGAGCGGCTGCGGCTCGCGGACGCGTACCCATTCGGCCACCGCTTCCTGCTGACGCCGCACGGCCGGATGCACTTCGCCGACGAGGGCTCGGGCAGCGTGGTCTTGTGTCTCCACTCGAGCGGCGGCTGGTCGCTCGAGTGCGCGGAGCTCCTGCGCGCGCGGCCCATGGGCACGCGCATCGTCGCGCCCGACCTGATCGGCTTCGGTCTCTCCGAGAAGCCCGCCGGCCAGGCGCCCGACGCGATCGCCGCCCACGCCGCCGACCTGGGGGTGCTCGTCGAGATCCTCGACTTGCACGACGTGCAGGTCGTGGCCGCGCCCTCGAGCACGCCGATCGCGGCCGAGCTCGCCCGGCTCGAGCCCGGCCGCGTGCGCGCGACGGTGACTCACGACGACTCACTCCGCGGAGAACGCCTCGCCGACCGACTCGCGCGCGCGCCGCTGCTCGGCGAGATCCTGGTTCAGGGCCTCGGCGCGCTCTCGCCCGGTCTCGCGCACGGACCGCTCGGGCGCGTGCAGGGCAGCTGGGACGAGCGCGCGAGCAGCCTGGCGCTCGCGCGCGCCGGGACGCCGTGAGTCACTAGCCGTGCACCAGCCGGACGATCTCTCTGAGAACCGGCCGGAACACGATCCAGAAGCCGTACCAGATCGCGAGCATTCCGATCAGCGCGAGGGCCGGCTGGCGCAGCGCTTGCCGCAGGCGCAGCCCCACTTGCTCGGGCAGGAGCAGGGTGATCACGCTGGCGCCGTCGAGCGGCGGGAATGGGATCAGGTTGAGCAGACACAGCATGCTGTTCAGCACCAGCATCATCGACGTGAAGCGGCCCATGCCGTCGATCCAGGCCACGTTGCCCGCGACCAAGTGAGTGAGCTTCTGTAGCTCGGGCACGAAGAAGAAGCGGAGCTTCAGGCCGACGCGCATGAAGAGCAGCGCCGCGAGCGCCAGCGCGAAGTTCGTCGCGGGCCCGGCGAACGCCATCCACGCTGCGCGGCGCGGATAGCGGCGCTCCCAGTCGGGGTCGAACGGCGTGCTGGCCCAGCCGATCGGGAATCCGTTCATCAGCACGCCGAGCAGCGGCATCAGGACCATTCCGAACGGCTCGCGGCGCATGTGGGGCAGGGGGTTCAGAGTGACCTGTCCGCCGAGATACGCCGTCTCGTCGCCACCCAGATACGCGGCCAGGGCGTGCGCGGCCTCGTGGGCAGTCACCGAGATCACGAACACCAGCAGCCAGACGAACGGCTCGAGGCCCTTCATCGAAACCAGCCCTGGCGCTGCGCCAGCCCCTCTTCCACCAGCAGCGCGATCTCGTCCTTCACGCGCGCCACGTGGCGCGAGACCGCCTCGTCGTCGTCGTTCGGGTCGCCCTCGAGGCGAATCGGATCGCCGAAGTGAATCCGGTACTTCACCGGCAGCGGCACGAAGCCGAGCAGGCCGAGCCACGGGAAGAACCAAGTGACCGGGAACGCGGGCGCGCCGATCAAGCGCGCGAGGCGCTTCGAGTCGACCAGGCCCGGGCTCTGCTCCTCGGAGCCGACGATCCCGATCGGCACGATCGGCGTCTTGGTCTGCAGCGCGAGCCGCGCGAAGCCGGTGCCGAAGCGCTGCAGCTTGTAGCGCTCACGGAACGGCTTGATGAAGCCGCGCGAGCCCTCGGGGAAGACCATGATCGCTTCCTCGCGCTCGAGCAGCCGCACCGCGTTCTCGGGCGTGCCGACCACCGCCCCGCCGCGGTGGATCATCTCACTCCACCAGGGAATCCGGGGCAGATAGAACTCCGCCATCGCCCGCACGAAGCGCGGCGGCTCGGCGTCGAGCAGCATCGCGGTGGCGAGCATCGCGCCGTCCATCGGCAGCGTGTTGCCCGCGTGATTCGCGATCAGCAGCACGCGCCCCTCCGGCACCTTCTCCACGCCGTGTGTCTCGACCCTGAAGTAGTGGCGGTACAGGAACGCGGCGACCGTCCCGAAGCGGCGCGCGAAGTCGAGACTCGCGCCGAACGGATCGAAGCCGTACTCGTTCATCGCGGTCGGGATGCGCGCGAGCCGCTCCTCGACCTCGTCGGACAGCGAGCGCAGCGCGAGCGGAAGGGGCAGGTCCATGTTCCCTATCATCGTCCGTCCGCCGCCGCGGCTCAACGAGCACGCGCCATGCCCGCCGGGCGCGGCTCAGCCTCGCCGCGCCGACTGGTGTATCTCGATCAGGTCGCGGATCCGCCTCGCGTCTTCCTTGCGGTGGCCGTGGCTGGTGATCGGGTCGCTGCCGCCGGCGGAGTCGATCCGGATCTCCGCCCAAAGGATCCCGGTCGAGATGTGTACCGAAGCCACCTGCGGAATGGGAATGCTCTCCTCGTTGCTGCCGAACAGCCGCGGCTTCACGCGGCTCACGCGCTGCGCGTTGACCACGATGCGCGTGGGGAAGAGCAAGTTCCCCGACGTCCAGCGGCTCGCCTCGAAGCTTTCGACTTCCGGCTCCGGCATCTCTTCGATCCCCCCGTTCGCGCGCTCGCGAAGACGTTAACGCGCCCGGCGCCGGTCGCGAACTCCGCGATTTCTAACTAGGATCCGGTCCGGCGCCCGTAGCTCAATGGATAGAGCATCTGACTTCGGATCAGAGGGTTGGGGGTTCGAGTCCCTCCGGGCGCGCCAGGTTCGGGAAGCAGCCGGAAGAAGATCGAGAAAGGGAAGCCGAGTGAGAGCGCGAGTCGTGCTGGTCGCGGTGTCGATTGCCCTGGCGGCGTGTGAGCCCGGCGGCAAGTCCAAGTCGCAGGTGCCCCCGGCGCCTCCGGCCGAGAAATCCGACTCGTCGGGGCTCGCCAGCGGCGAGGTCCGCGTCGAGCAGCGCGAGGGGCGCGTCACCGTGGTGTGTCACGAGGCGCCGCGCGGGCTGGTGATCGAGAAGCTCGCGCGCGAGGCGGGCTTCCAGCTCGAGGGCGAGCTCGACTCTCAGCCGATGACACTGCAGCTCGAGCAGCTGCCGATGGATCAGGTGCTGCCGGCGCTGCTCGCCGGCGCTTCGTACCGCGCGCAGTGGCACTACGACAAAGACCAAGACCGCTCGCTGCTCGCGCGGCTCGAGTTCGGCGACGTTCCGTCGCTGGCGCAGGGGTCGCACAAGCCGAAGATCGCCGAGGCGCTGCGCGAGCGGATCCGCTCCATGCGCGAGAACAAGCCGTCCGAGAAGCAGAAGGCCGAGGCGGCGGCGCGGCGGGAGGAGCGCGCGCGCACGCAGGCAGACGCGCTCGAGGAGCTGCGCAGCAGCAGTCCCGAGATGCGCATGGAGGCCGCCGCCGACATCGAGCCGGAGGGACCCGCGCTGCAGAGTCTGATCGACGCGCTCGGCGGCGACGCCGATCCGCGCGTGCGCGCCAAGATCGCCGAGCAGCTCTCCGACGCCGACGGCTGCGTGGCGTCGATGGGCCTGGTGAAGGCGACCGTCGACCCGGATCCGTCGGTACGCTGCGCGGCCTGGCACTCACTCGAGATGAACTGCGACGAGTCGATGCTGCCGAGCATGCAGCCGCAGTGCGCAAAGGAGACGGACGCCAAGGTCCGCGAGTGCTGCAACAGCACGCTCGAGATGTGCGAGTGACTCGCGCCTGACATGGCGGCGCGCGGGCGCATCGAGTTCTGGATCGACCGCGGCGGCACCTTCACCGACTGCATCTCGCGCGATCCGGCGACCGGCCGGCTGCGGGTCGCGAAGCGGCTCTCGTCGGATCGCGCGCCGCTCGACGCGATCCGCGAGCTGCTCGGCATCGCAGTGGACGCTCCGATCCCGCCGTGCGACGTGCGCATGGGTACGACGCTCGCGACCAATGCGCTGCTCGAGCGCAAGGGCGCGCCGTTCGCGCTCGCGATCACGCGCGGCTTCCGCGACACGCTCGCGATCGGCACGCAGGCGCGGCCGAAGCTCTTCGACCTCGCGATCGCGAAGCCCGAGCTGCTGTACCGCGAGGTGCTCGAGGTCGACGCGCGCGCGGCCGCGGACGGCCAGATCCTCGCGCGCCCGGATCCGGCGCGGCTGCGGGCCGAGCTCGCGCGCCTGCGGCGCTCGGGGCTCGCGAGCTTGGCGGTCGTGGTGCTGCACGCGTATCGCGGCGGGGAGCTCGAGCGCGAGATCGGCCAGCTCGCGTCCGAGGTCGGCTTCACGCACGTGGCGCTCTCGCACGAGGTCGCGCCCGAGATCGGCCTCCTCGCGCGCGGAGACACCGCGTGCGTCGACGCGTATCTGACCCCGCTGCTGCGCGAGTATGTCGCCGAGCTGCAGCGCGAGCTGCCCGGCACCAGCTTGCGCATCATGCAGTCGAGCGGCGGACTCACCGGCGCCGACCGCTTTCGCGGGCCGCACGCGATCCTGTCTGGCCCGGCGGGGGGCGTGGTCGCGTGCGCGCAGGTCGCGGCCGAGCTCGGCGCCGCGCGCGCGATCGGCTTCGACATGGGCGGGACCTCCACCGACGTGTGTCGGGTCGACACGGACGCGGATGGGAAGGTCGAGCTCGAGCGCGTCTACGAGACCGAGACCGCCGGCGTGCGCGTCTTCGCGCCGATGCTCGCCGTGCACACCGTCGCGGCCGGCGGCGGGTCACTCTGCCGCTTCGACGGCTACCGCCTGCGGGTCGGCCCCGAGAGCGCGGGCGCGCGGCCGGGTCCGCTCTGCTACGGCGACCCGGACGCGCGCGAGCTCACCGTGACCGACGTGAACCTGGCGCTCGGGCGGCTGGTCGGCGATCGCTTCCCGTTCCCGCTGCAGCTCGAGCGCGTGCTCAGCGAGCTACACCGAGTGGCGTCGCGCCTGCGCGCGGCGGGCACGCCGCGCAGCATCGAGGAGATTGCGAGCGGCTTCGTCGAGATCGCCAACGCGAACATGGCCGAGGCGATCCGCAAAGTTTCCGTCGCGCGCGGCTACGACGTGCGCGAGCACGCGCTGGTCGTGTTCGGCGGCGCCGGCGGGCAGCACGCGTGCGCGCTCGCGCGCCGGCTCGGGATCCGGCGCGGTCTGGTGCACCCGCTCGCGGGCGTGCTCTCGGCGTACGGCATCGGGATCGCGGACGTCGCCTGGCACGGAGAGGCAGACGTCGGCCGGCCGCCGCTCGCGCCGGGCCTCGAGCAGTCACTCGACAAGACCTTCGCCGAGCTCGAGGCGCGCGGCCGCGTCGCGCTTGCGGCCGAAGGCTTCGCGCCCGACCGGATCGCCTGCGTGCGCCGGCTCGACTTGCGGCACGCCGGCACCGAGACGGCACTCACCCTGCCGCTCGACGGCGACGGCGAGCTGTCGGAGCGCTTCGATCGGGCCCACGAGCGCGCCTTCGGCTACGCGCGGCCCGAGCAGCCGGTCGAGGCGACCGTCGCCCGCGTCGAGGTCGTCGGCCGGCACGGCGGAGTGCCTGCGCTCGCGGACGTACCGCGGTCCGCAGAGGGGGCGCCTCCGCTGCCGCGCCGCCGCGCGCGCGTCCACTGCGACGGCGAGTTCCGCGACGGCGTGCCGATCTACCTGCGCGAGTCACTCGCCCCGGGCACGCGCCTGATCGGGCCGGCGCTGGTGCTCGAGGCCACCAGCACGCTCGCCGTCGATCCCGGCTTCGAACTCGAGATCGACGCGCAGGGCCGGATCGCGCTCACCGACCGCGCCGGGCTCGCCGCGCGCGCGCCCGGCCCACGCGAGGTCGACCCCGTGCAGCTCGAGATCATGAACAACCTGTTCATGTCGATCGCGGAGCAGATGGGCACGGTGCTGCGGCGCACCGCGATCTCGACCAACATCCGCGAGCGACTCGACTTCTCGTGCGCCGTGTTCGATCGCGGCGCCGGCCTGGTCGCGAACGCGCCGCACATTCCCGTGCATCTGGGCGCGATGGGTGAGTCGGTGCGCGCCGTGATCGCGGCGCATCCGAGCCCCGAGCGCGGCGACGTCTTCGTCACCAACGACCCAGCCGCGGGCGGCTCGCATCTGCCGGACATCACGGTGGTGACTCCCGTGCACGACGCGCTCGGGGAGCTGCGCTTCTTCACCGCCAGCCGCGGTCACCACTCCGACGTCGGGGGAATCACGCCCGGCTCGATGCCGCCGTTCTCGCACACGCTCGAAGAGGAGGGCGTGGTCCTGCGCGCGCTGCGCGTCGTGCGCGCGGGGCGTCTGGACGAGACACTCGTCTTGGGCGCGCTGGCTGGCGCTCGCTTTCCGGCGCGCAATCCGCGCGAGAACCTCGCGGATCTCGGCGCCGCGATCGCGGCGAACCGCGCCGGCGCGCGACTGTTGCTCGAGATGGTCGAGCACCACGGCCAGGAGACGGTGCTCGCCTACATGGGTCACGTGCAGGACAACGCGGCCGCGAAGGTCGCCGACGAGATCGGGGCATTGCCGGACGGAGACCACGCGTTCAGCGATGCCCTGGACGACGGCACACCGATCTGCGTGACGCTCCGCGTGCGCGGCCGGCGCATGGAGATCGACTTCGCGGGCACCGGCGCGCAGGTCGACGGGAACTTGAACGCGCCGCGCGCGGTCACGGTCGCCGCGGTGATCTACGTGCTGCGCGCGCTGGTCGGGCAGGAGATCCCGCTGAACGCCGGCTGTCTGCGCCCGGTCGAGCTGCGCATTCCGAGACACTCGGTGCTCGATCCGGATCCCGAGCGCGCCGTCTGCGGCGGGAACGTCGAGACCAGCCAGCGCGTCGTCGACGTGCTGCTCGGCGCGCTCGGCCGGCTCGCGGCGTGCCAGGGCACGATGAACAATCTCACCTTCGGCGACGACCGCTTCGGCTACTACGAGACGATCGGCGGCGGGGCCGGCGCGGGGCCGGGCTTCGCCGGCGCGTCCGGAGTGCACACGCACATGACCAACACGCGCATCACCGATCCCGAGGTGCTCGAGAGCCGTTTCCCGGTGCGCCTGGTCGAGTTCTCGCTGCGCCGCGGATCCGGAGGGGTAGGGGAGTTCTGCGGGGGTGATGGGCTCGTGCGCGAGCTCGAGTTTCTCGAGCCGATGCGCGTGTCGATTCTCTCGGAGCGCCGCGCGCTCGCGCCCGTCGGCCTCGCGGGCGGCGCGGCAGGCCAGCCCGGCCGCAACACCCGCGCGGGTCGCGACGTGGGCGGCAAGGCCTCGTTCGACGTCGCGGCGGGCGAGCGCGTGCGGATCGAGACACCCGGCGGTGGCGCCTTCGGCGCGCCGAAGTAACGGGGCAGAGTGAGTTGGGCCGCGCCGGCTTCATCGTCCACCCGACTTACCGCCTGCGCGGCGGCCGCGCGGTCGTGCAGCTCTTCGGCCGGCTCGCGAGCGGCGAGGCGTTCCTGGTCGAAGACACTCGCTTCCGCCCGTACTTCTTCACGCACCCCGAGGCGAGCCGGCTGCTCGCCGACGAGCGCGACGTCGAGATCGAGGCGACGGATCTGGTCGACTTCGCGGGCGCGCCGCTCGCACGCGTGATCGCCCCCGTTCCGCCCGCGGTGCCGCGCCTGCGCGAGAAGCTCGAGGCCGGCGGGGCGCGCGCGCTCGAGGCGGACATCCGCTTCCCCTACCGATTCCTGATCGACCGCGGCCTGCGCGCTGCGGTCGAGATCACCGGCGAACCAGAGGCCGGCGAGCGCGGGCTCTTGCGCTTCCGCGATCCGGAGCTCGTTCCCGGGGCGACGCGGCCGGAGCTCGCCGTGCTGTCACTCGACCTCGAGACCACGCCCGACGCGAGTCGGATCCTGTCCGCGGCGCTGGTGGGCGTCGGGGCGGACGAGGTGCACGTCGTCGCGGAGCGGCCGATCGACGGCGCAGTGATTCATCCGGACGAGGCGACGCTGCTGCGCGCCATCGCCGAGCGCGTGCGCGCGCTCGATCCCGACGTGATCACGGGCTGGAACGTCGTCGAGTTCGACTTCGGCGTGCTCGCGGCGCGCGCGCGCGCGCTCGCCGTTCCCTTCGAGATCGGCCGCGCGCCGGGCGAGGTCGCGATCCAGCAGGACGCCTCGTTCACGCGCCAGCGGCGCGCCGAGATCCCCGGGCGCATCGTGCTCGACGGCATCGCGCTGGTGCGCGATGCGTTCATCCCGCTCGAAGACTTCTCGCTCGAGACCGCGGCGCGCACGCTGCTCGGGCGCGGCAAGCGCATCGCGAAGTCCGGCCGCGGTCGTGCCGAAGAGATCCTGCGCCTGTACCGCGAGGATCCGCGCGCCTTCGTCGCCTACAACCGCGAGGACGCGCTGCTGGTGCAGGAGATCCTGGCGAAGGAGTCACTGCTCGAGCTCGCGGTCGAGCGCAGCCTGCTGTCGGGCATGCAGCTCGATCGGGTCGGCGCGAGCATCGCCTCGTTCGACCTCTTGTATCTCCCAGAGCTGCGCCGGCGCGGCCGCGTGGCTCCCTCGGTCGAGCGCGAGCGCGCCTCGTCGCCGGTCTCGGGCGGCGCGGTCATGGACTCGCACCCCGGCGTGTTTCGCAACGTCGCGGTGTTCGACTTCAAGAGTCTGTACCCGAGCTTGATGCGCACGTTCAATCTCGATCCGCTCGCCCACGCGTGCGAGGCGGACGACGCGAATCCGATCACCGCGCCGAACGGCGCGCGCTTCTCGCGCACGCAGGCGATCCTGCCCGAGGTGCTCGCGCGTTTCGCGGAGCGCCGTGAGTCGGCAAAACGGCGCGGCGACCGCCACGCCGATCTCGCGATCAAGATCATGATGAACGCGATGATCGGCGTGCTGGGCGCGCCGTCGGGTCGCTTCTTCGATCCCGCGATCGCCAACGCGGTCACGAGCTTCGGGCGACTCATGCTCGGGCGCACCCGCGCGGCGTTCGAGTCGGCGGGTGCGCGCGTTCTGTACGGAGACACGGACTCGGTCTTCGTCCAGGTCGATCCGTCGCTCACGCCCGAGCGGGCCCACGGCGAAGCGGAGCGGCTGCGCGAGCGCGTGCAGGCGGAGCTCTCGAAGGCGATTCGCGCGGAGTACGACGTCGAGCCCAGGTTCGAGCTCGAGCTCGAGCTCGTGTACGAGCGCTTCTTCCAGCCGAGCGTGCGCGGCGGCACGCAGGGCAGCAAGAAGCGCTACGCGGGTCTCGCGCGCGGAAGCCTGCGCGTGATCGGGCTCGAGGCGGTGCGGCGTGACTGGCCGGAAATCGCGCGCCGGCTGCAGCGCGGCATGCTCGAGCGGCTGTTCCGCGACGAGCCGGTCGCGCCGTTCGTGCGCGAGGTGGTCGCCGACTTGCTCGCCGGCCGACTCGACCGCGAGCTCGTGATTCGCAAGGGGCTGCGCAAGGGCGCGGTCGAGCGCTACACCGCCGCGACTCCGCCGCACGTCGAGGCGGCGCGCAAGGCGGGTCCCGGGGTCGGCCGCGTCGTCTTCTACGTCCAGACGCGCGGCGGGCCGGAGCCGGTCGAGCCGGACGGCGAGCTGCCGGCCGACCTCGACCGCGCGCACTACGTCGAGAAGGTCGTGCGGCCGATCGCGCAGTCGGTGCTCGCGCAGCTCGGTCAGAGCTTCGACGAAGTCACGGACTCACCACGGCAGTTGTCTCTCTTGTGAGGTGGCGCAGGTCGAAGATCGCGACGCCGTCGACGGTCTCGACCTTCGCGACCAGGTCGTGCTCGCCGCCGGCGATCGCCACGTCGAGCTCGCCTTCCGCCTTGTTCGCGAACGAGGCGAGCGCCTTCTTCTGACCGTCGATCGCGATCCAGCCGTCGCGCAGCCCCTGGCTCGCGCGCGCGCGCAGCGCCACGTCGGTGCTGCGCTCGTCGAGCACGACCTCGGGCACCGAGTAGTGCGCGGTCGTCGCGGGAATCGGCACGTCGACCCGGCGCTGCGCCCACGGCCCGATCTGCGCGATCGTGATCGTCTTCGGCTGTGCGGCGAGCGGCAGGTCGAAGTCCTGCGTCTCTCCCGGCTCGAGCTTCTCGAGCGCGTGGGTCGCTCCCGGAACGCCGACGGTGAGTGAGCTGGCGCGGTGCGCGCTCGCGTTCTTGATCCGCACGCGCGCTTCGTCGGCCGAGAGACGCTCTACGTCGATCTCGAGCTCCGCCGGCCGCGAGGCGACCTCGAGCACGACGCGCTGCTTGGCGATCGGCCGATCGCCGCTCGCCGCGAGCACGTCGATCGGGTGGTGGACGACCGAGATCCCGTCCGGCGGCGTGAGCTCGAACTCGCCCTTGCGGGTCTCGCCCGCCTTCAGCGTGCCCATCCCCGCGACCTGGTTGTCGAGATACTCGGCGGGCGCGGCCAGCGCGAGCCAGACGTCGGGAATGTCGAAGTCGTTCGGGTTCGTGACCGACAGCCGCAGCTTGCCGGTCTCGCCGGCGCGGAACGGCGCCGACTCGCTCTTGATCTGCAGTGCGCGCGGCAGCGGCGTGTCCGTGTCGGCGCGCTGCGCGGACCAAGTCACTCCGAGCTTCGCGAGCTCGGGGGCGATGCCCGCGTACGCCTGCTTGCGGACCTCGCCGAGCCCCTCCGGGCGCGGCTTCCGCAGCAGGATCGCGCCGGCGTCGATCGGGAACGAGTCTTCCTCGCCGGCCGCGCGCATGTACGGGATCGCCCCGGCCGGAACGTCGGCGAGCGCGCCCAGCGACGCCTTCGAGACCGGGAACAGCGGGACGTCGGGCGGGATCCCCTTCTCGTTGATCGCGCGGTCGCCCGAGAGCAGATACTCGGCGACCGTCAGCTTCAACAAGTTCTCGTCCTCGAGCGGCAGAACCTGCTGCACGAGCCCCTTCCCGAATGTCTTCTGTCCCACCAGAGTCACTCCGCCGCGCGCCTGCAGCGCACCCGAGATGATCTCCGCCGCGGAAGCGGTCATCGCGTCGACGAGAATCACGACCGGAAAGTGATACAGCACCTGCGGGTGTGCGAAGAGGCTGTTGCTCGGGTCGGTCGGCAGGTCGGGTCGCATGACCGTGCGCACGATCAGCTGCGAGTCCAGAAACAGGTCTGCGAGCTGCGCGGCCGCGATCATGCTGCCGCCGGTGTTCCCGCGCATGTCGATCACGAGTCCG
>JBIOJK010000055.1:0-22238 GCA_044450765.1 Myxococcota bacterium | reverse complement strand
TCGAAGGTCGTCGAGCCCGGCTCGAACCGGAACTTCCTCGTCGAGCTCAACATCGAGCGCACCCGGCACAACGAGATCCAGCTGATCGGCAACGGCTCGTGGTGCGTCTCGCTCGGCGGCCGCGACTGCTCGGTGCAGATGCATGAGCAGAAGCTGATCGAGGTGTCGCTCACGAAGGAGCTGCTGGACGCCGAGCTGCTGGGCGCGAGCGCCAAGACGCGCGAGACGCTGCGCGGCGACCGCGAGTATCTCGCGCGCATGGAGGCCGAGAGCGAGAAGTTCGGCGCCGCGACCGGGCTCGACTCTGTGTCCACCTTCGAGTGCATCGTCGAGGGCTTCCGCCACTTCTTCATGGAGATGAACACGCGCATCCAGGTCGAGCACGGAGTCACCGAGCTCGTCTACCGGCTGCGCTTCCGGAACCCCGACGACCCGGACGAGCTCTTCTACGTCGAACGCCTGATCGAGGCGATGGCGCTGCTCGCCGCGCACGGCCCGCGCGTGCCCAAGCCCGAGCGCGTGCCGCGACACGCGTCGGGTCTCGAGGTGCGCATCAACGCCACCAACGCCGCGCTCCAGCCGCACGCGGGCGGCCTGATCAAGAGCTGGTCGGCGCCGCTGGCCGACGAGATCCGCTTCGACCAGGGCATCGGCATCCGCAATCCGGACACGAGCTCGTTCGTCTACTACAACGTGGCGGGCGCCTATGACTCGAACGTGGCGCTCGTGCTGACCCACGGCGCCTCGCGCCGCGAGAACTACGAGCGCATGGCGGAGATCCTGCGGCGCATGGAGCTGCGCGGCGACGATCTCCACACCAACCTGGAAGTGCACTACGGCCTGATTCAGTGGTTTCTCGGCCGCGGAGTCATGGCCGAGCCGAGCACGCGCTTCATGGGCGCCTATCTCGGCGCGGTCGGCGCGCTGGCGCAGATCGCGAACGACCTCGACCTCGAGCTCGCGTATCAGCAGGCGGGCCGAGGGCTGAAGAACAAGGACGCACGCGCGGTGCTCGACGCGAAGGAGACACTGCTGCTGCGCCCGCTCGCGCGGCTGTTCGCCAATGCGCACCTGCTTGGCGGCTTTCTCGGCCGCTACGACGGCGAGCTGTGGAAGGTCGACGGCGCGTCCGTGAAGTTCGCGGCGAATCCGGTGCGCTTCCTCGAGCGCCTGTATCACTTCCTCGACCTCGAGCCGCGCGCGGACAAACCGCCCGCGGAGCAGATCTGGGATCACGACGCCGAGATCCTCGAGGCCGCCTGCGCGTTCTACGCCGAAGTCGAGTCGCGCACCGGCGCCGTCGATCACGCGGCGCTCGAGTCGCTCTTCAAGGGCAAGCCCAGTCAGGCGCTGTCCGGCGGCGACGCGAAGCTGTGGAGTCAGTGTCTGGCCGCGCACCGCGGTTTCCAGCTCGGGCTCGAGCTCCTGCTGCTGATTCCGCGCGTCGGCGCGCGCTCGGGCTTTCTCGACGTGCGCGTGGACGACGAGCTCGCGATCGCGTTCCCCGAGCGCTTCGCCGACGCCAAGAGCGCGAGCGAGCTCGCCCGCGCGCTGGCGCCCGCCCCGACGGCGGCCTCCGACGAGATCGTCACGCCGATGGCCGGCACCTTCTACGGCCGCGAGGCGCCGCACCTGCCGCTGCTCGTCGAGGAAGGACAGCACTTCGACGCGGGTCAGCCGCTGTTCGTGATCGAAGTCATGAAGATGTTCAACAAGGTGCTCGCGCCGTTCGCGGGAACCGTCGTCCGCAGCCTGATGGCGGACCGCGACGGAAGCGTCGTGAAGAAGGGCGAGCACATCTTCGTGATCGAGCCCGACGAACGCCGCGGCCCCGAGTCACCGGAGCAGATCGCGCGGCGCCGGCGCGAAGCCACGCTCGCTCTGCTCGCTTAGAACACCCCAGTCACATCGAGGACACGCCCGTGATCACCAAGGAGCAAGCGCTCGAGTATCACAGCAAGGGAAAGCCCGGCAAGATCGAGGTCACTGCGACCAAGAGCGTGCTCACCGCGCGCGACCTCTCGATGGCCTACACGCCGGGCGTCGCCGCGCCCTGTCTCGAGATCGAGAAGCGGCCTGACGACGTGTTCAAGTACACCTCGCGCGCGAACTTGGTCGCGGTGGTCACGAACGGCACCGCGGTGCTCGGGCTCGGCAACATCGGCGCGTTGGCCGGGAAGCCGGTCATGGAGGGCAAAGGCGTCCTGTTCAAGCGCTTCGCCGGGATCGACGTGTTCGACATCGAGCTCGCGACCGAAGACCCGGAGCTGGTGATTCAGACCGTCAAGCTGCTCGAGCCCACCTTCGGCGGCATCAACCTCGAGGACATCCGCGCTCCCGAGTGTTTCGAGATCGAAGAGCGGCTGATCGAGATGATGGACATCCCGGTCTTCCACGACGACCAGCACGGCACCGCGATCATCTCGGCGGCGGCGTTCCTGAACGCGCTCGAGCTGACCAAGCGCAGGGTCGAGAACGTGAAGGTGGTCTTCGGGGGCGCGGGCGCGGCGGGCATCGCCTGCGCGGACCTGTACGTGAAGCTCGGCGTGCGGCCCGAGAACGTGCTGATGACCGACTCGAAGGGCGTCCTCTACCAAGGCCGCAGCGACGGCATGAACAAGTACAAGGAGCGCTACGCGCGAGACACGAAGGCGCGCAGCCTGGCCGACGCGATGCGCGGCGCCGACGCGTTCGTCGGTGTCTCGTCCGCCGGCACTGTGACCAAGGACATGGTCCGCAGCATGGCGGCGAACCCGATCATCTTCGCCATGGCGAACCCGGATCCGGAAATCACCCCGGCCGAAGTCGCCTCGGTGCGCGACGACGCGATCATGGCGACCGGCCGCTCCGACTATCCCAATCAGGTCAACAACGTGCTCGGATTCCCGTTCATCTTCCGCGGCGCGCTCGACGTGCGCGCGCGCAAGATCAACCTCGAGATGAAACTCGCCGCGGTGCACGCGCTCGCGGAGCTGGCGCGCGAAGGCGAGCAAGGTCTGCCCGACGAGGTTCGCCACGCGTATCCGGGCGAGCGCTTCGAGTTCGGGCCCAAGTACATCATCCCGAAGCCGTTCGATCCGCGCGTGCTGATCTACGAGTCCACGGCGGTCGCGCGCGCGGCCATGGAGACCGGCGTCGCGCGCGTGCAGCTCGACCTCGAGGAGTATCGCGAGGGACTCGAGAGGCACCTCGGCCGCTCGCGCGAGTTCATGCGCGGCGTGATCAACAGCGCGAAGAGCTCGCCGAAGCGGATCGTGTTTCCCGAGGGCAACGAAGAGCGTGTGCTGCGCGCGGTGCAGATCCTGCGGCAGGAGGAGATCTGCGAGCCGCTCTTGATCGGCACCGAGCGCGAGATCCGTGCGCAGGCCAGTGCGCTCGGGATCGATCTCGACGGCGTGCCGATCGTCGACCCACGCACGTCCGACAAGCTCGTCTACTACCGCAAGGAGCTGGTCAGTCTGCGCAAGCGCAAGGGAGTCACCGACCGCGACGCGGAGCGGCTGCTCGGCCGCCGCGGCTACTTCGGCGTGATGATGGTGCGCATGGGCGACGCGCACGGGCTGGTCGCAGGACTCACCAAGTCGTACTCCGAATCGGTGCGGCCGTCGCTCGAGGTCGTCGGGCTGGCCGAGGGCCACGCCTGCGCCGCGGGCGTGTACGTCGTGATTCAGAAGGATCGCGTGGTGTTCTTCGCCGACGGCTCGGTGAACATCGAGCCCAGCGCGGAGCAGCTCGCCGAGATCGCCGGTCTGGGCGCGGAGACCGCGCGCTGGTTCGGCTTCGACCCGACAGTCGCGCTGGTGTCGTTCTCGAACTACGGCTCCGTGCGCAGCGAGCACACGGACAAGCTCGCGCGCGCCGTCGACATCGCGCGCGAGCGCTGGAAGGACCTGAAGATCGACGGCGAGATGCACGCCGACATCGCCCTCGACCCGGAGCGCCGCGCGTCGCGCTTCGGCTTCTCCGAGATCAAGGGCGAGGCGAACGTGCTGATCTTCCCAGGCCTCGACGCGGCGCACATCAGCACGCGACTCATGGGCACGATCGGCGGCGCGACCGTCGTCGGCCCGATCCTGATGGGCATGCGCAGCCCGGTGAACTCACTCCAGCCCACCGCGACGATCGACGACATCGTGAACCTCACCGCGATCACCGTCCTGCAGGCGCAGAAGGAGTACTGACTCTGTCCCCCGCCGCGCAGGGCGGCCCGCCGTTCCAGAAGGTGCTGATCGCGAACCGCGGCGAGATCGCGGTGCGTGTCGCGCGCGCGTGCCGCGAGCTCGGCATCCGCTCGGTCGCGATCTTCTCGGACGTCGACCGCGGCGCGCTGCACGTGCGGCACGCCGACGAGGCGTACAACTGCGGGCCGGCGCCTGCGGCGAAGAGCTATCTCGACGCGGCGCGCATCATCGAGATCGCGAGACACTGCGGCGCCGACGCGGTCCACCCGGGCTACGGCTTCCTGTCCGAGAATGGCGACTTCGCGCAGGCGTGCGCCGACGCGAAGCTGGTCTTCATCGGTCCGCGTCCCGAGACGATTCGCGCGATGGGCGACAAGGTGGTCTCGCGACAGCGCATGCTGGCCGCCGGCGTGCCGATCGTCCCCGGAACGACCGAGAGACTCGGCGATGACGAGGCGATCGCGTTCGCGCGGTCGGTGGGCCTGCCCGTGATGGTGAAGGCCGCCGCCGGCGGCGGCGGTCGCGGGCTGCGGCTCGTGAAGGAGGAAGCCGAGCTGCCTGCGGCGCTGAAGCGCGCGCGCTCGGAGGCGAAGTCGTCGTTCGGCGACGACGGGATCTACGTCGAGAAGTTCGTCGAGGAGCCGCGCCACATCGAGATCCAGATCCTCGGCGACTCACAGGGCAGCGCGGTACACTTGTTCGAGCGCGAGTGCTCGATCCAGCGCAGACACCAGAAGGTGATCGAGGAAGCGCCGGCGAACCGCATGACCCCCGAGCTGCGCGAGAACATGGGCCGCGCCGCCGTCGCCGCCGCCAAGGCGGTCGGCTACCAGGGCGCGGGCACGGTCGAGTTTCTCGTCGACCGCAAGTTCAACTTCTACTTCCTCGAGATGAACACGCGCGTGCAGGTCGAGCACGCGATCACGGAGCTCGTCACCGGCATCGACATCGTGAAGACCGGCATCCGCGTCGCGGCGGGTGACTCGCTCGGCTTCGCGCAGGCCGACGTCGGATTGCGCGGCTGGGCGATCGAGTGCCGCATCTACGCCGAGGACCCCGACAAGGGCTTCCTGCCCTCGCCCGGTGCGATCACCGCGTACCGGCCGCCGGAAGGGCCGGGGGTGCGGGTCGACTCGGGCGTCCACGCGGGCGCGGAAGTCACCGTCTACTACGACCCGATGATCGCGAAGCTCTCCTGCTGGGGCGCGAATCGCGGCGAGGCGATCGCGCGCATGCGCCGCGCGCTCCACGAGTACGTGGTGAAGGGCGTGAAGACGTCGATCCCGTTTCACCGCCGCGTGCTCGAGAACCCGGCATTCCTGTCGGGTCACTACGACACGAGCTTCATCGAGACTGAAATGCGCGGACCCACGTCGCCGCTGGCGGCGGACGCCGAGGCTGAGCGGATCGCGCTGATGTTGGCCGCGATCGCCGCCGGCGCCGGTGCTCGCCGCGAGCTGGCGCTCGGCGGAGTGACTTACGCCCTCGAGGCGAGCGAGGTCGGCGGCGGACTCTACGACGTGAGCATCGGCGGCGCGCCGGCGCAGCGGATCGATGTCTCGCGCGCCCCGCGCGCCGGCGACTCGATCCTGGTCGACGGCCGCCAGACCGAGGCCGGCGTCGATCCGCGCGCCGACGGCGGCTTCGACGTGCACGTCGGCGCGCGCGTGTTCGCGATCTCGCGCGGCGCCGCGGCCGCGAAGCGCTGATGCCGCGCCGCCTCGTCCTGGACACCGACATGGGCTCGGACGCCGACGACGCCCTGTGTCTCGCGCTGGCGCTCGCCGCGCCCGAGCTCGAGCTCGCGGCGGTGACCTGCGTCGGGCGCGAATCGCGGCTGCGCGCGCAGATCGCGCGGCGCCTGCTCGAGCTGGCGGGCCATGAACACATTCCGGTGTACGCGGGCTGCCGCGTGCCGCTGCTCGGCGGCTCCGGCTACAACTGGTTCGGTCACGAAGGCCAGGGCATCCTCGAGCCGGGCCGCGAGCCCGAGATCCAGCCGGCGCACGCCGCCGACGCGCTGCTCGAGCTCTCGGAGCGCGAGCCGGGGCTCGAGATCGCCGCCGTCGGACCGCTCACCAATCTCGCCCTCGCGCTCGCGAAGGATCCCGACTTCGCGGCGCGCGTCGGGCGACTCACGGTCATGGGCGGTCACCTGCGCGAGGTTTCCTATCGCGGGCGCGTCTTTCCGTTCGGCGTCGACTACAACCTCTGCTCGGACCCGCACGCGTCGCTCGTCGTGCTGCGATCCGGCATTCCGATCCGACTGGTCACCGCGGACGTCACGCTGCAGACCTGGCTCCGCGACTCGGACATCCGCGAGCTCGAGAAGTCGAGCTCGCCGCTCGCGGCGGCGCTCGCGCGGGCAGTGCGCCTGTGGACCCCGGTGCAGCGCCAGCTGCTCGAGCCGAAGGGCGTGCCCTCCGACAACGCCGCGTTTCTGCACGACCCGCTGACGCTCGCCTGCGTCTACGACGAGTCGTTCTGCGGCTTCGAGTCACTCGAGATCGAGCCGGCGATCTCCGACGGGGTGTTTCGCACGCTCGAGCGCGCCGAGCCGGGGCCGGCGACCACCCCGATGCGCTGCGCGACTTCGGTCGACGCCGAGCGCTTTCGGGCTCACTTCCTCGAGCGAGTCCGCTAGCCGAGCTGCTGGAGCAGCCCCGGCAGCGCCCGCAGATCGCCGATCGTGAAGTCGGGCCGCAGCGCGCGCGTCGCGTAGGGTGCGCCGCGCTTGCGGATGTAGACGGAGCGAATCCCCGCATTGCGCGCAGCGGCGACATCGGTACGCAGCTTGTCGCCGACGAAGATCGCGCGCGCGCGAGTCACTCGGAGCTGCGCGAGCACGTGCAAGATCATCGCCGGATGCGGCTTGCGGCGGCCGAAGTTCGCGGACCAGACGGCGCAGCCGAAGTGCTGGAGCATGCCCGCGCGGCGCAGCACCGCCGCGTGGTGCTCGCCGGGCATGGCGTTGTTCGAGACCAGGCCGAGCCGGTAGTCGCGCGCCAGGCCCGCGACGACGTCGCGCGCGAACGTGTACGGCGGGGGCGAGGCCTGGCGCTTGAAGGCGCCCAGCAGCAAGCGGCGCGCCGCCGGGGAGCAGTCACCGAACACACCGTCGAGATCGGGCTGCAGACAGTCCTTCTCGAGCGCGCGGTACGCCGCGCGCAGGCGCCCGGCGCGCTCGATCACGAATGACTCCGGGTCGGCGACCCCCAGCTCGCCGAGCTCCGCCAGAAACGCCGTGTCGCGCGCCGCGCGCTCGTAGGTCTGCAGCTCGGGGAGAAGCACGCCGCCCATGTCGAGCAGCACCGCTTCGACGCGGGCGGGGCTCATCAGCCGTCTCGTTCGCCGGCCACCGTGAGAGCGGTCGTCGGAGCGGCGCGCCGCCGCACGAGCACGCGAGATACCCAGATCGAGATCTCGTACAGGAGACACAGAGGCACGGAGAGGATGATCTGGCTGGTGACGTCGGGCGAGGGCGTCAGGATCGCGCCCGCGATGAACGCCACCAGGATCGCGTACTTCCGCTGCGCCGCGAGCCAGGCGGGAGTCACGATGCCGGCGACCGCCATGGCCACCACCACGATCGGCAGCTGGAACGCGAGGCCGAAGCCCAGGTACATCGTGGTGCAGACCGAGAAGACCTCCCGCGTGCTCCACATGGTGGCCACGAACTCGGACTCGAGCGAGGCGAAGTAGTTGAACATCGCGGGGAAGGCGACGAAGTAGGCGAACAGACAGCCGCACGCGAAGAGCGTCGAGGTCGAGATCACGAACGGGAGCGCCATGCGCCGTTCGTTCTCGTACAGCCCGGGCGCGACGAAGGCCCACAGGTGCCAGAGCGCGACCGGCATCGCGACCAGCGACCCCGAGAGGATCGCGGTCTTGAAGTACGTCATGAACAGCTCGCTCGGCGAGACCGCGATCAGCGTGTGACCCGACGCGCGCACCGCGTCCACCGCGGGCGCCATCAGGATCGCGAAGAGCTCCTTCGAGAAGAAGCTCGCAACGGCCGACGCGATCGCCCAGGCACCGAGGATCCAGAACAGGCGGACGCGCAGCTCCTCGAGGTGATCGAGGATCGGCCGCGGAGTGTCATCCATCGCGGTGAGTGCCCGGGTCCGGGCTCGGCTCGGCGGGCTTGTCGGGCTGGGGCGCCGGCGTGCGCGGTGGCGCGGCAGGCGGCGGCTCCTCGAGCGAGGCACTGAGTGTGCGCTGGAACTCACTCGACGCGCGGCGGAACTCCGCCATTCCCTTGCCGAGTGACCGCGCGACTTCAGGCAAGCGCTTCGGCCCGAGGACCAAGAGCGCGATGACCATGATGACGATCAACTCGGGCATGCCGATGCCGAACACAGAACCTCCAGCGTCCGACGCTCGCGAACGTTGGCCGGGGAAGGTAGCGCGTGTGCGCGATGCGAGGTGCTGCCCCGCAGCCACTCTCGACCTTCCACCCCCCGATGAAGGACCGGACCGGCGCGGGGCAGCAGCAACCCGCACGTACATTTAGAACAGGTCGCGACAGCGCATGCAAGTGAATTTCGCGCACATCTCATGCACAGCGGCGCGAGCCGTCGACGGAAACGACTTCCAGGTGCTCCTGCGCCGCGGACTCGAAACGGATCAGCGTCTCGCGCGCGACGTGCAGCAGCGGTCCGCCGCCGCGTCTGCGAATCCAGAGTCCGTCGACACTCTCCGTGAAGTCGATCACTGCGTTGAAGTGCTGCACGCCGGTGTCGGTCCAGAGCGTGAGTGAGCGCTCGAGTCGCCGAGCGACGACGAGTTGCAGCGTCGTGCCGATGCAGCGCCGCGCGAGCTCGGCCGCGCGCTCCGCGTTGCGGCACAGCTCGTACGGATCGCCGTCGATGCGCACGCGCGCCGCGCGCAGCATGCGCAGCCAGCGACCGACACCCGCGACGAACGCGAGCTCGCCGAACGGCGCGAGCGGAATGCGATCGACCAGCTCCGCCGGCCACCCGCGCACGGGCGCGTAGTGGACCGTGAGCGAGTCGAACTCCGCAGCGGCGTCGCTGACGACCGCCGCGAGTCTCTTGGTCAGCGCGCGCTGCGCCAAGCGCTCGACGCTAGCAGAGGCGCGCGAGCTGCGTCAGCCGGGGAGCTCGACCAGGATCACGTTGTCCTGGGGGCCGCTTGCGTCGATCGCGAAGCTCCCGCCGGCGCGCCCGAACAAGTCGCGCGCGATCACCACCTCGACGAACGACGCGTCCGCGTCGTCGGACGCGCTGGCGAGCACGTCTTCCGGGCTGTGGAAGCGCAGCAGGATGCGGTGGCCACCCGCGCGCTCGTCGCGCTTCCGGTTCCAGGCGCTGCCCAGGTAGACGTCGCCGCCGCGCGGCACCAGGCGCAGCGCGCGGTCGAGCAACGCGCCGATCGCGAAGCGGATCTGCGCTTCGTCGGCGACCAGCGGCGGGGCCTCGAAGTCGAGCTCGCGCAGGACGACCAGCTCGCGCGCCCGCGCCGCCGACTGACGCGCGTCGAGCTCCGCGGTGAGTGCGTCCGCCAGATCGAACGGCCGCGGATTCGGCGCGCCGAAGCGAATGAAGCGCTCGACCCGCTGCAGCGTGTCGTCGACGCCGCCGAGGTCTTCCTCGACCAGGGTGCGCAGCTCGCGCCGCACCGACGCGTCGTGCGGGCGCTGCTCGACCAGACCGGCGTACGTGCGCACGGCGCGCAGCGGCCGGCGGATCTCCTGCGCCAGCGGCGCCAGTAGCTCGCGCAGGCTGGGGCCGACATGCGCGGGTGCAGCGGGAGTGGCTCGCCCTGCGGCTGCGGGCGCGGGCTCCAGCTCGAGCTCCGGCTCCAGCTCGGCGTCGAGCTCTGTCTCGCGCTCGGCGTCACGCGGCGACTCCAAGGTGGCGAGCATCAGGTCTTCGTCGCTGGCGAACTTCGGCTCCGGCTCCGCGACCGGCTCGGGCTCAGGTTCGGGCTCGCGCCCGGCGAGCGGCGCGGGCGCAGCGGCCGCCGAGTGAGTCGCGCGCCGCGGCCCGAGCCCGAGATCGGCCGCGCGGATCTCGCGACCCGGCGCGGCGGCGACGCCGGCGTCGAGCACGCGGTCGAGCTCGGCCAGATTTCCAGGCCAGGGATACTGCTCGAGCGCGAGACGCGCTTCGGGCTCGAGTGAGAGCTCGCGGCCGGCTCGCTCCGCGGCGGCGCGCAGCGCGGCGGCGACCAGCGGTGCGCGGTCGGCGCGCGCGCGCAGCGGGGGAAGCTCGACGCGCAGCCACGGCAGCTCGCGCAGCGCGCTCGCGAGTCCTGCGGGGTGGACCGCGGCGGCGAGCCAGCGGATCGGCTCGACCGCGAGCGCGCCGCTGGCATCGAGCAGATGCGCGAGCTCTTCCTGCAGCTCGCGCGGCGCGCGCTCGAGGCGCGGCAGATACACGGTCGAGCGCCGCCCCGCGGTGCGCGCGAGCACGCGGCGCTCGAGCTCTCCGGGCGCGACGTCGGCGAGCGACAGCAGGGCGAAGTCGCCGCGGGCGGGCTCGGCGAACTGGTGCACGTAGCGCGCGAGCAGGCCGCGGCGCGAGCCGGGCTCGGCGAGAAACAGGACCGGCTGCGCGTTGCGCGGATCGACGGCGCGGCGCAGCGCGGGTGACTCGAGCCCGGCGTACTGGCGTTCGACCTCCGCGCGCACCCAGAGCTGGCGCGCCCGCTCTCGCAGGCTCGCGGGCGAGCCGCTCTCCGCGAGCAGCAGCGCCGCGCGCGCCGCCAGCTCGTCGGGATCGAAGGGGAACTCGAGCGCGCTCGCGGCGCGATCGTCGAACAGCCGCACCACCGGCGCGCCACGCCCCTGCGCCGCGACGAAGAGAACCGGCGGAGCTACACGGCGCGGTGTCGGAAGCAGGCGAACGAACCCGAGCAGGCGCTCGAGCACGTCGGTCCGGGCGCCGGTCTCGGTGACTCCGACCAGGACCAACAGCTCGGCGGGCGGCGCGTCCTTGAAGGACGACCGCTCGGGCGTCCCGAGCCACGTCTCACCACAGTCGCGGAGGTGATGCGCGAGGATCGCCGCAAGCGAAGCTTCTTCCGAGACGATCCAAATCGCGGCCACGGCCGCAGTCTACACGAGTCGTAGCGCTACCCCCCCGCAGCCGAGGACGTATTTCGCTTCGTTTCGCGCGGGTATAATGCGCGGAAATGCGGCGCTTCGGACTCTTCTTGCTGGTGACCCTGTTGGCAGTCGGCGCGCGCCCTGTGCACGCCGAGGATCTCTCTAAGCTCGACCTCAGCGGGGAGTGGTACGTGCTGATCCACTACAAGGACTCGCGCTCCGAAGACAAGTCGATCACGGACTTCAAGGACTTCGGCTGGTCGATCAAACAGGAGGCGGGCAAGCTCTCGGTCGAAGAGTTCCCGTACGTGCTCTTCGACGAGGGCACCGAGGAAGTGCGCCGCGTCGCGATGCGCGGTCACACGCCGTGGAAACCCGAAGGCGCCGTGCTCGACAACCTGCACGAGCACATGGACGTCTCCAGCCGCGCGGCTCGCAAGAAGCAGCTCAGCGGCGACTTCGCGGCCGGGATGAAGTCCGACGCGGAGTCGGGCGCGAAGAGCGGCACCATGAGCTTCGCGCGCAACTGGACGGTCAGCTGGTCGCCCGCGAAAGTGACCATCAAGATCGTCGACTCACTCGGCAGCGGGAACTCGATGCTGGGAGAGATGGAGGAAGCATCGGTCTTCGAGATCACCGACCGCCCGGCGCCGGACGAGCTCGGCGGAACGTGGTCGGAGGGCGAGAAATCGGGAAGCTTGCGTCTGATCCGCGCCAAAGAGCGCCGGGTGGTCAAGTAGCCAGTCACAGCCGCGAGGTCGCGGTGCGCGCTGCGCGCGCGGACGACCACGAGGCGATTCTCGTGTTCTGGCTCGAGCTGATCGAACACCACCGCAGGCTGTGGCCCGCGAACGCGTCCGCGCCGAACCTGCGCGAGGTGCTCGCGAGCGAGATCCGGCGCGGCGCGACGCGCGCGCGCTGCCGGCTGTTGGTCGCGGAGCGCGCGGGCGCGCGCGTCGGCTTTCTGTTCGCGGAGGTCGAGCAGGCCGGGGGCGGCGAGGTCGAGCCCGCCGGCTGGATCCACGAGCTGTGGGTCGCGCCCGACGAGCGGCGCAGCGGAGTGGCGAGCGCGCTCGTCGCCGAGGCCGACGCGTTCTTCGCCGCGCGCGGCGTGCGGCGCGTCTCGGTGCGGGTCGAGAGCGCGAACCAGGATGCGCTCCGGTACTGGACGCGGCGCGGCTTCGGCGAGCGCGCCCGCATCCTCGAGCGGCTCCCTTAACTCGCTTCCGGCGACCTGCTAACGTGCCGCCGCCATGCACCCCCTCGCCGCCGAGCTGAACGACAAGATCCGCGCCGAGAGCCCTGCACTCTTCGAGCTGCTCTCGCAGCGCGGCCGCGAGCTGTATTTCCCCAAAGGGATCCTCTCGCAGTCGGCCGAGGCGAAGGAGAAGGCGCACCGCTGGAACGCCACGATCGGCGAGGCGACCGAGGGCGACGGACCGATGGCGCTGCCGTCGGTGCTCGCGCACGTGAAGGACATCTCGCCCGCGGACGCG
Organism: Myxococcota bacterium; assembly: GCA_044450765.1. Lineage (GTDB taxonomy): Bacteria > Myxococcota_A > UBA9160 > SZUA-336 > SZUA-336 > VGRW01. Next base: position 9,489 of record JBIOJK010000055.1, on the reverse strand, counting down.
GTTCGCTACGCGCCCGCCCAGGGCCGCGCCGACCTGCGCCAGGCGTGGCGGCAGAAGCAGCTCGCCGAGAACCCGTCGCTGCGCGGCAAGAGTCTCTCGCTGCCGATCGTGACTCACGCGCTCACGCACGGTCTGGCGCTGGTCGGCGATCTGTTCGTCGATCCGGGCGACCGGGTTCTGATTCCCGACATGCTCTGGGACAACTACGCGCTCAACTTCGAAACGCGCCTCGGCGGAAGGGTCGAGACGTTCCCGACCTACGCCGGCCTGCACTTCAACGTGCCGGCGATGCGCGCGGCGCTGCTCGCGGGGCCCGCGAAGTCACTTCTCGTGCTGAACTTCCCGAACAACCCGACCGGCTACATGCCGACCCCGGCCGAGGTCGAGGCGATGCGCGAGGCGGTCGTCGCCGCGGCGAGCGCCGGGAAGAAGCTGGTCGTGGTCTGCGACGACGCGTACTTCGGGTTGATCTTCTCGGCGGAGGCGAGTCAGGAGTCACCGTTCGGGGCGCTCGCGAACCTGCACCCGAACGCGGTGACGATCAAGCTCGACGGCGCGACCAAGGAGCTGTTCGTCTGGGGGCTGCGCTGCGGCTTCCTGACGATCGCACCGCCGCCCGTCGCCAACCCCGATGCGCTCTTCGCCGCGCTCGAGCGCAAGCTGATGGGCGCGATCCGCGCGGGCATCTCGAACTGCACCTCGCTGTCGCAGAGCATCGTGCTCGCGGCACTGCGCGCACCGACGATCGCCGCCGAGCGCCGCCAGAAGTTCGAGATCCTGCGCGCGCGCGCCGAGCGCGTGCGCGAGGTCGTCTACCGCGCGAAGTACGCCCAACACTGGGACGTGTATCCCTTCAACGCGGGCTACTTCATGTGCCTGCGCGTGAAGGGCGTCGCGGCCGAGAAGCTGCGGCTGCACCTGCTCGAGAAGTACGGCGCCGGCGTGATTGCCATGGGCCAGAGCGACGTCCGGATCGCGTTCTCGTGTCTCGAGCTGGAGCAGATCGAGCCCCTCTTCGAGTGCATCGCGCAGGCGATCGCGGAGCTGCGCGCCTAGCCGACGCCTGCGTCGAGCTCGCGCGCGAGCGAGAGCCCCGTCGCGAGCAGCGCCTCGCAGGCGCCGGGCGCGAGCAGGCTCTGCAACACTTCGTAGTGTTGGTGCGCGGCGGGGTGCGCCAGGTCCGACGCGTGCGGCAGATAGCGCAGCCAGCCGTTGCCGATGCCGACGACGAGACCCAGCCCGTGCGCGGCGGCTCGCGCGCGCCAGTCGGCGCCGACCGCGCTCGTGGGCTCGAGCGGCAGCGCCAGCAGCAGCGCGCGGCCGAGCGCGAGCAGCTGCACCTCGACCTCGACCTCGCGCCGTTGGTCGGCGAAGTGCGGGGCGCTGCGGTCGCGGATGTAGCGGCGCACGGTCGCGATCCGCTCGCGCGCGTCGGCGATCGGCAGCTCGCGCGCAGACTCACTCGCCCGGTCGTACAGCTCGACCAGCCGCGGCAGGTCGCCCGCGGCGAGCCCGAGCAGGCGCGCGACCTCCGCCTTCCGGCGCGCGAGCTCGGCTTGCGCCTCGGCCGGCGGCCGGTCGCCGAGATGGAGCGGCAGCTTCACGCTCGCCGAGCGCGCGGCGAGCCTGGGCTCGTCGGGCTCGGGCCGCGCGCGCGACAGACTCGCGAGCACGGCGTCGGCGACCTCGCGCCCGAGCACGCGCACCGCCTCCGCGCCCAGGCCGACGCTCTGGCCCGGGATCGCTAGATCCATCAGCCCGCGCGTGCGCGGGTCCACGTCGGCGTGCGCGCCGAGCAGGAACGGCGCCACCGCGCCGGTCGCCGCCTCGATCGCCCGCGACGCGGCGCCCGGCCAATCGCCCGAGATCTCGAGGCTGTCGTGCCCGCGCACGGTGCCGTGGCACGAATGCCGGAACAGGACCGCGAGCAAGCGGCCGCCGCGAGCGGCGACGCGCAGCACCTCGAGGCCGGGATCGATTTGGCCATCGGCGACGCGCCGGTTCCGCCCGATGTGCGCCTCGGTTTCCGACCACGCCAGCGCCGCCGGCTCCCGATTTCGCCACGCCTCCCCGGCGGCCGCGACCATACCCTCGAAGACCGTCGCCACGTGCGCCGGCTCGGGGCGCCCCGCGTTCCGCTCCGCGACGCCCGTGTCCGGTCCGGAGTGCGTGTGGGTACAGGCGACGAGAATGGCGTCCGTTGGCAATCCGGTTTGCGAGGCGATGCGCCCCCGCAAGTCATTCGCTTGTGCGGAAGAGATCAAGCAAAGCTCGGCGGAGACGACGAGGATAGGGTGACCCGAGTGCGATTCGAACGAGAGTGCGCGAGCCCAGATGCGGTCGGCCACCGCGGACGCGCCGCCGACGCGCGCGCCGTAGCCCATCAGCGGCACGCCGAGCTCGGGAGTGATGTCGATTCGCGCCGCGCCAGCCAGGATCAAAGGCTTCGAGCCTCGAGTTGCCGGTGGAGCGAAGTCCGCGATTTCCTTGTGACTCCGGTCACAGTCGCCTATTCCGGCCACTGCACTATAGGCGATGCAACCGGGGATTTTAGGCACCGGACTCTTGGGCGCCGGACTCTTGAGCGCTGGACTCTTGAGCGCTGGATGAGGGATTCCATGCGGAGGGGTGTGCGCACGAAGGCGATCGGTTGGAAGCTTCGGCTCGCTGCGGCGCTCGTCGCCGTCGCGGCCGCGCGGGCGCACGCCGGCGTCGTCGGTGCGCGCCTGTTCTCGATCGCGCCGTCGCTCGGCGGCGCAGAGCTGCGCTCGGTGGCGCCAGACGTCAGCCGCGGCGCCGACTTCCTGGCGCCCGAGGTCGACCGCTCGACCGAGCGCGCCGCGGACAGTGACTCGTCGCTCACGATCGTGACTGGCCGGGTGCCGCGCAACGGCACCCTGTCCGGCGCGCTGCGCGGCTCCGGCGTCGCGCCCGAGATGGTCGAGACCGTGGCCCGCTCGCTGCGCAGCGTGTTCGACGTGCGCGCCGCGCGACCCGGCGACTTCTACGCGCTGATCCGCGATGCGTCGGGCCAGCTTCTCTCGTTCGAGTTCCAGCGCGGGCGGGCCGAGGTCTACCGCGTCGAGCGCGACTCAGTCGGCAATCTGGTTGCGTCGCACGAGGCCGCGGCGCTCGAGCGCCGCACGATCGAGCTCGGCGGCGTCGTGAAGCACTCGCTCTTCGACGCGCTGACCGACCTCGGCGAGGGCGCCGGCCTGGTCCACGAGTTCACCGACATCTTCGCGTGGGATTTCGACTTCTCGACGCAGACGCGGCCCGGCGACGAGTTCCGGCTCGTGTTCGAGAAGTTCTACGACAAGGACGGCTTCGTGCGCTACGGGCGCATCCAGGCCGCCGAGTACCGCGCGGCGCGCCGCGACTTCGTAGCCGTCTGGTTCGAGGACGAGAACGGCGCGGGCGCGTATTACTCGCCCGACGGAAACGCGCTGCGCCGCTCGTTCCTCGCAGCGCCGCTCAAGTACTCGCGCATCTCGTCGCGCTACACGATGTCGCGCCTGCATCCGATTCTGCACTCGCGACGGCCGCACGAGGGCGTCGACTACGCGGCCCCGGTCGGCACTCCGGTCTGGGCGGTCGCCGACGGCGAGGTCGTGTTCGCGGGCTGGAGCGGCGGCTTCGGGAACACCGTGCGCGTGAAGCACCACAACGGCTACGTCTCGTGCTACGGCCACCTGTCGCGCTACGCGCGCGGCCTGCGCGTGGGGCAGCAGGTGGCGCAGAAGCAGCTGATCGGCTTCGTCGGCGCGAGCGGTCTGGCAACCGGGCCTCACCTCGACTTCCGCCTCGCCCAGAACGGCCGCTTCATCGATCCGCTGCGCATGAAGATCGACGCCGGCGAACCCGTGCCGCCGCGCGCGCGCTCGCGCTTCGCCAAGGTGAAGGAAGCGCGGCTCGCGGAGCTGCGCGAGGCGCAGCCGTCGATCGTGCTCGACGCCGCGATGTGAGTCGCCGCGTCAGGCCTCCTGACGCGCCACGATCACCGCGACGATCGCGTCGCCCTCCACGTTCGCGACGGTGCGAATCGTGTCGAGGATGCGGTCGATCGTGAGCAGGAGCCCCACCGACTCACCGGGCAGCCCGACGGCCTCCAGCACGACGATCATCGTGACCATGCCAGCGGACGGAATCCCCGGCGCGCCGATCGCGGTGGCGATCGCGACGATGAACACGACGATCTGGCCGCCCAGGCCCAGGTGGATCCCGTACAGCGCTGCGACGAAGACGGCGGCGATCGCCTCGTAGAGCGCGGTGCCGTCCATGTTCACCGTCGCGCCCAGCGGCAGCACGAAGCTCGCGATGCGGCGCGGGACGCCGAGGTTCTCTTCTACACACCGCTGTGTCACCGGCAGCGTCGCGATGCTCGAGCTGGTCGTGAACGCGACGGTGAGCGCCTCGCGCAGCCCGCCCAGCAGCTCGAGCGGGCGCACGCCGCTCAGCAGCCAGCAGAGCAGCGGCAAGGTGACGAGTGAGTGGAACAGCGTCCCGGCGACGACGACCGCCGAGAACGCCGCGAGATTGTCGACGATCACGCGGAAGCCGACCGTGGCGACCAGGTTTCCGATCAACGCCAGGATGCCGACCGGCGCGAGCCGCACGAACCAACCGATGATGGTCATCACCGCGGCCGAGGCGCCGGCGAGCCAGTCGATCACCGGTCGCGCGGCGACCCCGATGTGGAGCAGCGCGATGCCCAGCAGGATCGCGAAGGCCACGATCGGCAGGATCCGCCCTTCGGCCAGCGCCGCGATCGGGCTCTGGAGCACCTGCGTCAGCGTCGCGAACAGAAACTCTCCGACGTTGGGCGGACCCTGCGGAGCCGCCGCGGTCGCGCCGACGGACTCCTTGAAGAACGCGCTGTTCGCGAGGTCGCTGCCGACCCCCGGCTGAACCGCGTTCACCAGCAGGAGACCCGTGGTCACCGCCAGCACCATCGTAACCAGATACAGAAGCACGGTGCGCGAGCCGAGCCGGCCCAGATCGCGGGCGCCTTCCATGCTCGCGACGCCGTGCGCGATGGAGAGCAGGATCATGGGCGGGATCAGCATCTTGAGCAGCCCGATGAAGAGCTTGCCCACGTTCTTCATGGCGTCCGCGGTCTCGGGCGCGAGGTGGCCCGTCGCGACTGCGCGCCCGAACCCCACTCCGAGCAGCGTCCCGAGGAGAATCTGCCAGTTCAGAGACAGCCGGCTCGAGAGACAGAAGATCAGGAACGCGGCTGCGAACGCGGTCCACGCGAGCGCGGGGCGAGCGCCGGCCAGCGCCGCGGCTGATGCGGCAAGGGCGGCCGCAATTCCGATCCCCGCCTTCGGCCCCGGCAAAGCGCGCGCAGTATACCGCCCTGATGAAATAGACTGCGGCGGTGGATCCCCAGCGCTTCCGCAAGCTGGCCGAGGAGCTCGCCGAGCGGGATCCCGGTCTCTCGCTGCGACTGCGCGACGCACGGGACGCCGCTCGCTCGCTGCGGGCTGCCGCCTTCGACGCGGTCGAAGCGTTTCGCCAGCGCGCCGCCGAGATCGGCGCGGGATATCTGGGCAACATCGAGGTCTCGACCGTGGAGCCCGACGACAAGCACCTCGACGCGGTCCAGTTCCGCGTCTCGCGCGGCCGGCTCGAGCTGCTGTGCGTCGCGATCGCGCGCGGCGAGGGCAAGCTGCGCCTGGTCGGGCCCTTCAAGCGCGGCAAGGACGAGGGCCCGTGCGCCGAAGCCGGGCTGCGCGGACCCGACGTCGAGACCCTGCTCGAGGAGCGCATCGCGGCGCTTCTGCGCGAGGCCGCGGGCGCTTGAGGGAGCGGATCACGATCCGCCTCGGCAGCCGCAACGCGGCCAAGCTCGAGGCGGTCCGGCGCGGACTCGCACCGTTCTTCGCGCGCGTCGACGTGCTCGGCCACGACGCGCAAAGCGGCGTGGACCCGCAGCCGCTGGGCTTCGCGGAGATCGTCGCGGGCGCGCGCAACCGCGCGCGCGCGAGTCACTCAGGCGGCGGCTGTGACCTGGCGGCCGGCATCGAGGACGGACTCGTCGCGCTGGCTGAGCTCGAGACGGGCTGGCTGAACGTCGGCTGCTGCGTGCTCTTCGACGGCGCGCGCGAGGGCCTGGGATTCTCCGCCGGGTTCGAGTATCCGCCCGAGTGTGTCGCCGCGGCGACGCGCGCGCCGCGCACGCCGATCGGCGACGCGTTCGAGCGCAGCTTCGCGCCGCGGCCGGGCGCGCGCGATCCCGGCGCCGGCGCTGGAAACATCGGCCGACTCAGCGAGGGCGCGCTGACGCGCGCCGACTACGGCGCCCAGGCGGTGACCTGCGCCTGGCTGCGCTTCCTGCACCCCGAGCTGTACGCGGGAGGTCGGGCATGAGCCTCACGCGCGAAGATCCGCGCCTCGCGCGGCCGGCCGAGGACGTCGAGCAGCTCGTCGAGTATTTCCGGGAGGGCGAGACGGCGCGCCCCGACTGGCGCGTGGGAACCGAGCACGAGAAGCTCGGTCTGTACGCGAAGAGCTTCACTCCAGTGCCGTACGAGGGCGAGCGCGGCATTCACGCGCTGCTCGCGGCGATCGAGCGCGAGCACGGCTGGAAGCCGCTCAGCGACGCCGGGTTGCTCGTCGGACTCGAGCGCGACGGGCGCACGATCACGCTCGAGCCGGGCGGGCAGCTCGAGCTCTCGGGCGCGCCGCTCGCGTCGCTGCACGAGACGAGCCGCGAGTTCCTCGATCACATAGCGCTGGTGAACGCTGTCTCCGAGCGCTTCGGAATCGTCTGGCTCGGCCTCGGCCTGCATCCGCTCGCGCGGGTCGAGGATCTGCCGCGCATGCCGCGCGAACGCCACCAGATCATGCGCGAGTATCTGGCGCGGCGAGACACTCTCGGTCTGCACATGATGCACGCGACCGCCGGCGTCCAGGCGAACTTCGACTTCGAGTCGGAAGCCGACGCCGCGCGCAAGCTGCGGCTGGCGCTCGCCGCCTCGCCGGTCTCGACCGCGATCTTCGCGAACTCGCCGCTGAGCGAGGGACGGCCCAACGGGTTCCAGTCACGGCGCGCGGAGATCTGGCGCCACACCGACGGCGATCGCTGGAGCCTGCTGCCGTTCGCGTTCGATCCGGACTTCGGCGAGGGCACCGCGTACCGCCGCTACACGGAGTGGGCGCTCGACGTGCCGATGTTCCTGATCGTCCGCGACGGACACAGCACGGCGGCCGGCGGTCAGAGCTTCCGGCAGTTCATGAAGCAGGGATACCGGGGCCAGCGCGCGACGCTGGCCGACTGGGTCGTGCACCTGACGACGGTGTTTCCGGAGGTCCGCCTGAAGCGCGTGGTGGAGACACGCGGCGTCGACGCGGTTCCCGGCGCGCACGTGTGCGCGCTGCCCGCCTTCTGGAAGGGCCTGCTCTACGACGACGAAGCGCTCGCGGCGGGGCTCGAGAGGCTCGGCGCGTGGAGCTTCGCGCAGGTCGACTCGCTGCACGCCGCCGTCGCGCGCAGCGGGCTCTCGGCGCGAGCTCCCGACGGGCCCGTGCTCGCCGTCGCGCGCGAGCTGCTCGCGATCGCGCGGGGTGGGCTGCGGCGGATCGGCGAGCGGAACGATCTGGGCGAGGACGAGTCGCGCTACCTCGAGCCGCTCGACCGGATCGCGGAGCGCGGAGCCAGCCCGGCGGCACAGCTGCTCGAGAGCTGGAACGGACCCTGGCGGCAGGACGTCGCGCGGCTCGTCGAGTCGGTCAAATACTGAGCCGAACCGCGCGCAACTTTCCCGCAACTGTGCGGTTGACCGACGAGAGACGCGTCCGATAGGCTACGCGCCGATTCCACCGCAGATTCCCACGGGAGGGCCCCCCAAAATGCTTCGCTCGTTCGCCACCGCATTCGCCGTCGCCACCGCACTGCTCGTCGGCTTCGCGCACTCCGCCTCGGCGCAGAGCCAGGCCGAGTTCAAGCGCGAGCTGAAGGCCATGCAGGTTCTCTACAAGGAGCCCGGCTTGATGGAAGTCACCGTGAAGTCGATGCGCGGCATGATGATGCTGACCGGCAACGCGGCGACCGACGACCAGAGCAAGAAGGCCGAGGCGATCATCAAGGACATGCGCGGCGTGAAGGAAGTCCGCAACCGCATCCGCGTCGGCAAGGTCGACGACTGCTCCACCACCAAGGACGCGGACCTGATGGCCAAAGTCGAGAAGGAGATCGAGAACGACGAGGAGCTGGCTCAGGCGCGGCGCAAGGTCGACATCGCGATCAAGGACCGCAACGTCGTCCTCAAAGGCACCCTGAAGGACTACTCGCAGGCCGGGTCGCTCGTGTACCTGGTGAAGCGCGTCCCGTGCTTCAACTCGATGAACTTCGACGGGCTCGAATACGACTAGGCGAGGCGCCTCCGGCGTCCGACGACAGGGCTGCGGCCTCGCTGGGCCGCGGCCCTTTCTCTTTGGTTGACCCGCCGCGGCGCGGCTCTAGCGTTGCGGGCCACTGTGAGCGAAACCAAGACGACCGCGATCGAGATCGGCGGAGAGCGCCTCGACGTTCCCCTGCGCATGCCCCTGCTGCCCGTGCGCAACACGGTGGTGTTCCCTGGGGTGACGCTGCCGCTCTCCGTGGGCCGAGCCGCATCCATGGCGGCGGTCCAGGCGGCGGCTCGCAGCGGCGGGTTCCTCGCGGTCGTGACTCAGCGCGCGCCCGAGACGGAGTCGCCGCGGCTCGAGGATCTGTATCCGGTCGGCACCTTGACGAAGATCGTCCACCTGGCCGAGACCGGGTCGGGCATCTCGGTCGCCGTCGTGGGCCTCGCGCGCATCCGCCTGCACGCGCTGAACGACGCGGGCACACACACCGAAGTCGACAGCGAGGTGCTGCCCGACTTGCTCGACCGCACGCCTGAAGCCGAGGCCGCACGCCGGACGGTGCAGCGGCTCGGCAAAGAGCTCGTCTCGCTGCGCGACGACATCCCCGACGAGGCGGCGCAGATCCTCGACCGCTTCGACGATCCGGCGCGCCTCGCCGACGTGATCGCGTTCAACGGGACGATGCCGCTGCCCGAGAAGGTCGAGCTGCTCGCGCAGCAGGACGTACTCGCGCGTCTGCGCGCCCTGATGCGCTACCTGATGCGCGAGATCCGCATCGCGCAGGTCTCGAAGAGCTTCGCGGAGCGCGCGGCCGGTGAGATCGGCGAGGACGAGCGCCGCAAGCTGCTGCGCGAGCAGCTGCGGAAGATCCGCGCCGAGCTCGGCGAGAACGACGAGCAGGGCACCGAAGGCGACGAGCTGCGCGATCGGCTCGAGGCCGCCGATCTGCCCAGTGAAGCGCGCGAGGTCGCCGAGCGCGAAGTCTCCCGGCTCGCTGGCATGCCGACTCACTCGCCCGAGCGCTCCGTCGCGCGCACCTACGTCGAGTGGCTGCTGGATCTGCCCTGGAAGGCACAGACCGACGACGACCTCGATCTCGCCCACGCGCGCCGCGTCCTCGACGAGGATCACTACGAC
>JBIOJK010000054.1:0-22339 GCA_044450765.1 Myxococcota bacterium | reverse complement strand
GTGCGCCCGCAGTGACCCCCGAAGATCTCCGCGCAGAGGAGCCCGAAGTGCCGGTCGAGCGCTCGCGCGCGCAGCTCGACGAGCCGCTGCCCGAGTCACTTCCCGTCCTGCCGCTGCGCAACACCGTGCTGTTCCCGACGCTGGTCGCACCGATGGTCGCGACCACCGACCGGGCCAAGCGCTTGGTCGACGACGCGCTCGCCGGCGATCGCCTGATCGTGACGGTCGCGGCGCGCGACCCCGAGAAAACCGAGCCCGGCCCCGACGACCTCTACCGCGTCGGCACCGCCGTGCGCGTGCTGCGCATGGCCAAGAGCGAGGACGGCGCGCAGCGGCTCTGGGTCCAGGGTCTCCGGCGCGTGGCGATCGAGTCGTGGACCGAGACCGCCCCCTACCTGCGGGCGCGAATCACTCCGCTCGAGGAGACCGCCGTCGCGGGCCTCGAGCTCGAGGCGCTGCACCGCAACGTGAGTCGCCAGTTCGCGGTGATCGCGGAGGGCTCGCAGAACGTCTCGGAGCCGGTGCGCACGATGGTCGCGCAGCTTACGGATTCGTCCGCGCTCGCGGACGTCGTCGCGTCGAACCTGGGTCTGTCGGTCGACGAGCGGCAGCGGCTGCTCGAGATGCTCGACGTGCAGAAGCGACTCGAGCGGCTCTCCGAGCACCTCGCGCGCGAGCAAGAGGTCCGCTCGCTCGAGCAGGAGATCCGCTCGCAGGTGCAGGAAGAGCTGTCGCGCAGCCAGCGCGAGTACGTGCTGCGCGAGCAGGCGCGCGCGATTCGCCGCCAGCTCGGCGAGTACGAGTCACCGAGCGACCAGGTCGACGAGCTGCGCCGCCGGATCGAAGAGGCGCACGTGCCCGAAGCCGTGACGGAGGTCGCGGAGCGCGAGCTGCAGCGGCTCGCCGCGCAGCCGCCGGGCGCGATGGAGGCGGGGACGATCCGGACGTATCTCGAGTGGCTCGCGGATCTGCCCTGGTCCAAGAGCACGGAGGACGCGCTCGACGTCGGCAACGCGCGCGACATCCTGAACGAGGATCACTACGACATCGAGAAGGTCAAGGAGCGGATCCTCGAGTTCATCGCGGTGCTGAAGCTGAAGCGCGACCTGCGCGGGCCGATCCTCTGCTTCGTCGGTCCGCCGGGCACGGGCAAGACCTCGCTGGGCCGCTCGATCGCGCGCGCGCTCGGACGCAAGGTCGCGCGTCTCTCGCTGGGCGGCGTTCGCGACGAAGCCGAGATCCGCGGTCACCGCCGCACGTACGTCGGCTCGCTGCCGGGGCGGATCCTGCAGACCCTTCGCCGCGTGGGCACGAACAACCCGGTCTTCATCCTCGACGAGATCGACAAGCTGGGTGCCGATTTCCGCGGGGACCCCTCGTCGGCGCTGCTCGAGGTGCTCGACCCCGAGCAGAACTCGACGTTCAGCGACCACTATCTCGAGGTTCCCTTCGACCTGTCGAAGGTGTTGTTCATCGCGACCGCGAACCTGCTCGAGAACATCCCCCCGGCGCTGCGCGACCGCATGGAAGTGATCGAGCTCCCCGGCTACACGGAGGAGGACAAGCTCGAGATCGCGCGCCGGCACTTGCTCCCGCGACAGCTGAGTGAGCACGGGCTGGCCGAGCGCGCGCCCGAGATCACCGACGCCGCGATCCGCGGCGTGATTCGCAACTACACGCGCGAAGCTGGACTGCGCAACCTCGAGCGGGAGCTCGGGAAGATCGCGCGCAAGCTCGCGCGGCGCGTGGTCGAGGGCGACGGCGGGCCGGTGCACGTCGACGCGGCGGATCTCCACGCGCTGCTCGGCCCGGCGCACTTCGAGCCCGAGGTCGCCGGGCGCGTGCAGATTCCCGGCGTCTCCGTCGGCCTGGCAGTCACCGAGGCGGGTGGCGAGATCTTGTTCATCGAGGCGACCCGCATGCGCGGGAAGGGTGAGCTCAAGATCACCGGCTCGATCCGCGACGTGATGCGCGAGTCCGCGATGACCGCGGTCTCGCTCGTGCGGACCTACGCGCGCGCGCTCGGCCTCGACCCCAAGCTGTTCAGCGAGAGCGACATCCACATCCACATTCCCGCGGGCGCGATCCCGAAGGACGGCCCGAGCGCGGGCATCGCGATCGTCACGGCGCTGCTCAGCCTGCTGCTCGACAAGCCGGTTCCGCCCGACCTGGCGATGACCGGAGAGATCACGCTGCGCGGCAAGGTCTTGCCGGTCGGCGGGATCAAGGAGAAGATCCTCGCGGCGCGGCGCGCGGGGGTGACGCACGTGTTGATCCCCGCGGCCAACGAGAAGGACCTGGTCGAGATTCCGGCGGACCGGATCTCGAACCTGAAGATCGAGCCGGTGGAGAGGATCGAGCAAGTGGCGCAGATCGCATTCGGGCGGGACGTTCTGAGTTGAGGCTGGCGAGGCTGCTCGCGTTCAGCGCGCTGGCGTCGGCGGCGGCGTGCCGGACTCCCGCGAGTTACTACGCCGAGGTCGCGCGCCAGCGCGCGCTGTCCTACGACCTGGTCAGCTGCAAGCAGGGCATGCTCGACGCCAGCAAGGGCCACGAGAAGCTCTTGCTCGAGAAGAGCGCGCTCGACGCGGAGCGCGCCGAGCTGGTGAAGCAGATCGAGTCCGACAAGGCCGGGGTCGGCGCCCTGCGCGAGGCGCTGGAAGCGGAGCGCACGGCGCGCGCGATCAAGGAAGACGAGGTCGAGCGCCTCTCCGGCACCTACCGCGGGCTGGTCGACTCGCTGCAGGCGGAGCTGAAGAAGGGACAGGTCGAGATCGAGGAGCTGCGCGGCCAGCTGCACGTGCGCGCGGTGGACCAGATCCTGTTCGACTCCGGCAGCGCCGAGATCAAGCCGGAAGGGCGCAAGGTGCTTGCGAAGGTCGCCGCGGGCATCAAGAGTGTCACGGACCGCGAGATCGACGTCGCGGGTCACACCGACAACGTGCCGATTCACACCCAGCGCTTCCCGTCGAACTGGGATCTCTCGGCAGCGCGCGCGCTGACGGTCGCCAAGTTCCTGGCCAGCGCCGGGGTCGCGGAGAAGTCTCTCGCGGCGACGGGCTATGGCGAGCAGCGCCCGATCGCGAGCAACGACACGGCCGAGGGCCGGCACCGCAATCGGCGCATCGAGATCGTCCTCGCGCCGCGTTCGGTGGAGTGAGTCCGCGCGAGCTCCTCGCCGAGCTCCAGCGCGCGGCGGTCGCGGCAGCGCACGCCGGCCGCGCGCTCGAGCGAGCGCTCGCGAGCCGCGATCCGGGTCCGGGGCCGTTCGTGCTGCTCGCGGCCGGCAAGGCCGCTTGCGCGATGGCCGAGGCCGCGCAGCGCGCGCTCGGTCCGCGCATCGCGCGCGGCGAGGTCACGACCAAGGACGGCCACGGCCGGCCGCTCGCGCGACTCACTCTGCGCGAAGCCGCGCATCCGCTGCCCGATGCGCGCAGCGCGGCCGCGGCCCGCAGCGCGCTCGAGCTCGCGGCTTCCGTCCGGCCGGACGAGAGCCTGCTCGTGCTGCTCTCGGGCGGCGCCTCGGCGCTCTGGTGCGCGCCTGCGGAAGGTCTGACGCTCGCAGACAAGCGGCGCACGACCGAGCTCCTGCTGCGCACCGACGCCGAGATTCACGAGCTCAACACGGTTCGACGCCATCTCTCGGCGCTGAAGGGCGGCGGCCTCGCGCGCGCCGCGCGCGGGCGCCGCGTCCGAGTGTTCGCCGTCTCGGACGTGCGCGGTGACTCGCTCGCCGATCTGGGCTCGGGTCCCGCGAGCGCGGATCCGACGACGTTCGCCGACGCGCTCTCCGTGCTGCACGCGCACCGACTCGCGGGCGAGGTACCGCGCGCCGTGCTCGCGCGGATCGAGCGAGGCGCGGCAGGCGAGCTGGCCGAGACGCTCGAGCCCGGTGACCCGATTCTGGCGAGTGTCTCGGCAGAGGTGGTCGCGTCGCTCGAGCTTGCACTCGCAGCCGCCGCGCGCGCGGCAGAGGCGCGCGGCCTGCGCGCGCGCGTGCTTCCCGACGCGCTCTACGGTGAGGTCGACTCGGTGGCGCGCGCGCTCGCCGGGGCCGCACGCGCCGCGCGCGCGGACGGCGCCGACCTCGTGATCGCCGGCGGCGAGCCGACCGTCGTCGTGCGCGGCAGCGGGCAGGGCGGGCGCGCACAAGAGCTGGCGCTGCGCGTCGCGCTCGCGCTGCAGGGCGAGGACTTCACGGCCCTCTGCGCGGGCACCGACGGCAGCGACGGCGCGACCTCCGCGGCGGGCGCGTTCAGCGATGCGACGTCGCTCGCGCGCGCGAGCGCGCTGCGGCTCGACGTGCGCGCGCAGCTCGCTCGGAGCGACGCGCATCCGCTGCTGGCCGCGCTCGGCGATCTCTTCGTCACCGGCCCGACCGAGACGAACGTCGCCGATCTCGCGCTCGTGCTGATGCGCGCCGCGCGCTAGCGCAGTAGCATGCGCGGCGCGTGCGCCGGACCGTGTGCATAGCCCTCATCGCGGGGGTCGTGAGTGCTCCGCTCGCGTGGCTCGCCACCGACTCGCTCGAGGCGCAGAACGACTTCTGCACGAGCTGCCATCTCGACGCCAACACGCCGCTGCACCGCGCGAAGCGGGCCGACTTCGAGAGCGCGCCGCCTGCGAACCTGGCGGCCGCGCACCTCGCGCGCGACCGCGAGTTCCGCTGCATCTCGTGTCACCGCGGCGCGAGCTTCCCGAACCGCGTGCGCGTGAAGCTCTTGTCGGCGCGCGACACGGCGATGTATCTGCTCGGCCGCTTCGCGGAGCCGGAGTCGATGGCGCATCCGCTCTGGAACGAGGACTGCCGCCAGTGCCACGGGAAGTACAAGCCGGAGCGCGACGACGCCTTCCACGCGATCGGCGTCCACAACCTGCCCAACTTCGCGCTGAACTGTGTAAAGTGCCATGAAGCTCATCCCACGGGACGTCCTGCCGAGCTCGCGTTTCTGGCGCGCGATCCGCTCGTCGCGGCGTGCCGCAACTGCCATGAGGAGTTCTGAAGCGATGAAGTCTCTCGCGCTCGGCCTCGCACTCACCGCGCTGTCCGCCACTGCATCGGCGTATCCCGGCGGGACGCCGGCCTACGTGACCGACGTCGCGCCGTACTGCGCGGGCTGTCACTCGTCGGTGTCGGAGGATCAGTTCCAGGGCGTGCCGCCGGCACGCGCCTCCGCGGAGCTCGCCGCGAACAAGCACCTGGCCAAGATCAAGAGCGCCGAAGCCGACTCGCCGTACGCGAAGCTCTCCGCGGCGGACCGGGACGAGCTGGTCGCGAGCATCCAGAAGATCGACGCGGCCGCGAGCGTGGTGCTGAGCGCCCCGGCGAGCGCAAAGGCCGGCCAGGAGCTCGAGGTCAGTGTCGAAGTGCACGGCGGCTCGGCGCCGGTGCTCGGCATCGCGCTCGTCGACTCGAATCAGCGCTGGCAATCAGCGCCGGCGACCTCGCGCGGCTGGCTGGTGCTCGACAAGCCGAAGGTCGTCGGCCCCGACGGCAAGGTCCAGACCAAGTTCACCGACGGCCGGAACCCCGCGCTCTCGCCCGGAACCACTTACGTCAACGTCGACGGCATCGCGCCGGATCCTGCCGCCGGGAAGTTCTCGACCGTGAAGGTGACTTGGAGGCTGCGCGCGCCCGCGCAGGCGGGCAGCACGCCGCTGGCCGCGGTGCTGTTCTATGGCACGGAGATCTCGGCGGCGCACGGCGCGGTCGAGACCGCCTACGGCAAGAGCCCCGTGGGCGGGTTCACCGGCAGCTCCGGGCGGATCAAGTTCAGCGACGTGGCGAAGATCGCGGTGCAGTGAGTCCGCCAGCGCCGTGAGCGTCGATCGCGACACCTTCAAGCGCACGCTCGGCAGCTGGGCCAGCGGAGTCACGATCGTGACTTCGCAGCACGGCGGCGAGCGGCTGGGCATGACCGTCTCCGCGTTCTCGTCGGTGAGTCTCGACCCGCCGCTGATCCTGGTCTGTGCCGACAAAGCGTCGAATACCAACGCGCTGATTCACGGGTCTCGCACGTTCACGGTGAACGTGCTCGGCCGCGAACAGAGCGCGTTGTCGAGTCTCTTCGCCGACAAGAAGCGCGAGTCGATCCGCTTCGACGGGCTGGACTGCAAGACCGGGGCGACCGGCTGCCCGCGCATTCCCGGCGCGCTCGCGAGCCTGGACTGCCGGGTGCGCGACGTCGTGGACGCCGGCGATCACATCGTCTACGTCGGCTCGGTCGAGGCGGCCGCGATCGACGCCGAGCAGGAGCCGCTGGTCTACTGGCGCGGCATCTACCAAAAGCTGACGCCGCTGTAGCTACGCCAGGCGGCCGAGCAGTCGCGCGGGCAGCAGCCGGATCAGCGCGGGCACGAGCAGGATCGCGCCGAGCGCGTCGACGATCATCAGCACCGACAGCAGCAGGCTCATCTCCGCGGAGAAACGCAGGCTCGAGATCGGGATCCAGAACGCGATCCCGACGACCAGCGTCGAGGCAGTGAAGGTGATCGCCATGCCCGTGGTGCGGATCGCGTGCTGGATCGCCGCTTCGCGCGTCGGCAAACGCGTGCGCTCCTGCAGGATCCGGTCGACCAGATAGATCGCGTAGTCGACCCCCAGGCCGACGCCGATCGCCTGCACCGGAAGCGTGTTGACGTCGATGCCGATCGAGAGCCACGACTGCAGCGCGAGCGCCGCGAGTGAGCCGCTCGCCAGCGACGCCAGAGTGATCAGCGAGAGCACGACGGAGCGGTACGAGAGCAGCAGCACGCCGAATGTCGCCGCGAAGACGATCGCGAGTGACAGGCCGTGACTCCGGCCGATCTCCTCGTTCGCCGCGGCCAGCACGCCGATGCTGCCGGCGGCGTAGCGGAGCTCGACGCCGTCGTGCAGCCAGGCGCCGCTCGGCTGCGGCTTCCACTCCTCGCCCTGCTTGATCCAGAGCTCGTACGGGGCGCGGGTGCTCGCGTGGCGAATCTCGGCGCTGAGCCCTCCGGGGCCGTCCCAGTGAGTCGCGTCGGCGGCCCGCGGCAGGACGGTGCGGGTGAGGCCGGGTCCCGGCTGGGTCACTTCGAGCGTCGGCTTCGGCGGCCCGAGCAGCGAGTCGAGCCAGCGCTGGCGGCGCAGGAAGCCTCGCTGCGCGGGAACGAGGCGGATCGCGAGGCCGCCCTCGAGCCGCACGTCGCTCGCGACGGCCTCCAGCCTCGCGATCGCGGCGCTCACCGTGTCGGCGCGGTGGTCGCGGTAGAAGACGCGGATCGCGAGCGACGAGCTGTCGCGCGAGCGGTAGGGGTCGAGGATGCCCGGCGCCGGCACGCTCGTCTCCATCAGATACGAGATCCCGGCGATCTCCGACGTCGTCTGCATCCACATCGCCCAGCGCGGGTCGCCGTTGTGGAACAGGCGGCTGGTCTGCTTCTGCAAATCGACCAGCGAAAGACTCCCGCCGGCGTTCTCGTCGGCTTCGAGCGCTCGCTGGAGTGACTCGACGAACTTGAACGAGTCCGGCGCGTAGACGCGGCCGGGCACGTTCGAGGTCGCGACCACGAGCAGGTCGTCGAGGCCGTAGAAGCGGCTCGCGATCTCGCGCGCGGCGACGTTGAACTCCGAATTCGGGTACAGGATCGGCGTGCCCGGGCGGTTGTCGCCGACCGGCACCTGCAGCGCGAGGCCGAAGCAGAGCAGCGTCTGGAGCGCGAACCCGGCCGTCACCAGGATCGCGCCGCGGCGAGACACGACGACGCGGGACGCCGCGGCCAGCACGCGCGCGGTCAGCGGCGAGATGCGGTGCTCGCGCACGCTGGGCGCCGGCAGGTACAGGATCAGAAGCCGGTTCAGCAGCATCTCGGTCACCAAGATCGACGTCGCCCAGAACGCGCACAAAAGGCCGAGCTTCGACACCAGCGGGATCGTCGCGAGCGCGATCGTGAGCAGCCCGAAGACGTCCGTCAGGATCGCCAGCGTGCCGGGCAGCAGCAGCTCCGACATCGAGCGGATGCACGCCTCGTCCTTGTCGCCGAGCGCCTCGTACTCCTCGTAGAAGCGCTCGACGAACTGCACCGAGTGACTGATCGCGCGCGCCGTGATCAGCATGGGCACGACCAGCACGAGCGGGTCGAGGTTGTAGCCGAGCCAGGCCGCGAAGCCGAGCCCCCAGATCACGTTCACCGCGGCGCCCGACATCGGCAGGAATACGCCGTAGAAGCGCCGGAAGTAGGCCCACAGCAGCAGCACCGAGACGATCAGCGTGGACGCGAAGACGAGCAGGATCTCGGTCGCGAACGCGTACGCCCAGCCGAACAGCAGCGGCTGACCGGTCATGTAGACGTCGACCGGGAACTCCGCCTCGACGGCCGCCTTCGCGCTCTGCATGTGCTTGAAGAGCGCGCCGTAGTCGAGCCGCGTCTCGACGAAGCTCGCGCGCACCAGCGCGGCTTTCTCGTCCCGTGAGACCAGCACGCCGAAGACCGACGGGTTGCGCCGCACGCGCTCGCGCAGCGCCGCGAGCCCGGCCGCGTCCTCGGGGATCTCGTCGACCATCTGCGGCGAGATCAGCGTGCCGTCGAGCTGCACGCGCGAGTCGCGCGCGGTGCGGTCGGTGAGACTCGTGACCAGATTGTGGTCGACGCCGGTCTCGACCTCCACGGCAGTGCTGGGGTGGAACAGCCGGTCGGCCAGCGCGACCAGCGCGTGCACCGCGCTCGCCACCGCTCCGTGCGGCGTCACGAAGTGACTCGCGGGGTGGGCGTTCACCTCGGCCGAGACGACCGAGGAGTCGAGCTCGCTGGTGAGTCGCGCCACCGCGCGCAGCACCTCGGGCCGGTAGATGTCGCCGTCGCGCACCACGATTGCGGCGACGACCGTGTTCGCGTTCCCGTACACCTCGCGGTAGCTCTCGTAGGTGCGAATGAACGGGTGGTTGCGCGGCAGCAGGTCGAGGAACTGCGTGTAGATCTCGAGATGGCGCAGCTCGAACGCGAAGAAGCCCGTGATCAGCGCGATCACGATCGCGAACGCGTTGCGCCGGCGCGCGAAGAAGCGCGAGAAGCGCTCGGCCGCGCTCACGAGCCGCTCCCCGGGTGCACGAGCGAGAAGTGCGCGCCGCCATCGCTCGAGCGCAGCACCAGGCCGCGCGGGCCGACCGCGAAGACGTGTGACTCGTCGGCGAAGTCGACGTCGTTGAGCGGAACGGGCAGGGGCGGTGACTCGGCCGGCGCGAAGGTCAGGCCGCCGTCGCTCGAGACGGCCAGCAGTCCCCCCTCGCCGGTCACGACCACGCGCGCGCCGGAGCCGCCCACGCCGAACAGGTCCTGCGTGAAGGCGGTCTTCACGGGGTCCCAGGTCGCACCGCCGTCGCTCGAGCGCAGGATCGTGCCCGCCAGCCCGACGGCGACCCCGGTCTTCCCGTCGGCGTCGAACCAGGCGTCGTACACGTAGGTGTCTCCCGGCACGCCGTGGAGCGCGCCGCGCGCGCCCGGCGGAAGCCCGGCGGACAAGCGCTCGATCGTGCCGAACTCGCCGACCCCCACGGCGTCCGCGCCCGCGCGAGTGAGTCGCCCGAGGATCACGTCCTGCGCGCGCGGAATGCACGCCCAGTGTCCGCCGCCGTCGACCGTGCGGAGCTGCAGACCGAAATCGCCGACGGCGAGCACCGTCTCGGGCGCGCTCGCGAACAGACCGAAGATGTGGCGCGCGAACGGCGTCGGCCGGCGCAGCCAGCTGCGACCCGAGTCCTTCGAGTGCAGCATGACTCCCGCTCGGCCCGCGGCCCACACTTCGTCGCCGGGTCCCAGCGCCACCGCGTACAGCGGCTCGTCGGTCCCGGTTGCGGGCGTCTCCCAGGTCGTGCCGCCGTCGCGCGAGACGAGCACGCTGCCGAAGTAGCCGACCGCGACGACGCGCGCGCCGGACGCCGCCACGCTGTACAAGTCGGCCTTCGGGTGGATCCCGTAGCGGTCCGCGACCGTGCCGTCGGTCGAGCCGAAGTCGAACTCCTTGTCGGGATTCACCGCCTTGGTGATTCGCTGCACGAGCTCGTCGTCGCCCTGCGACGCGGCGCCGCAGCGGATCTTCTCCGCGAGCAGCGCCTGCGCCAGGATCGAGTACGGGTGACTTTCGTCGGCCAGGAACCGCTCGAGGATCCGGCTGACACCCTCCAGTGTCGGGCCACTCCCGCTCATGGCCGCGTCGCCGGTGATGTCGCTCGTCAGGTTGCGGCCGAATGTCGCGGCGGGCCCCTGTTCACGCGAGAAGCCCTCGAGGACCACGAACACCGCCGCCTCCGTCTCCGCGCTCCAGTCGCCGGCGGCGACCCGCGCGCGCAGCTTCGCCAGCTCCGCATCGTCGACCCCCACCAGGAAGTGGTCGCCCTCGCCGAAGTGCACGAGCTTCGGGTAGCTCGCGCGCGTCGTCTCGATCGCCTGCGCGAGCTCCGGTGACTCGGCCGCCCGCGCAGAGGCGGCGAGTGCCAGCGCGCAGGCGAGCAAGGCGGGACCGGCGGCTCGCAACATCCCCCCTCGGAGGTCGATCACTCGCTGGTGCCCAGGACTGGACTCGAACCAGCACCCCATTGCTGGGACCAGGCCCTCAACCTGGCGTGTCTACCAATTTCACCACCTGGGCAGGCAGGCGGGAGTTTATAGAAGCGGGCTCGCACCCTTTCAACTCGGCGGCTTGGCGGGAGGCGCGGGCGGCGCCGGCGCCTCGGACGGCTTGGGCGGCTCGACCGCTTCGAAGCCCGACGGCGGCGCTCCCGGCTCACTCGGCGGCGCAGCGGACTCGGGGCCGCTGGTGGCGGGCGCCTCGCTCTTCGGCGCTTCCTTCGCGGGTGAGGCGGGCGCCGAGAGCAAGTCGGTCGAGGTCGTCTCCGGCGAGCAGCGCGCCAGGCTGAACGCGAGGATCATGAACAGGATCGCGGAGCCGGTCGTGAGTTTGGTGAGGAAGTTTCCCGCGCCGCGCGCGCCGAAGACCGTGTTGCTCGCGCCCGATCCGAGCGAGACACCAATGTCCGCGCCCTTGCCGTGCTGCAGCAGCACGATCACGATCAGGATCAGACAGACTGCGAAGTAGATGAGGTGCAGGAAGATCGTCATCGAGCGGTCTCCGCGCTTCGGGCGCGCGAGCGGATGATGGCAGAGAAGCTCTCTGGGTCAAGGCTGGCACCGCCGACCAGCGCGCCGTCGATGTCGGGCTGTGCGAGCAGCTCCGCGGCGTTGTCCGGCTTCACCGAGCCGCCGTACTGAATCCGGATGCGACCCGCGTCCGCCGCGAAGCGGTCGGCGAGCCGCGCGCGGATGAATGCGTGGGCTTCCTGAGCGAGCTCGGGCGTCGCGGTGCGGCCGGTGCCGATCGCCCAGACGGGCTCATAGGCGACCACGAGCTCGGCCGCGCGCGATCGATCCGCCGCCGCGAGTGACCCGCTGAGCTGCCGCGCCAGCACGTCGAAGGTTCGCCCCGATTCGCGCTCCGCGAGCTGCTCTCCGACACACAAGATAGGGCGCAGTCCGGCCGCTTGGACCGCCCCGAGCTTCTTGGCCACGAGCTCATCCGTCTCTCCGAAGATCTGGCGGCGCTCCGAGTGGCCGAGAATCACGTAGCGGCAGCCGAGCTCCGCGAGCATCGCGACCGACACCTCTCCGGTGAACGCGCCGCTCTTCTCGAAGTGGGCGTTCTGCGCGGTGAGCGCGACGGGCGCGGAGCCGAGCGCCTCGCGCAGCGCGGCCAGCGCGGTGAAGGGCGGCGCGACCGCGACTTCGACGCCGTGCAGGCCGGCCAGGCTCGGGACGAGCGCGCGCGCGAACGCGGCGGCCTCGGCCGCCGTCTTGTGCATCTTCCAGTTCGCCGCGACGAGGGGGACCCTCAAGCGCGTCCCCGCAGCGCCTCGACGCCCGGCAGCGCGGCGCCCTCGAGAAACTCGAGCGACGCGCCGCCGCCCGTGGACAGGTGACTGATCCGCGCGCCGACCCCCGCGGCTTGCACGGCGGCGAGTGAGTCGCCGCCGCCGACCACCGAGTAGGCCGAGCTGCTCGCCAGCATCTCCGCCACGGCGCGCGTGCCCGCGTCGAACGGCGGGCGCTCGAAGAAGCCGAGCGGGCCGTTCCAGAAGACGGTCTTCGCGGTCGAGATCCGGCGCGCGAGCGCCGCGCGCGAGCGGGGTCCGATGTCGAGCGCCATGGCGCCCTCGGGGATGCGCTCGACGGTGCGCGCGCCCGCCGTGTCGTCCGGGCTGGTGGCGACGACGTGGTCGACGGGCAGCAGCAGCTCCGTCTTGCCGGCGAGCAGGCGCTTCGCGGTGCCGACGAGCTCCGGCTCGACCAGCGAGCGCCCCACCGGCTCGCCCTGCGCCAGCAGAAACGTGTACGCCATGGCCCCGCCAATCGCGACGGCGTCGGCGCGGGCGGCGAGTGACTCGAGCACGGCGAGCTTGTCCGAGACCTTCGCGCCGCCGAGGATGCAGAGATACGGGTGCTCCGGCGCGTCGCGCACGCGCGAGAGCGCCGCGACCTCGCGCTCGAGCAGGAACCCCGCGCCGACCTCGGTGCAGGCTCGCGCCAGCCCCTCGGTGCTCGCGTGCGCGCGGTGCGCGGTGCCGAAGGCGTCGTTCACGTACACGTCGCAGAGCCGCGCGAGCTGCGCCACGAACGCGGGGTCGTTGGCTTCCTCGCCGGCGTGAAAGCGCAGGTTCTCGAGCAGGAGCGCGTCCCCGTCGCGCAGCGCCGCGACCGCGGCCTCGACCGCGGGGCCTACACAATCGGGTGTCAGCGGAAGGCCCATGTGGCGGGCGACCGGCGCCAGCGAGTATTTCGCGTCGGCTGCGGCCTTGGGCCGGCCGAGGTGGGAAGCGAGCACCACGCGCCCGCCCGCGCGGCGCACGAAATCGAGCGTCTCCTGCGAAGCCCGGATCCGCGAGTCGTCCGCGACCGCGCCGCTGCGCAGCGGCACGTTCAGGTCGGCGCGGATGAAGACGCGGCGGCCGGCCAGCCGCAGGCCTCTGACCGACGGAAGGCGGAGCGCGGGCGGCGTGCCCGCGCGACCCTCGGAAGACGAGCTCACAGCTTGTGGGCGACGAGGCGCGCGAGCTCGACGACGCGCCGCGCGTAGCCCCACTCGTTGTCGTACCAGGAGACGAGCTTGAAGAAGTTCTGGTTCAGCTCGAGGCTGCTGCCCGCGTCGAAGATCGAGGAGCGCGGATCGTGCACGAAGTCCGACGACACCACTTCGTCGTCGGTGTAGCCGAGGATCCCCTTCAGATAGGACTCGGACGCGCCCTTCATCGCCCGCCGGATCTCGTCGAGCGACGTCGACTTCACCGTCTTCACCGTGAGATCGACCACGGACACGGTCGGAGTCGGCACCCGGAACGACATCCCCGTGAGCTTCCCCTTGACCTCGGGAATCACCAGCCCGACCGCCCTCGCGGCGCCGGTGCTCGAGGGAATGATGTTGACCGCGGCGCTGCGGCCGCCTTTCCAGTCCTTCTTCGACGGGCCGTCCACGGTCTTCTGCGTGGCGGTGTAGGCGTGCACGGTGGTCATGAGTCCCTCCGCCACGCCGAAGCCTTCCTTCAGCAGCACGTGAACCACCGGCGCGAGGCAGTTCGTGGTGCACGACGCGTTCGAGATCACGTGGTGCTTCGCCGGATCGTACTTCCCGTCGTTCACGCCCATCACGACGGTCAGGTCCTCGCCCTTGCCCGGGGCCGAGATGATCACCTTCTTGGCGCCGGCCCGGAGGTGGCCGGCGGCGTTGTCCGCGTCCGTGAACAGCCCCGTCGACTCGATCACGAGCTGCACGCCGAGCTTGCTCCAGGGGAGATCGCCGGGTGTCTTGGCAGACACGACGCGGATCTCCCTGCCGTCGACGACGAGCACGTCGTCCTCCGCCTTGTCCGCCGCCGACTTCCTCGAACTCACTTGACCCTTGAAGGCGCCTTGGGTGGAGTCGTACCGGACGAGATAGGCGAGGTTGTCGGCCGGGACGATGTCGCCGACCGCCACGACCTCGAGCTCCGTCGCGGGCACGGCCATCTCGTGCAGGGCGCGGAAGACCAGCCGTCCGATCCGTCCG
Organism: Myxococcota bacterium; assembly: GCA_044450765.1. GTDB lineage: Bacteria > Myxococcota_A > UBA9160 > SZUA-336 > SZUA-336 > VGRW01. The sequence goes on along the minus strand of JBIOJK010000054.1, from coordinate 8,289 downwards.
AAGCCGTTGATGCCGACGCGCACACCCGAAGCCATAGGGAGTCTCCCTCCGGTCGCGAACGGCGCGCAGCATAGCCAAGCGTTCTCCGCGAGGTCAAACGACGTGATTCCGCTCGCAAAATGGCACGAGGCCCTGTGCTAGGTTCGCGCGCCGTGATCATCGGGGGTGGCATCGACGTGGTGGAGATCGCGCGCGTCGAGCGCGCGCTCGCCCGGCGCGGGGCGCGCATGCGCGAGCGGCTCTACACGCCGCGCGAGTTAGCGGACTGCGGACGGCGCGGCCGCTCGGGCTCGCACTTCGCGCTGCGCTTTGCCGTTAAGGAAGCCGGCATGAAGGCGATCGGCACCGGCTGGCGGCGCGGCGTCGCGTGGCGCGACTTCGAGACGGTCGAGACCGACCACGGGCTCGGCCTCGAGATTCACGGGCGCGCGCTCGAGATCGCCCGCGAGCGCGGGTTCGCGCGCGCGTGGGTGGGAGCGTCGTACACGCGCACGCACGCGTTCGCGCAGGTCGTGCTCGAGGGCGCGGGGCGGCAGAAGGCGCCGTGAGTCGCTGGGTCCGGGTCGCCGCCGCGGTCGCGCTCGGCGCGCTGTTGGTGGCCGCGGTCGGCGCCGGCATCGTGCTCGCGCTGGTGGGCCGCGATCCCGGCCCGAGCGCGCAGGGCGAGCTCACGCTGCAGGGACTCAGCGGCCGTGCGCGCATCGTGCGCGACCCGTTCGGAATCCCGCACGTTCAGGCCGAGAGTCTCGTCGACGCCTACCGAGCGCTCGGCTTCGCGCACGCGCAGGACCGACTCTGGCAGATGGAGGTCCTGCGGCGCAGCGCGCGCGGGAAGCTCGCCGAGGTGCTGGGCGCGCGCGCGCTCGACGCGGATCGGCTGGCGCGCACGCTCGGCTTCGGGATCGCCGCGGACGAAGAGGTGACTCACCTCTCCAAGGAGACGCGCGCCGCGCTCGACGCGTACGCGGGCGGCGTGAACGCCTGGCTCGCCGAGGTCGCCGCGGCGCGCGCGCCCCGGCCCTTCGAGCTGCGCTGGCTCGAGCTCGAGCCCGAGCCCTGGCAGGCCGCCGACTCACTCGCCATCGCGCGCCTGCGCGCCTGGAACCTCGGGCGTTCCCTCGGCGCGAGCTTGCTCCTGGACAGACTCGTCTCCGAGCTCGGCGGGGTTCCTTCTCGAGACTTCTTCCCGGTCCGGCCGAGCGACGGCGCCCACGATCCGCTCGCGCCGCTGCTCGAGCTCGGCCGCGCGGCCGACGAGCTGGCGTCGGCGGCCGGCCTGGTCGGCCCGGCGGGAAGCCTCGGGATGATCGTGCCGGCCTCGCGCTCGGCCAGCGGGAAGCCGCTGCTCGCGAACGACGCGCACGTCGCGTTCACGGCGCCGGCGGTGTTCTACCTCGCGCACGTGCGCGCCGGGCGCTTCGAGATCTCCGGGGCGACCTGGCCGGGCCTGCCCGTGTTCTTCACCGGCACGAACCGGAGCATCGCGTGGGGGCAGGTCGCGCTACACGGGTCGGTGTCGGACCTGTTCGAGGAGACGCTGGACCCGGCGGATCCGACCCGCTACGAGCGCGGCGGACACTGGCGCGAAGCCAGCGTGCGCAGCGAAGAGATCGCGGTGCGCGGCGCGGCGGCGCAGTCTCTCGACGTCGTCGTGACCGAGCATGGGCCGCTCCTGCGCAGCGTGCGGCCCGACGACCCGCGCGCGAGCGCGCTCGCGCTGCGCTGGACGGGCTTCGCCGACGACAGCGGCGTCGAGAGCGCGCTGCGGCTGCAGCGCTGCACGGACTGGGAGTGCTTCCGCGCCGCGCTGCGCGAGCTCCGTGCGCCGGCGGCGACCTTTCTCTACGCGGACGCCAACGCGGCGATCGGCACCCAGGTCGCGGGCGACCTGCCGATCCGAGCGATCGACACCGGGCTGCTGCCGGTCTCGGGCTCGTCGCGCTTCTACGACTGGCGCGGAAACATCCCGTTCGACGAGCTGCCGACGAGCTTCGGCGCCAACCTCGGGCCGCAGGTCGTATCGACTCACCTCGACTCCGAGGCGTTCCGCCATCCGGTGAGCTGGCTGTGGAGCAGTCAGGGCGGGGCGGAGCGCGTCCGCGAGCTGCTCGCCCAGGAGGGGCCGATCGACGTGGAGCGGCTGGTCGCGATCCAGCGAGACACCGTCTCGCGCCGCGGCCCCGCGACCCTGAGGCTGCTGATCGGCGACGTCGTGCCGGCGTCGAGCTCCGCGCAGCGCGCGAAGGCGATGCTGCTCGAATGGGACGGATCGACGGGCAAGGATTCGGTCGGCGCGTCGCTGTATCACGTCTTCCGCCAGAGGCTCGCCCGCCGCCTGCTCGAGAGCCTCGGCCTCTCGCGCGACTCACTCGAGCTGCTCGATCAGGCGGAGCCCGCGCCCGGTCTCGTGCTCGCGCGCACGCTCGACCGCATCGGGCGCGACAAGGCGGGCACGCTCGTGGAAGGCGCACTGGACGAGACGTGGGCGACCATGCGCACGCAGATCTCCGCGAACCCGAAGAAGTGGGCCTGGGGCGAGATACACGGCGTGCGCCTCGAGCACGAGTTCGAGCGCTCCGGCAGCGGCATGCTGCGCTGGGTGGGCCGCCGGCTCGGCATCGGGCCGTTCCAGGTTCCGGGAGATCCCGACACGGCCTGGACGATGTATCACCGCGCGCTTCCCGACCTCGCGCTCGAGCTGGGTCCGGGCCTGCGCTACGCGGTCGACCTGGGAGATCCCGATCACGCGCTGACCGGGCTCGCCGGCGGTCAGTCGGGGAATTCCGGCTCGGATCACTACGCAGATGCGCTCGCCGATTGGCTCGCCGGGCGCCCGCGCCCGCTGTGGATGCACCAGAGCGACGTGGCCTATCACCAGAAGGGCACCTGGGAGCTTCTCCCCGACACAGCCCGGTGACGCTCGCTGCGCGCGCCGCGGCGGAGCGTTACTCCTCTGGCGAGCGTGACCGCCCCGCTTTCGAAACACGCATGATCGTCTTCGTCCTGGTTCCAGGTCTGTACGCTGCCGTCGAGCAGGCCGACAACCCGGCGCTGCGCGGGAGAGCTGTCGTCGTCGGCGCGGACCCGGCGAAGCGCGGCACCGTGACGAGCGCGAGCCGCGAAGCGCGCGCGCGCGGCGTCGGCGAAGGGCTCGAGATGCGCCGCGCCCTCGAGCTCTGTCCCGACGCGGTCGTGCGTCCGACGCGGCTCGAGCGCTACCGCGAGGTCGCAGCCGAGCTGCGCGCGCTGCTGCGCGCCGAGACCGATCGCATCGAGGAGCTCGGGCTCGAGGGGAACTTTCTCGAGCTCGCCGGTCCGCCCGATCCGGTCGCGCGCGCGGCCGAGCTCTGCGTGCGCGTGCAGGCGGAGCTCGGCATCGCGGCGGTCGCCGGCATCGGTCCGACGCGCTTCGTCGCGTATCTCGCGGCGCGGCACGCCGGACCGGGCGGGATCCGGCAAGTCGCAGAGGGGGAGGTGCGCGGCTTTCTCGCGCCGTTTCCCGTGACCGAGATCTGGGGTGTCGGGCCTGCGACCGCGGAGCGGCTCGCCGCGCGCGGGGTACACACGATCGCGACGCTCGCGGCGGTCGACCTGGTGACGCTCACCGGCGTCGTCGGCCGCGGCGCCGCCGCAATCCTCGAGTACGCGCACGGCGCCGATCGCGAGCCGCTGCGCCCGAAGCCGCGCGCGCGCTCCCTGTCTCAGGAGCGCACGCTCGACGAGCCCGCGGTGGATCTGCGCAGCATCGGCGCGCTGCTCGAGACGCTCGCCGAGCGGCTCGAGCGCGCGCTCGCGCGCGAGCGGCGCGCCGCGCGCACGGTCACGCTGGGGCTCGGCTTCGTCGACGGCACGAGCGTCACGCGCTCGAGCGCGCTCGCGGCGCCCGCGACCGAGCGCGCGGCGTTCGTCGATGCGGCCCAGGCGCTGCTCGCGCGCACCCAGGCCGGCGCGCGCGCGGTGCGCCGCGTCCGGCTCGCGCTGTCGGGGCTCACGCGCGCCGAGTCACGCGGCGACACGCGCCAGCTGCGCCTGTTCTAGACGCTGCCGCCAGCGCGGCAGATTGCGGTAAAGACCGGGGCTCTCCGCTTCCGAAACGGGGCGGGGGGACCTCGTGGTCAGCGAAACGACCTTCGACCGACGCAAGTACCCGCGCGTGCGCACGGAGTCACTCGTCTCGATCGCGCGCGTCGACACGCGCGAGTCGCTCGCGCACGCGCTCGACGTCTCGATCGGCGGGATCCGCTTCCAGTGCGTCGGCCTCGAGGTCGACCTCGGCGAGACGCTGCGCGTGCAGCTCACGATCGGGAGCCGGACGATTCTGGTCGTCGGGCGCCTCGTGCGCGTGACCGAGCTCGACGGCTTCACGCAGGAAGTCGCGCTCTCGTTCACCGAAGTCGATCCGGAGACGCTCGCCTTCCTGGCCGCGAGCCTGCCCGAGGGCTACGAGCTCGAGCCCAGCGAGAAGTAGCGCGCCAGGCCCGCGCGCTTGCGCAGCGCGGCGCGCACCTCGGGCAGCTTGGCTTCGAGCTCCTTGCGCCCCGCGCTGATCGCGCGCGCGGCCTTGTGGAACTCGAACGATCGGATGCCGCGCACGTCGGGAGTGAGTACGACGTCCACCGGCTCGTGGGCAAGGCGGTGCCGCGCGATCTCGTGCTCGAGCACGCTCATCGACGCGGTGATGATCTCGACGATGTTCGGGCCGGCAGGCGGCTCCGGCTCGGGCTCCCGATCGCCGGCCGCCGGCGGCCGACCGCGCAGCGCCGCGAGGCCGCTTTCGAACACGTCGCCGATGCGCGACACCATCCGGCGTCGCGCTGCGCGCGGCTCGAACTCCCGCACCGGCTGCGAGTGCAGGTTCACCGCGACGCGCACCTCGGCGCCGAGCTCCTCGAGCGGCGACAGCGGCACCGGATTTCGGATCGCGCCGTCGACCAAGATCCGCGCGCCCTGGCGCACCGGCACCAGGATGCCCGGCAGCGAGATACTCGCGCGAATCGCGTCGAGCAGCTTCCCGGAGCGGATCCAGACCTCCTCGCCCGAGACCAGGTCGACGGCGACGGCGGCGTACGAAATCGGCAGGTCCTCGATGCGCCAGTCTCCGACCAGCGAGCGGAGATACTCGGTCGCGCGCTCGCCCGAGAACAAGCCCGAGCGCGGCCACACCGGATCGAGATAGCGCACGAGGTCGGAGAGCTCGGTCGCGCGCAGGTCGCGCTCGAAGACTTCGAGCTGGCCGGTCGCCCAGAGCGCGCCGACCAGCGCCCCGATGCTGGTGCCCGCGATCGCGTCGACGGCGATGCCCGCTTCCTCGAGTCCGAGCAGCACGCCGGCGTGGGCGATTCCGCGCGCGCCGCCCGCGCCGAGCGCGAGCCCCAAGCGCTTGCGTTCGCCGCGCTGCGCCGCCGATCGCTTGCTCACGCGATTTCCAATCTGCCGCCGTTTGCAGCTAAGCTCGCCTCTCGCATGAGCGATTTCTACCAGAACGGCGTGATCACGACCCTGCATCGGCTCGCGCCGGCGTCGCTCGCGCGCCTCGAGGCGGAGCTCAAACACTTCGCGCGCGAGCGGCCGATGGCGCTCGTGCTGCCGTGCCTGTTCAGCGAGGTGAACGGCCCCGGCCTGCGCGGCATCGTCGAGGTCCTGCGCGAGGTCTCGTATCTGCACCGGGTCGTCGTCAGCGTCTCGGGAACCAGCGACGCGGACGAGTTCCGGCGCGTGCGCGAGTTCTTCCGGATCCTGCCCGAGGCGGTCTGCGTCTGGGGCAGCGGCCCGACCGTCGGCGAGCTGCTCGCGCGCCAGCGCGCCAGCGGACTCGAGCCGGGCCCGGACGGGAAGGGGCGCGCGGTCTGGCTCGGCGCGGGCTGCGCGCTCGCGCTCGGCGACGCGGATGCGCTCGCCTTCCACGACTGCGACATTCTCACCTACGACCGCGAGTTTCTCGCGCGGCTCTGCTACCCGGTGCTCTCGCCCCATCTGGACTACGACTACTGTAAGGGCTACTACGGGCGCGCGACGGACCGCCTACACGGAAGAGTGACGCGGCTCTTCGTGACACCCCTCGTGCTCTCCTTGAAGCGCACGCTGGGCAGCGATCTGCCGCTGCTCGAGTTCATCCAGAGCTTCCGCTACCCGCTCGCGGGCGAGTTCTCGATGAAGACCGCGCTGGCGCGCCAGGTGCGCATCCCGAGTGACTGGGGTCTGGAGGTCGGCCTGCTCGCCGAAGTCTTCCGCAACGCGTCGCCGCAGCGCATCTGCCAGGTCGAGCTCTGCGACAACTACGACCACAAACACCAGGAGCTGTCCCCGCTCGATCCGTCGCGCGGCCTACACCGGATGGTGATCGACATCGCGACGTCGCTCTTCCGCAATCTCGCGAGCGTCGGCGTGCAGTTCGACGCCGGCTTCCTGAACACCCTCTGCTCCGCGTATCTGCGCCACGCGCAGGACACGATCACGGCGTACTCCGCGGACTCGCGCATCAACGGCCTGCGCTTCGACCCGCACGACGAGGAGGGCATGGTCGAGACCTTCACCGCCGGTCTGCGCGCCGCCGGCCTCGCCTTCGTGCGCGACCCGATGCGCGCGCCGCTGATCCCGAACTGGCACCGGGTCGGCGCCGCGATCCCCGAGTTCCTCGCCGATCTGCGCTACGCGATCGAGCTGGATCGGCGGGTATAGCCGAGCTAGTCTGCGCCGCGTTCGCGACTGCCACCGTGCCCAGGTGGTGAAATTGGTAGACACGCCAGATTCAGGGTCTGGTGCCCGAAAGGGCATGCTGGTTCGAGTCCAGTCCTGGGCATCTCACTTCTTGCGGGGCCCGGCGCGCGGGCGGCCGCGCGCCACCCGTGACTCCGCTCGGCTTCGCCTCGCTGCGCGCTCGCGGCTGCGCCGCTCGCTTGCGGTTCTGTCTCGGATCTGACTTACGCGTCGAGCTCCGCGCTCACCCGCTCCCATTCGGGGTAGAGGGCGTCGAGCTTCTCCTTCTTGGTGCGGCGCTCGGCGGCGATCTCGCGCATGCGCTCGCCGTCGCGGGCGACGGTCTGATCGGCGGAGAGCCAGTCGAGGCGCGCGATGGCGGCCTCGAGTGACTCGATCTCGCGCTCGAGGGTCTCGCTGCGCTCGCGGAGCTTGCGCTTGGCGCCGTCGGGCTTGCGCTTCGGGGGCGAAGCCCGGCGCTCGCGGGCGGCGGGCTTCGCGCTCGCCTCGCGCCTCGGCGGCTCGGCCTCGCGCGCGAGCGCGGCGGCGTAGGACTCGTAGCCGCCGAGGAAGTTCCGCACGCGCGCTTCGCCGTCCCCCGGGGTGATCTCGACGACGCGGGTGGCGAGCGCCTCGATGAAGAGCCGATCGTGACTCACGAACAGGAGCGTGCCCTCGTAGCCGGCGAGCGCCTCGGTGAGCACGTCGCGCGCGTCCATGTCGAGGTGATTCGTGGGCTCGTCGAGAACCAGGAAGTTCGCGCGCGCGAGCAGGAGCTTCGCGAGCGCGAGGCGCGCCTTCTCGCCGCCCGACAGCACCGAGACCTTCTTCTCGACGTCGTCGCCCGAGAACAGGAAGGCGCCCAGGATGCTGCGCAGGCGCGGGATGTCGTCGAGCTTCGCCGCGTGCTCGAGCTCCCCGAGCGCCGTGCGCGCGGGGTCGAGCGCGTCGACCTGGTGCTGCGCGTAGAACGCGCAGTGCGCGTTGTGACCGAGCTCGCGTGCGCCCGCGTCCGGAGTGAGTGCGCCCGCGGACAGCCGCAGCAGGGTCGACTTTCCCGCGCCGTTCGGGCCGACCAGGGCGACGCGCTCGCCGCGCTTCAGCTCGAAGTCGAGCGAGCGGTACACCGTGTTGTCCCCGTACGACTTCGCGACCGCCTCCATGCGCAGCACGATCTCGCCCGGGCGCACTCCGCTCGCGAAGCGCGCGCGCATCTTGCGCGACGCGGCGGCTTCGGGCAGCTCGTCGAGCTCGGCCTGCAGCTTCTCCATCGCCTTCAGCCGGCTCTGCGCCTGACTCGCCTTCGTGCCGTAGCGGAAACGCGCGACGAACTTCTCCTTGTGCGCGATCGCGCGCTCGAGGTTGGCCCGGCGCGCCTCGACGTCGTCGAGCCGCAGCGCCTTCTGCGCCACGTAGGCGGTGTAGTTGCCGCGGTAAGCGGTGAGTCGCGATGCTTCGAGCTCCGCGATCCGGTTCGCGTGTCGATCGAGGAAGACGCGGTCGTGAGAAACCACCACGACCGCGCCCGGATACGAGGCGAGCACGCCCTCGAACCACGCGATCGAGGGCAGGTCGAGGTGATTGGTCGGCTCG
>JBIOJK010000053.1:0-22583 GCA_044450765.1 Myxococcota bacterium | reverse complement strand
GGACCCACTGACTCGCGAGGACAGCGACACCAGCGCGGAGCTCGCCTCGCCCGTGCAGCCCGGCGCCACCGGCGTCGAGCTGCGCCTGCAGCGGGCCGGATCGAGCGCGCCGCCGCGCGCGGCGTCGGAGGAGCCGATTCGGGGCACGATCTCGGTCGCAGATGGCGGCTCGACCAGCGGCGCGGCTCTGTTCCTGATCGCGCGCGCGCCCGGGACTGCGGGACCGCCGCTCGCGGTGAAGCGTCTGCCGGTCGGTCCCTTCCCGATGGCGTTCGAGATCGGTCCGGAAGACGAGATGATCAAGGGCCGTCCGTGGGTCGGTCCGATCGCGCTCAACGCGCGCGTCGATCGCGACGGCGACCCACTGACTCGCGAGGACAGCGACACCAGCGCGGAGCTCGCCTCGCCCGTGCAGCCCGGCGCCACCGGCGTCGAGCTGCGCCTGCAGCGCGGCGGGTCGAAGTAGGCGGGCCGAGTCAGCGCGCGGGACAGTCGCCGCGCTGGCGGCAGACGGCGTCGTAGAGCCAGTACGCCAGCAGATAGTCGAGCCCCGTGTACTCCATGCGCGGGTCCGAGTCGTTGTCGACGCGGTACGGGCTCGACTTCCATTCGAGCGAGCTCGGAGGTCGCAGGTGCATCGGCACCACGTCGCGCGCCAAGGTCGTCCACTGGCGGCCGGGCAGCAGGCGCCGGGGCAGCGCGCCGAGCTCCGCGGGCGGCGCGACCTTGCGCTTCTCGAGCGGAAAGTCGGCGAGGGTGGCGCGCGCGTCGGCCAGCAGCGCGCTCCCGCACGAGCTCGCCTCCAGCTCGCAGAATACCAGTGCGAAGTACGGGTTCTGGTCCGGCTGCACGCGCAGCCAGCTGCGCCACAGACCCGCGCGCAGGTCGGCGAGTGCGGGGTCGTGAGTCTCGCGCGCCAGCGGAACCAGCACGCGGTACAGGTCGAATGCCATCAGATCGTTCGAGTGACTCGTGATTCCGAACACGCGCAGGTTGGTGAAGCGCGCGCGCGCGACGATGCGGTAGTGGTCGCGCAGCCGGTCGCGCTCCGCGGCCCAGCTCGGATCCGGGTCGAGGCGCGCGGCGAGCGCGATCAGCGCGTAGCTCGTGAGCTGGGCGATTCCGTTGAAGCCGAAGCTGCTGTTCCAGGAGAGATCGCCGTAGCGCGTGACCTGTCCGTCGGGGTCCGTGAGCTGGTAGTCGTGAGTGACCAGATGGGACGCTGCGTCCACCGCGAGCCGGCGCGCGCGCTCGGGAAACAGCCGCCGGCACAGCCCGACGGCCGGGATCAAGCCGTTCGCGTACTGGTCCTGCGAGACGTCGCCGCGCCAGTACCAGCCGGCGAAGCGGCCGCTCGCCGCGTGCCAGTCCGTGGTCTCGGGTCCCGGCGGCGGCGCGCGCCGCGCTGCACGCGCGAGCAGGCCGCGCACGCCAGTCACGTCGCGGAGCAGCTCGAGGCCAGAGAGCGCGGTCGCCGCGTCCGCCAGCGCGAGCTCTCGCTCGGGGCCGGTCGTGGCTTCGGCGTGCGCGCAGGCCGCGGCCGCGAACAGGCCGTTGAACGTCGGCGCGTCCGCGGCCGGCGGATAGGTTCCCCGCTCGAGATCGTCGGCGATCGAGCGCAGGTCGACCGTGTACAGCAGCAGCCCTTCGCGCGAGAGGTGGCGCGCGTGGATCGCGCTGCGAAACGCGTCGGCCTTCGCGGCGAGCTCGTCCGCTGCGGCGGCGCGCGCGAGAAGCAGCAGCACGACGACCCAGCAGCGCATGCGGACGTTATCGGCGCGTCAGCTCGAGAAACTCGCCGCCGCCTCGCGCGCGGCGGCCAGCGCGGGCTCGCGCCCGCCGTAAGTCCCGCGGTACTCCGACGGCAGCAGGTCCGCGATCAGGAAGCCGAGCGCATCCGCGACCACCGGCCGGCGGCCGTCGGCTCGCGCGAACAGCGCGGACGCCTCGATCGCGGGCCCCACGCGCGCCTGCACCTGGGCCGGCGTGACCTTCTCGCTGTCGAGCGGAACCAGGCGCTCGGTTCCCCACAGACCGATGGGCACGATCGTCGCGTCGGCGGCCTCGAAGTAGCGCGCGGACGCCGCCAGCACGCGCTGCATGGCGGCGGTGCGGCTGCGCGAGCCCTCGATGAAGATCAGCAGGTGTTCCCCCGCGGTGTGCCGCTCCGCGACGCACGCCAGCGTATGCACCGCCAGCCGCGCGACCTCGCGCCGCGGCATGATCGCGTCCCCGGAAGCGCGGCTCTGACTCTGCGGAATCTTGATCGAGCCGAAGCACATGCTCGCCAACAGGCGCACGGGCAGGATGTAGACCTTGGGTCCGGCCAGCACGGTGAGTCTGTCCGCGACGTCGCGGTAGCCGGTCTGCACGAAGAGCGCGTCGAGCACGTTCGCGTCGATGTACGACAGGTGATTCGCGACGAAGAACACCGGGCGGCGGCGCGCGGCGTCGAGCGCCTCGCTCGCGGAGAGCCCAGAGCCCGGGCGCAACACCAGAGTGTGTGCCAGACGGGACAGTCGGCGGGCGATCGGGTCGTGCGGGTGGAAGCCCCAGCTCGCGCCGGTCTCGCTGAGCCGCGCGCCGAAGTGCGCGAGTGCCGTGTCGTCGAAGTCGTCGAGCTCGCGTTCGACCGCTCGCTCGATCGGGGCGCGTTGTCCGGCGCCCCAGTCGGCAAGCCCCGCCGCCAACCGGGCGCGCAGCGTCGCGCGGTCGACGCTCGCGGTTCTCGAGTTCGCAGCTTCGGCCAACACGCGCGAGCATAGCGCGCGGCGCTCGCGTCGTGTCTCGCGCTTTACTTTCGTGGCAGCTCTTGTGCCGCTCGTCACGCATCGAGTTTGCGCGGATCTTTCGCGCCCTCTTAGAGTCCCGCGCGCATGCAAATCCGTCATTCCGTCGAGCGGCAGTACGCGGAGTTCCACAGCCTGTTCGCGTCGGACTTCCGCAAGGACTTGTCTCTGTACCTCGACCTCGCGGCGAAGTATCCGGGCCCGATCCTCGAGGTCGGCTGCGCCACGGGTCGGGTGCTCGCGAAGCTGGGCGAAGCGGGCTACGAGGCGCTCGGCGTCGATGTGTCTCGGCCGATGCTCGAGGTTGCGCGCCGCCGGCTCGAGCCGTGGCAGGACCGCGTGCGCCTCGCCGACTTCGACTTCCGCAACAGCGCACTCTTCGAGAAGTTCGACGTCGTCTTCGCCACGCTCTACGCGTTCAACCAGCTGATCGACGTGGAGGAGCAGCGGCTGTTTCTGCGCCACGTCAGCCGCTGCATGAAGTCGCCGGGCGTGATCGCGATCGACTGCTTCTGTCCCCTGCCGATGCTGCGCCCCGAGACCAACGGCCAGTGGCGCGAGATCGAGCGCACGGTGAAGGGACACCTGCTCCGCGTGCGCGACAAGCGCGAGATGCTGACCCCGCTGCTCGAGCGCCGCACGCAGATCTTCTCGGTCGACGACGGCGCGCCCGCGGAGCACGTCGCGCACCGCCGCTATGTGCCGCCGCAGCAGGCGGAGCAGCTGCTCGCCGAAGCCGGCTTCGAGAGCGTGCGCTACCTGACCGAGTACGACCCCTCGACCGCGCGCCCGATGGGCGAGGGCGATCGGGTGACCGGGCCGTACCAGCTCGTCGCCGAGAGATAGCGGCCGGCGGCCACGCGGAGGCGTGGACGGCTTCGCCCGTCCGGGGTCCGCGAGGTAAGCTCCGTCCATGGCACGGAGCCGAAGTCTGCTCGACAAGGTCTGGGACCTGCACGCGGTGCGGGAGCTGCCCGGCGACCAGACCCAGCTCTTCATCGGGCTGCACCTGATTCACGAGGTCACGAGCCCCCAGGGCTTCCAGATGCTCGACGACGCGGGGCTGTCCGTGCTGGTTCCCTCGCGCACGTACGCGACGGTCGACCACATCGTGCCCACCGACAGCCGGGCGCGGCCGCTGCGGGACGCGCAGGCCGAGGAGATGCTGCAGGCGATCGAGGCGAATACCGCGCGCCATGGCATTCAGTTCTTCCCGATCGGCTCGGGCGACCAGGGCATCGTGCACGTGATCGGGCCGGAGCTCGGGCTCACCCAGCCGGCGCTCACGATCGCCTGCGGCGACAGTCACACCTCGACGCACGGCGCCTTTGGCGCGATCGCGTTCGGCATCGGCACGAGTCAGGTGCGCGACGTGCTCGCGTCGCAATGTCTGGCGCTCGCGCGCCCGAAGGTGCGCTGCATTCGCGTGTCGGGCGCGCTGGGCTTCGGGATCTACGCGAAGGACGTCATCCTGCACGTGATCCGCCGCCTCGGCGTGAAGGGCGGCGTCGGCTACGCCTACGAGTACGCGGGCGACGCCATCGCGCGCATGTCGATGGAAGAGCGCATGACCCTGTGCAACATGTCGATCGAGGGCGGCGCGCGCGTCGGCTACGTGAATCCGGACGACACGACGTTCGAGTATCTGCGCGGGCGGCGCTTCGCGCCGAAGGGCGCCGCGTTCGAGCGCGCCGTCGCCTGGTGGCGCGGCATGGCGAGTGACTCGCAGGCCAGCTTCGACGACCGGGTCGAGCTGCCCGCGGGCGAGATCGCGCCGACCGTGACCTGGGGCACGAATCCCGGCCAGGCGATCGGAGTCACCGAGAGCTTGCCGAGGCTCGACGAGCTGCCCGACGACGACCGCTCCGCCGCCGAGGACGCCTACCGCTTCATGGACCTGGTGCCCGGCCGCCCGATCGCGGGCACGCCGATCCAGGTCGCGTTCATCGGCTCGTGCACGAACGGGCGGATCAGCGATCTGCGCGAAGCCGCGCGCGTGGCGAAGAAGGGCAGAGTCGCCGCCGGCGTGCGCGCGCTCGTCGTGCCCGGCTCCGAGGCGGTGCGCGTCGAAGCCGAGGCCGAGGGCTTGCACGAGGTCTTCCGCGCCGCAGGCTTCCAGTGGCGCGAGGCCGGCTGCTCGATGTGTCTCGCGATGAACCCAGACAAGCTCGTCGGTCGCGAGCTGTGTGCGTCGAGCTCGAACCGCAACTTCAAGGGGCGCCAGGGCAGCCCGACCGGCCGCACGCTGCTGATGAGCCCGGCGATGGTCGCGGCCGCCGCGCTGCGCGGGCGAGTCGCCGACGTTCGGGAGATCCTGTGACTGCGGCGGTGCGCGCGGAGCGAATCACTTCGCGGCGCGGGCGCGGCGTCGTGGTGCGCGGGAACGACATCGACACCGATCAGATCATCCCCGCCCGCTACATGACCTCGATCCGCTTCGCGGGTCTCGAGGAGTTCGTGTTCCGCGACTCGCGCTTCACCTCCGACGGGGTGCCGAAGGGACATCCATTCGACGACCGGCGCTTCCGCGGCGCGGAGATCCTGGTGGTGAACCAGAATTTCGGCTGCGGCAGCTCGCGGGAGCACGCGCCGCAGGCGCTCGCGCGCTGGGGGATCCGCGCGGTCGTCGGCGAGTCGTTCGCAGAGATCTTCTTCGGCAACTGCGTCGCGCTCGGCATTCCGGCAGTCACCGCGCAGCGCGCCGACGTCGCGCGCCTGATGGACGCGGTCGAGCTCGATCCGGCCCAGGAGATCTCGCTCGATCTCGCGGCGCGCACGGTCGTCTGGCGCGGAGGGAGCGCCGCGATCGGCATGCCCGAGGGCGCCCGCGGGCAGCTCACGGACGGCAGCTGGGACGCGATGCGCACGCTGCTCGAGGCGCGCGAGCAAGTCCTCGCGATGGCCGAGTCACTGCCCTACGTGAAGGGCTTCTAGCGCGTCAGGCCGGGAGCGCGCCGAGGATCGAGGGGCCTCGCGCGCGCGGCTTCGCGAGCACGAGCTGCGCCGAAGCGATGCGCCGCTCGGTGAACCCGGCTTCGCAGTAGCACAGATAGAACTCCCACATGCGCTGGAACTCGCTCGAGTAAGTCAGGCGCGTGATCGCCGCCCGGTTCGCGTCGAAGCGAGCGCGCCAGGCGCGCAGCGTGCGCGCGTAGTGCGGGGTCAGGTCCTCCATGTGCACCATGCGCAGGTCGCAGGCGCGCGCGAGCGACCGGCCGATCGCCGAGAGCGAGGGCAGGCAGCCGCCCGGGAAGATGTACGCCTTGATGAAGTCGACGGTCCGCCGCGCCGACTCGTACAAGTCGTCGGCGATCAAGATCGCCTGCAGCGCCATCAGACCGTGTGACTCGAGGCGCGCGCCGCAGGCGCGGAAGAACGCGTCGAAATACTCGTGGCCGACGGCCTCGATCATCTCGATCGAGACCAGCTTGTCGAAGCGGCCGCGGAGCTCGCGGTAGTCCTCGAGCAGCACGGTGACTCGCCCGCGCAGACCGGCGGCCGCCACGCGCTCGAGCGCCAGCTCGCGCTGCGCCGGCGAGAGGGTCGTGGTCGTGACCGTGCAGCCGCGGGTGCGCGCCGCGTGCAGCGCGAAGCCGCCCCAGCCGCTGCCGATCTCGAGCACGCGGTCCGCCGGACCGAGCGCCAGCTTCCGGCAGATGCGCTCGTACTTCGCGAGCGAGGCCTCCTCCAGGGTCGACGTCTCGCGCTCGAAGATCCCGGCGGAGTAAGTCAACGTGGGGTCGAGAAAGAGCGCGAAGAAGTCGTTCCCCAGGTCGTAGTGCGCACGGATGTTCCGCCGGCTGCCCACGCCGGTGTTGCGGCGGAATCGGTGCGCGACGCGGCGCAACGTCTCGCCGACGCGTCCCAGGCTCTGGTCGAAGCTGCCGAGCACGGAGTCGTTCTGCAGCAAGAGCCGGATCAGACTCGTGAGGTCGCTGGCGCGCCAGTCCCCGCGGACGTACGAGTCACTCCCGCCCATGCTGCCGCCGAAGGCGAGCGCCGGCCAGAGCGCCCCATTGCGCACGTCGAGGCGGATCCGCTCGGGGAAATCGTCGGAGACTGCGCCGAAGTCGTGCGTCCCCGTCTCGTCGCTGACGCGCAGCGCGCCGCGCTCGAGCTTCTCGAAAGACGACAGGACCGCACGGCGCGCGAGCAGCTGCAGCGGGCGAAAGTGAGTGCCGCGCCAATGTCTCGGTGCGATGCTCGAACCGCTCGTGTTCACGGGGGTGCACCTCCGGTCGCGGGCGCCCCACTCCGTCCGTGCCAGCCAAGTATAGGCTGGATTCCGGCGCCCGTGAGCGCGAATCAGGCGCGGGGGCGGCGCGCCGGGCCGGGAACGAAGGGGGGCGTGCGCGCCATGTACTCGGCGTACCCGGGCTTCCGTCTGGCGAGCGAGCGCTCGAGCAGGCTGACGCCGGAGACGCGGCGCAGCAGGACCGTCATGACGACCGGACTCACGACGGTGTAGACACCGCCCGGTGTCGCTGCGGCGATCGCGAAGAAGCCCCACCACACGAGCGCGTCGCCGAAGTAGTTCGGATGCCGCGTGTAGCGCCAGAGTCCGCTGTCGAGCACGCGCCCGGCGTTCGCCGGGTCCGCGCGAAAGCGCGCGAGCTGCCAGTCGCCGCCGCTCTCGAAGCCCATGCCGACCAACCAGAGCAGCGCGCCGAGCGCATCGGTGGAGCCGAGCTGCGCGGGCTCGGCGGCGAGCTGCGCGATCTGGAGCGGCAGCGAGATCGCGAACATCAAGACGCCCTGAAGAAGGAACACCGTCGCCAGACTCACGAGTGGAAAGCGCGTGCCCCAGCGCCGCCGCATCGCCTGGTAGCGGAAGTCCTCCGGCTTGCCGTGGTTGCGCCAGAACAGATACGCGCCGAGGCGCAGACCCCAGATCGCCGCGAGCGCCGCGATCAGCGAGCGGCGCGCCGGGGCACCGTGCGCGAGCGCCGCGGTCGCGAGCGCGAGCGCCGCGAAGCCCGGACCCCAGACGACGTCGACGATGCTCGCGTTGCGCAGCCAGACACTCAGCAGCCAGGTCGCGAGCATCAGCGCCGCGACCAAGAGCGCGTTCGCCGCCAGAATCGATGCGGGCTCAGTCATCGCTCCTCACCCGGCGCGGGCGCCCGCGATCCAGCCGTCGACGCGCGCCCATTCGGCGTCGAGCCAGCGCACGCGCGCGTCTCGCCCGGCCGGAATGACGCTGTTCTGTGTACGCCAGATTCGGACGCGGATTCTGCGCCCGCCGAGCCCCCGCGACAAAACGTCGCGGACCGTGGCCAGGCCCTCGAAGCCCGTGTGCGCGAACCACAGGACGTCGGCCCCGGGCGCGGCGTCGAGCAGCGCGAGCGCACCGGCGGTGCGCGGTGGCAGCACGTGGCGCAGTGCGCGCGCGCGAGTGAGTCGCTCGGCCTGCCCCGACGACTCGATTCGCGCCAGCGCCCGCCCGCGCTTCTCGGGCGTGAAGCGCGTCCCTTCCGGATAGATCAGCACGCCGTCGCCCGGCCCGAGATCGCTCGCCAGGTCGCGAATCGCGGCGAGCTCGCGCTCGCTGTCGCCGCTGCCACGCCGGATGAACGCGCAGCGCAGCCGCTGTCCGACCACGTCGAGACAGGGATCGGCCAGCAGCTCCCGCTTCAGCACGTAGCGCAGGCGCAGCCCGTGTCGCGCGCCGAGCACCACCTCGGGCAGGAGTGTGTCGGCCAGGCTCACGTGCCGGATCAGCACGATCACCGGCCCCGGCCCCGGCGCCGTCTCGCCTTCGATCTCGAGCTCCAGCGCGAAGATGCGCGCCGCCGCGCGGAACAGCTGGCAGGCCCACCAGCGGCGGAGCCGGACGTGCGCCGCCTCGTCCCCAGCGCGGCCCGTGAGCCAGAGCCACGCGCTCGCGCACAGACCTGCCATCTCGTGCGAGAGAAACACCGCGGCGAACAGCGCGACTTGTGCCCACGCGCCGGCGCCCAGCGCCCAGGCGCCGAACGCGAGAGGCGTGAGCGCGAGCGCCGCGACCCAGGCGGCGGCAACGCTGGGGATCGAGATCGCGCGGCGCGACCAGCGCCGCAGCCACCCCTCGCCGAGCCCGCCCGCCGTCGCCAGTTCCACTCCTCGTGAGCCGCTCGGTCGATCCTAGTCGATGCGCCGCGACGCGGTACACTCCGGACCCGGCAAATGCGGACCCCGGAAGAGGAGAGAGCGCAGTCATGAGCGACACCCGGCGCGTCGTCGGAGACCTCACCGTCGACGTGAACAACCTGTACCGCGAGGAGAGCTACACCGACCTGAAGGTCGCCTCGCTCCGGCGCCTGATTCCGATCACTCCCTCGGGGGAGCCCGACCCCGCGCGCGAGCAGCGCTGGATCGCGCAGACGCAGCTCATGTCACAGGTCGGTCCGGTGCCAGTGTCCGCGCTGATCGAGGCGCGCACGCTCCAGGAAGCAATCGCGAAGTTCCCCGAAGCGGTCGGGCGCGCGGTCGAAGAGATGATCGAGGAGGCCCGCGAGATTCAGCGCTCCGAAGCGTCGCGCATCGTCGTGCCAGACACAGCTTCCGTGCGCAAGATCATCACCTGAGCGACCGATGCGCTGCGCTCCACTCGCCGCCCTCGCCCTGGTGCTGACTGCGTGCCCCGCTCCCGCCCCGCCGCCGCGAATTCCCGAAGGTGCGACGGTGCTCTACGACGTCGACTTCTCTGCGCCCGAGCAGACCGCCGGTGCGGAGGTGCAGACGCAGCCGGAGGGCAGCAGCCCGACGTTCCCGAGCAAGCTGCCCTCGCAGATCTTCTTCGGTCACCCGATGGTGGTCCCGGCGCTCTGTGGCCTCGCGAAGCAACCGGCGCAGCTCAAGGTCTCGACTGGGACGGACGGTCAAGAGGGCCTCGCGTTTCTGCTCGACCCGCGCTACGGGAAGTATCACGTCGAGCTCGACTTGTGCGTCCAGCAGCTCGGTCCGCCGCCGCTGGCAGCTCAGGCGCTGCAGGTCGTCGTGTTTCTCGACTTCCCGCAGGCGTACGGGCTCGGCTTCGCCTCGGGAGGCACGATCGCTGTCATCGACCCGAATCTCGCCGCCGATGCGCTCGCGACGCCCCAGCCCATCGCGCGCTTTCAACAGGGCACACCCATGCACGTGGCCTTCGACCTCGATCTCGAGAAGCAGACCTGGCACATCTCGATCGACGGCAAGACTGCCTACGACGGGCCGCTCGAGGCCTCGGTCCCGCGCTCCGTGCGCGTGCTGATCCGGGGAGATTTCGCGAGCACCGCCGCCTTCGACAACCTTCTGATCTGGGCGCAGCACGAGCTGACTCCGGCCGAGGACGTTCCCCCGCCGGCGCCAGTCACTGGCTCAGAGAAGTGAGGAGGGCGCGCCGGTGAAGCTCGCGAGACTCGGCCGAGGGATTGTCTGCGCGCTGGTTTCGCTCGCGCTCGCCGCATGTCTCACGGTCGGGCGCGAGTTCGACACCGACAAGGTCGGGCAGATCGCGATCGGCCACACCACGCGCGACGAGGTGCACCGCATGTTCGGCGAGCCGTGGCGCACGGGTCTGGAGGACGGCCGGCGCACTTGGACGTACGGTCACTACCGCTACAAGCTGTTCGGAACTACGGAGACGCGCGACCTGGTGATTCGCTTCGACCCGAGCGGCGTCGTCGCGTCCTACACGTTCAACGCCGCGCCGCCGCTCGAGGGGAGTCTCTGAGTCGGAGCTCCCGGCGAGCGAAGTCAGCGGGATCTGGACAATGACTCCAGCGCTCGCTCGACCGAGCCGCCCGCCGCCTCCAGCGCGCTCGCTGCGGCCGCGCGATCCACGTGCGCCAGCTCGCACAGGATGCGCACGCCCCGCTCCTGCAGCTTCGAGTTCACGGCGCGCAGCCCCGTCATCAAGTTCCCCTGGACCCGCCCCAGCCGGACCATGACCGCAGTCGAGAGCGTGTGCAGGATCATCTTCTGCGCGAGGCCGCCCTTCATGCGCGTCGAGCCCGCGATCACCTCGGGTCCGACGAGCGCGACGATCGCGACCTCCGCCAGCTCGGCGAGCGGAGAGTGGGGCGCGCAGGTGATCGCGATCGCGCGCGCGCCGCGGCGCCGGGCGTGCTCGAGCGCGGCGAGCGCGAAGGGAGTGCGGCCGCTCGCGGACAGCGCGACCACGGCGTCGCCCGGGCCGAGGCCGAGCTTGTCGAGCTCGCGCGGCGCGGAGGCGCCGTCGTCCTCGGCGCCCTCGACCGGCCCGGAGAGCGCCGCGATGCCGCCCGCGATCAGCGCCTGGACCCGCTCGGGCTCGAGGCCGAACGTGGGCGGAATCTCCGCCGCGTCGAGCGCGCCGATCCGCCCGCTCGTCCCCGCGCCGACGTTGAACCAGCGCCCGCCGCCGTCGAGCGTCTCGACCAGCGCGAGACACGCGAGCTCGATTGCCGGTCGCGCCGCGCGCACGGCGTCGCTGACTCGCGCGTCCTCGGCGAGGATGCGCTCGACCAGCTCGCCGATCGGGAGGCGGTCGAGGTCGGTCGTGCGCGGATTCTGCGCTTCGGTGACCGGACGGCGCCCGGTCGGCGTCTCGTCGGCCATCTACAATTCCGCCCTGTGACGTTCCGAGCCAGCGACGCGGCGCTCGCGCGGCTCGAGTGGCCGAGGCTGCTCGAGCTGCTCGCGGCGCAGGCCGCGACCGAACGGGGCGCGGAGGCGCTGCGCGCGTCGGATTTCCCGGCGACACACGCCGGTGTACGGGAGCGCCTGGCGCTGACGAGCGAAGCGCGCCTGCTCGTCGACGCGGGGGCCGAGCCTCCCTTCGGCGGCGTCGCCGATCTGCGCGGCCCGCTCGCCGAGCTCTCGCGCGGGAGGACCCTGCAGGCGCGCGAGCTGGCGCTGCTCCTCGCCACGCTCGAGGCTGCGCGCAAGCTCGGGGCGTCGCTGGCCGGAAACGTCGAGCGCGCTCCGCGCCTGGCGGCGCTCGGCGAGACACTTCCCGATCTGCGCGCGCTCGAGCGCGCGCTCGCGGCGGTCGTGACTCCTGCGGGCGAGATCCGCGACGACGCGAGCCCCGAGCTGCGGCGACTGCGCCGGCGCGTGCGCGAGCTCGAGGGCGAGATCGAGCGCCAGATGGCGCGGCATCTCCGCGATCCCGACGTGCAGACTCACTTGCAAGACTCCTACGCCACCTTCCGCGAGAACCGCCCGGTTCTGCCCATTCGCGCCGAAGCGCGCCAGCGCGTGCGGGGCATCGTGCACGATGTCTCATCGAGCGGGACGACGGTGTTCATTGAGCCCGAGGACGTCGTCGAGTCCGGAAATCGCCTGCGGATCGCGCAGACGGAGCTCGCGCGCGAGATCGAGCGCCTGCTGTCCGAGCTGTGCTCGCGCGCGCGAGAGTTCGCGCGCGAGCTCGAGGCGCAGGGCGCGACGCTCGAGGCGCTCGACGGCGCGTTCGCCCGCGGGCGACTCTCGCGCCGCACCGGCGCGCGCGAGCCGCGCATCGCCGACGCCGGCGCCTTCGACTTGCGCGGTCTGCGCCATCCGCTGCTGCTGCTCGAGGCCGGGCTCGCGCCCGAAGACGTGGTGCCGAACGACTTGGGCCTGGCCGACGGCGCGCGCTGTCTCGTGATCTCGGGCCCGAACGCCGGCGGCAAGACGGTCGCCGCCAAAGCCGTCGGCCTCGCGGCGCTCTCGCTGCGCGCGGGGCTGCACGTGAGCTGCGATGGCGACAGCGCGCTCCCGATCGTCGACGCCGTGTTCGCGGAGATCGGCGACGAGCAGGACCTGCGCGCGGGTCTCTCGACCTTCTCGGCGCGAATGGCGAACCTGGCGGCGGTGGTCGCGCAGGCGGACGCTCAGTCACTCGTCATCGCCGACGAGATCGGCGAGGGCACCGAGCCGGGCGAAGGCGCCGCGCTCGCGCAGGCGATCCTCGAGGCGCTGGTCGAGCGCGGCGCGCTCGTGCTCGCGACGACTCACTTCAACCGGCTCAAGGAGCTGGCGGGCTCCGACCCCCGCTTCGCGAATGCGAGCGCCGAGTTCGACCCCGACACGCTGCTGCCGACGTTCCGCATACACCTCGGGCAGCCGGGCTCGAGCGGCGCCATGTGGGCGGCGCAGCGCATGGGTCTCGACGAGGCGGTGGTCGAGCGCGCGCGCGAGCTCATGGACCGCGAGGACTCGCGCCTCGAGGCGCTGACTCGCGGGCTCTCTGAGCTGCGCCAGGAGCTCGAGGCCGAGCGCCGCCTCGCGCTGCGCATGCGCGAGGAGTCGGAGGCCGCTCGCGGCGCCTACGAGTCACGCCTCGCCGGCCTGCGCGGCGCGCGCGAGCAGGCGCTGGCCGCGATGAAGGCCGATCTCGAGGCCGCCTTCACGCGCGCGCGCGCCGAGATCGCGCACGTCGTGCGCGGCCTGCAGCGAGGCGACCTGTCGGCGGGCCCCGCAGCGAACCGCGCGCAGGCGGAGCTGGCGCGGATTCGCGAGCGCACCGCGTCGGCGGAGCAGGCGCAGGCCGCGTCCGAGCCGGAAGTCAGTGCGCCGCAAGCGCAGATCCCCGACGAGGCGCTGGCCGTCGGCGCCCGCGTCGAGCTGGCGGGCGTGCGCGTGCCCGCCGTCGTGCTGGAGGGCATCGACCGGCGCGGACGGCTCGCCGTGCGCATCGGCGCCGCACGCACGGTGGTGGGGCGCGAGCGCGTGCTGCGCGTGCTCGCCGGCGAGGCGCCCAAGCCGAAGCGGGTCGCGGCCGCGGCGCCGCTGCGCGAGCCCGACGACGAGCCCGCGCGGCTCGACTGCGACCTGCGCGGCCTGCGCGTCGACGAAGCCCTCGAGCGCGCCGACGCCGCGCTGCACCGCCTGCTCGGCCGCGGCGGCGGACGAGTCACCTTCATTCACGGGCACGGAACCGGCGCGCTGCGCAACGCCATCCGAGCCTGGCTGCGCGCGACCCCCGGAGTCGAGAGCTTCGCCCCGGGCGGCCCGCGCGAGGGCGGAAACGGAGTGACCGTCGCCACGCTGGCGGACTGATTCGCGCGCTACGCGCCGGCGCGCAGTCGCGCGGCCAGCGCGCGGGCCGCGGCCAGCCCGGACGCGAGCTCGCCCTCGACGTGCGGCGCGACACACCAGTCACCCGCGCACACGGCGCCGAGCCGCGCAAGCGCGCGGTAGTGACCCACGCCGAACGCGGGCCGGCCGAGTGGGAAGCGGTGCAGGCGCGTCTCCGCGATCTCGCCCGCCAGCCCCGGAAGCGCGCGCGCCGCGGACTCGAGCAGGAAGTGGGCGAGCTCCGCGTCGGGCCGCTGGCCGTGGCGCGCAGCCAGGTCACTGCGCGCCACGAGCTGGAGCAGGCGGGGTCGGCGCGCACAGATCCCCGCGAGCTCGCCGCCCTCGCGCTCGGGAATCCAGACGTCGCGCTCGCCGAGGCCGACGTCGCTGCGGGTCGCCGCGGCGAGCACGAGCGCGGACTCTGCGCGCAGCCCGCCGAACGCCACATCGCAGCGCGGGTCGAGCGCAGCGAGCAAGCGCGCGGCCTCCTGAGACGAGACCGCCAGCAGGACCGCGTCCGCGCGCCGCGCGCTGCCGTCGGCGAGGCGCACGCCGAGCCCGTCCGGCTCGAGCGCATCGACGCGCACGGCGGTCTCGAGGCCGCTCTGTCGGCTCGCGAGCCCCTCGGCGAGCGCGGCGGCGCCGGAGAGTGAGTCGAGTCCCGCGTTTCCGGCTGGGTCGAGCAGCGAGAACAGCAGCTGTCGGCTCGCATCTCGCGCGTCGAGCCCGAAGCGACTCGCGAGCAGCGGCGCCACGAGCTCGTCGAGCGCGCGTCGGCCGAGATACACCCGACAGAAGTCGGCGGCGCTGCGGTCGTCGAGCCGAGTGTCCCGCGCCGGCGCGCCGGGATCGAGCGCGCCCCCGAGCCACGTCGCGAGCAGAGCGAGCCGGCGCATTCGGAACGGACCGAGCGGCGAGCCGCGGAGCGCCGCGCGTGTCTCGAGCGACCGCACGCGGAGTCGACCGTCCCGCAGGATCGCGGCGCGCGTGAGCGGCGTGCGTTCGAGCGCCGCCGACAGCCCGAGCTCCGCGGTCAGCTCGACGTACGCGGGCGCGCTGCGCGGCAGCACGCCGGGCCAGGGCTCATAGTCGATGCCGGCCAGAGACTGGCGCACGTGCTTGCCGCCGACGCGCTCGCGCGCTTCCAGCACGCTCACCGCGCAGCCCGACGAAGTGAGTCGCTGCGCGGCCGCGAGCCCCGCGAGGCCCGCGCCGACGACGATCGCGTGACCGGCGCGGGGAAGCGTCAAGCGACGAGCGGCCGGACTCAGGCCGGCGCGAGCGCGACTTCGAGCCCGAGCTCCGCGCCGCGCTCGTCGAGCGCCTTCGCGAGCTGCTTCGGATCGAGGTTGTCCGGGACCTCCGCGAGGACGCTCATCCGGTACACCGCGGAGCCCGAAGGCGACGGCAGCGAGCGCGACTGCAGGTCGGCGATGTTCACGCGGTGGTCCGCGAGCGTGCGGCAGATCCCCGCGACGATGCCGGCGCGGTCCATGCCCTGTGTGTCGATGCGAAACAGGCGCGTGCCCGGCGCGGGCACGGCGGGGCGCGGCTCGCCCTCGAGCGGGCGGATGAATACCGTCAGCCGGTTCTCCCATTCCAGGCGGCGTGCGCCGGCGGAGAGTCGCTGCTCGAGCTCGGGTGCGCCGCCGGAGCAGAGCATGATCGCGGCGAACTCGTTGCCGAGCAGCGTCATGCGCGAGTCCTCGAGATTCGCTTCGCAGTCGTACACGAGCTGCGCGAGATCCGCGACGATCCCGGGCCGATCGCGACCGACGGCCGAGACGATGAACCACTTTCGCACGGTCACCTCCGCGTCATGGTGCGCGCTGGATTCTACCTGACTTCGCCGAGCGCCATGGCTCCGCAGCGCCGCAACGTGTCACTCGCGGCCGCAAATCGGCGCCATGTTGCGCATGGCCCACAAGTCGGTTGCGCGTTGGTGTTCGGGATCACGCAGTGGTGTCTGCCTGTGTTCCGACGACGAGGCTGCCTTGTCAGCGCAGAGCTGCGCGCGCGAGCTCTTTTGGCATGTCGATTGCTCTGCGAGGTGTGTGCTCGGGGCTCGTTGCCCCGGGCATGGGAGTGCCCGGGCCGGAAACCCCTCCCCTCGCGCAGTGCGAGGTTCCGGCCCGGGCTTTCTTTTTCGCGCGAGTCCTCAGTGTCTCGCGCTCTGCTGCCGACCTTGTAGAGAGTGGACGGCGAGAGCACAGACGCGCCGCTGCCGTTCGAGCCGCGCAGCGACGAGATCCGGCGCGCGATCGTCCTGTCGGGCGGCGGCGCGCGCGGCGCGTACGAGGCCGGCGCGCTGCGCTTCGTGCTCGGCGAGCTGCCGAAGAGACTCGGCTTCACGCCGCGCTTCGACGTGTACTCCGGCACCAGCGTCGGCGCGGTGCACTGCTGCTATCTCGCCGCGCTCTCCGACGATCCGGCGGCCGGCGTGCGCAACCTCGTCGAGGTCTGGCGCACCATGTCGTTCTCGCAGGTGTATCAGTTCGGTGTCGGCGACGCGCTCTCGTTCGCGAAGTCACTGCTCGGATTCGTGACGGGCAGCGCGATCGGCGCGGCCGCCGACAAGTCGCGCATCCACGGGCTCTTGAACACGGCGCCGCTCGAGCGCCTGGTCGTCGAGGGAATCCCCTGGCGGCGGCTGCGGCGCAATCGGCGCGCCGGTCGCTTCTCCGCGGTCTGCGTCAGCGCCACGGAAGTCGCGACGGGCCGCACGGTCACGTTCGTCGACCACCGCGACAAGGAAGTGCCGACCTGGACGAACGATCTGCTGCACGTCGCGCGGCCGGCGCGGATGGGCCCGGAGCACGCGCTCGCCTCCGCCGCGATCCCGCTCCTGTTCCCGACGGTGCGCATCGGAGACACCTTCTACTGCGACGGCAGCCTGCGCCAGCAGACGCCGCTCGCGCCCGCGCTGCGCTTGGGCTCGAACCGCGTGCTGGTCGTGGGCCTGCGCCACGGGCGGCCGCCGTCGCTCGACGACCCGCTCGCGGCCGAGCGCATCGAGCGCATGCACACCGCCGGCTTCCTGGTCGGAAAGATTCTCGACGCGCTCTTGATCGACCGGCTCGAGTACGACCTCGGCCAGATGCGCATCGTGAACCGGATCCTGCGCGCCGGGCTCGAGCTCTACGGCGACGAGTATCTCGACCGGGTGAACGTGCAGGTGAAGAAGGAGCGCGGGCTGGGCTTCCGCGTCGTCGAGGACTGCCTGATCCGCCCGAGCCGCGACATCGGCGGGATCGCGGCGCGCCACGTCGCGCGCTCGAAGGCGCAGCCGCACCGCAGCCGGCTCGGGCAGCTCGCGTTCGGCGCGCTGACGCGCGGCTCGCCCGAGAACGAGGCCGACCTGATGAGTTACTTGCTCTTCGACGGCGAGTATGCGGCCGAGCTGATCGAGCTCGGCTACCAGGACGCCGCGGCGATGGAGCCCGAGCTGATCCGCTTCTTCACTTCGTGAAGCGGATCTCGAGCGAAGCGGTCTCGCGCTGCCGCTCGAGCGCGAGCTCGATCAAGCGGTCGGTGAGCTCCGGCAGCGCGATCCCGGTCGCCTCCCAGAGCTTCGGATACATGCTGGCCTCGGTGAAGCCCGGCAGCGTGTTGAGCTCGTTCAGGAGCACGCGCCCCGTGTTCTTCTCGACGAAGAAATCGACGCGCGCCATGCCCCAGCACTTCAGCGCGCGAAACGCGGCGAGTGAGAGCGCACGCATCTGGTCCGACTGCGCGGGAGTCACGCCGGCGGGAATCAAGAGCTCCGTCATCTCACTCGCGTACTTCGCCTCGTAGTCGTAGAACTCCGACGCGTAGCGCACCTCGCCGACCACGGACGCCTGCGGCGCGTGGCCGCCGAGCACGGCGCACTCGATCTCGCGCGCCTCGACCCCCGGCTCGACCAGCACGTCGTGGTCGTAGCGCGCGGCTTCCTTGATCGCATGGTGCAGGTGCGCGCGCGTGCGCACCTTCTGCACGCCGACCGATGAGCCCGTGTTCGTCGGCTTCACGAACAGCGGGTAGGAGAAGGCCTCCTCGACCGCGTCCTCGAACTCCGAGCTCGAGAGCTGCGCGGCGTGGCGCGAGATCTCGCGGTAGGGAACGACCGGGATCCCGGCGTCGCGCAGCACGACCTTCGCGAGCGCCTTGTCCATGCAGAGCGCGGTCGCGAGCACACCGCAGCCCACGTACGGGATTCCGGCGAGCTCGAGCATCCCCTGCAGCGAGCCGTCCTCGCCGCCGCGCCCGTGGATGATCGGGAAGACGACGTCGAGTTTCTCGGCGAGCGCCGGGCCCGCGTCGCTTCGGCGCAGGAGCTCGAGCCCCGCGCGCAGACCCGCGAAGCTGCTGCGTGACTTCGCGCTGCCGATCACACCTTCGGGCAGCAGCTGAGACTCCGCCTCGGCGACGTGCCAGCCGCCGTCGTGAGCGACGCCGATCAGCACCGGGCTGTAGCGCGAGGGGTCGAGGGCCTGCAGGATCGTGGTCGCCGAGGCCACCGAGACCTCGTGCTCCGTCGAGCGGCCCCCGAAGATGATCGCCACGCGCAGCTTGGACATGCGGCCAGGATAGCTGCTCGGATGTCGCTGTCATTGACACTCGAGCGAGCGCGTCCGTACCCTGGCCGCGTGCCGCAGCTCACCACCGACTCTCGCGCCAGCGACGACGCGCGCGCCAAGGAGCTCGCTCTGCTCGCGCGTCTCGCGGCGAGCGAGTCCGTCGTCGTCGCCTACTCGGGCGGCGTCGACTCCGCGTACCTGGCGTGGGCCGCGCACCGGGCGCTGGGCGCGCGGGCGCTGGCAGTCACGGCCGTGTCGCCGTCGTATCCGCGCAGTCACCGCGAGATGGCCGCGCAGGTGGCGCGCGCGATCGGCTTTCGCCACGAGTGGATCGATTCACACGAGCACGAGCGGAGCGAGTACGCGCGCAACGCGCCCGACCGCTGCTACTTCTGCAAGAGTGAGCTCTTCGAGCTGCTCGAGAAGCTCCGCGCCGAGCGGGGTTTTTCCGCGGTCGCCTACGGGATCAACCGCGACGACACCGGTGACTTCCGGCCCGGTCACCGCGCCGCCGAGGAGCACCGGGTGCTCTCGCCGCTGCTCGACGCCGGGCTCGGAAAGCTCGAGATCCGCGCGCTGTCGGCGGCGGCCGGGCTCGAGACGGCGGAGCTGCCCGCGTCGGCGTGTCTCTCGTCGCGCGTGCCGTACGGGATGGAAGTGACTCCCGAGAAGCTCGCGCAGATCGACCGCGCCGAAGATGCGCTGCGCGCGCTCGGCTATCGCCAGCTGCGCGTGCGCCACCACGGCGATCTCGCGCGCGTCGAGCTCGCGCGCGAAGAGATGCCGCGCGCGCTCGAGCCCGCGGCCCTGCGCGAGCTGTCGCGCGCGCTGCACGACGCGGGCTTCCGCTGGGTCGCGCTCGACTTGGACGGCTATCGCACCGGCTCGGCGAACGAGGTGCTGCAGATCGCGCCGCCCCCGGCGCGATGAATCCGATCGTGCAGGCCGAGGGCGCGCCCGTCGAGCAGGGGCGCGCGCAGGGCGCCGCGCTGCGCGCCCTGATCCGCGGCGAAGTCACTCGGCGCAGCGCGTCGCTGCCCTGGCTCGCGCGGATCGCCGTGTCGCGGCGAGTCGCCGCGACGAGCGCCCGCTCGCTCGCGACGCAGCTCCCCTGGCAGCGCGAACGCGTCGAGGGGATGGCGCAAGCGGCTCGGGTGCCCGAGGCGCGCCTGCTCCTGGGCGAGGCGCAGACTCGCGTGCAGGGCGCGGCGTTCCACGACGGGTCCCGGCTGTGCGCGGTCTTCGATCTCGCGCCCGAGCTCGAGTCACTCGTCGTGCTGCGCCGCAGCGCGCCCGACGCGGGCGGCTTCCCGAGCGCGGAGCTCACGCTCGCGCCACTCGCCGGCTGTCTGTGCGGGGTCAACAGCGAGGGCATCGCGGTGGTCTGCGCGCGCGACCTCTCGCGCGATGAGGTCTCGCTGCGCTTTCTCGCGCAGGAGCTCCTGTTTCGCGCGCGCGACCTGGACGCCGGCATCGACTACGTCCGCCGGCGCGCCGCGTACGCCGGCGGGACGGGCGTGCTCGTCGTGGCCGACGCACGCGGCCGGCTGTGCGCGCTGCGCGTCGAGTCCGGCGCGCTCGAGGTCGACTCCGCTCCCGCGCTGCCTGCAAGCGCGCGCGAGAGTCACGTCGCGCTCGACCCGGGGCTGTGTCGGCTCGAGCTCTTCCCGCGCGGCGGCGGCGCCGAGTCCACTCGGCTAGACGCGGCGCCGCGCTAGAATCGCAGCGATGGCGAAGAGCCCGTTCCTGGAGGGGAACTTCGCGCCCGTCGAGCGCGAGATCGCGGCCGACGATCTCGTCGTCCTGGGCGAGCTGCCGCGCGAGCTCGACGGCCTGTTCGTGCGGAATGGACCGAACCCGCAGTTCCCGCCGGTCGGTCGCCACCACTGGTTCGACGGCGACGGGATGCTGCACGCCGTGCGCATCGCGAACGGACGCGCGAGCTACCGCAACCGCTGGATTCGCACGCGCGGCTTCGAGCTCGAGCGCAGGCGCGGCCGCGCGCTCTGGACCGGGCTCCTCGAGCGCGCGCAGTTCGACAACCCCGAGGGCGCGACGAAGAACACCGCGAACACAGCGCTCGTCCGGCACGCGGGCAGGCTGCTCGCGCTGCACGAACAGGGCGAGCCGTACGAGATCGGACTCCCGGCGCTCGAGACACTCGGCGTACACAGCTTCGGCCGCAGGCTGCGCCATCCACTGACTCCGCATCCCAAGATCGATCCCGCGAGCAAGGAGATGTTCGGCTTCGGCTACAGCCCCGTCGCGAAGCCGCACCTGCAGTACTCGGTGTTCTCGGCCGACGGCGCGCTCGCGCACACGACCGCGGTCGAAATCCCGATCGGCGTCCTGATGCACGACTTCGCGATCACCGAGCGCTTCGCGGTCTTCATGAATCACCCGTACACGTTCGACGTCCGGCGCTGGCTCCGCGGCGAGCCGATCGCGCGCTTCGAGCCGCAGCGCGGCTCGCACCTCGGCCTGCTTCCGCGGCGCGGTTCGGGCGCCGACGCGCGCTGGTTTCCCGTCGCGCCCTGCTTCGTCTATCACGTGGTGAACGCGTGGGAGGACGGCGCGCAGATCGTGCTCGACGTGCTGCACCGCTGGGAGCTCGATCTCGCCGCCGAGGTCGAGGCCGGCAGCGCGCCGCCGCAACTCACTCACCTGTGGCGCTGGCGCATCGACCCGCGCGACGGATCGGTGCGCGAGCAACAGCTCGACGACCAGAACGCCGAGCTGCCGAGCATCAACCCGGCGCGCGTCGGCCGGCGCGCGCGCTTCGCCTTCGCATCGCGCTTCCGCACCGACGTGCGCCTGCCGCTGGCCGACGGGCTGCTGAAGTACGATCTCGAGAGCGGCGCCGCGTCGCAGCTCCACTCGTTCGGGCCGAACCGGAACGGCGGCGAGGGTCTCTTCGTGCCGCGCCCCGGCGCCTCGGGCGAAGACGACGGCTGGCTGCTCGCGTTCGTCCACGACGAGGCAGAGGGCTCGAGCGAGCTCCTGGTCGTGGACGCGCGGGACGTCGGCGCGCCCCCGGTTGCGCGCGTGCTGCTCCCGCAGCGGGTGCCATACGGGCTGCACGCCCTGTGGGTCCCCCGCGCGGATCTCGAAGCACAGCGCTGACTTCGCTCTGGTTTCGGGTCCATTTCAACTCACACTCAAGCCTGGCGGCTGCGGACCGTTCCTAGAAGAAGTACCGTCCCCAACCCGTCCAAGCCGAGGACAAATGAAACCCGCTGCTTCTTCCCAGGCACTCTCGGACTTCCTCACTCGGTTCCGGCCCGCACTCGTCATCTTGTCCGGCGAGGCGCGCGGCATGGAGTACCGGCTGGACCAACCGCGCACCGCAGTCGGACGCGGCCCCGGCGTGGACCTCGCGCTCGACGACGCTTCGCTGCGCACACGCCACGCGCTCGTCGAATTCCGCGGCAGCGGCTTCGTGCTGAGCGCCTCGGACAGCGAAGGTGAAGCGCGCAGCTCACTCGAGCTGAAGGACGGCGACCGCTTCCACCTGGGATCGCTCGAGCTGCAGTTCACGCTCGAGGCGCGCGACTAGCTGGCGAGCGCGGCTCGCAGTCGTGCCGCGGCGAGCGGCGCGACCAGACGCCACGGGTGTGACTTCGGGAACACGGCCGCGCCGGGCAGTGCAGCGCGGTCGGCTTCGACGCGCACCAGGAGCTGGAGCCGGTAGAGCGCCTGGTACCAAGTGACTCGCGCGGGATCGAGCTCCGCCCGTGCGGCGTACGCCGCCTGGAGCATGCGCGATGCGCGCCGCAGGCCGAGTCGGACCAGCGGGCGCGCGGCGCGCGGAACGATGACTGGCGCGAGCTCGAGCAGCTCCGCCGTGAATGCGATGTCGAGCTCCGGCTCTGCCAGCCGCGCGTTGGTCCAGTCGATCAGCGTCCACTGTCCGTCGTCGTCGACGAGCAGATTGTTCGGGTGCAGGTCGCCGTGGCAGAGCGCCTGGCGGCGCTCCGGCGGCCGCGTGTGCTCGAGCCACGCGAGCGCGCGAGTCAGCTCGCCGTGGTCGAGCCCGCGGATCTGCCCGGCCAGGTCGCCGAGCAGCGCGCCGACCGAGAGCTCCGCTGGATCGCCGCCGCGCTCGCGCAGGCGCGCGATGAGGGGCTCCACGGGCAGGGCGTGCAGGCGAGCTGCCGCCTCGGCCAGCAAGCGGGGCAGCCGCAGCGCGCGGCGGGCGCGGCGAAGCAAGTGAGTCAGCTGGTCGGGGGTC